>JAAYXD010000218.1 GCA_012516065.1 Clostridiaceae bacterium
CTGGCGTATGAACGCGGAACTGCCCTTGGCCTGTCGGATGAAGAATTTAGGATTGAAATCTCCAATGCTTTTGATAAATGGTTAGGCGGTAAGAAGCCTGATAGATCTTAGTGCTGTCTGCCAGCGTTTGACGCTTACATTTCTTGTGCAAATAACACTCGCAATATTGATTATACTATGCATCACATAACGCAGCAGAAGCTGAAACAGCGTTAATACACAAGCAACTTAAATACTGCTTTTTTTATAACATGCGTCCGGTGAAACCGGACGCATGTATCAGCATTTGCGGATAAGTCTGATATAAAATTCCACAGCGCGTTTTGCCACCTCAACCCGGATATGTTCGTCGTTGCCGTGAATGCTGCTAAGCTCATCGGCTTTCATATCGGCGGCCGAGAAGCGATATACATGATTCGAGATTCGGCCGTAATGGCGGCTGTCAGAGCACTGAACCATCAGATACGGGCTTACAATGCAATCCGGCCATGTTTCCTGAACAGTTTCGGCAATCTTATCCCAGGCAGGGCAGCGTGTCTCCGAAATAACACTCGGGTTATCCGCGTCCTTACCTACGATAAGCTGCACATTCTCGTCAGCCACAACCTTTCTGATATATTCCACGGCGCTGTCTATGTTATCGTGAGGGTTGAGCCTTATGTTAGCTATAAAGGAAGCCGAAGGCGGGATGACATTCGGTGCCTGGCTTCCCGACGCCTGCGTAAAGGCCACAGTGGTGCGCAGCATCGCATTCATATCTCCTCCGGTCTTTTTGCCCAACATGTCAAGAATACCGCGAAAGCACCATAGATTAGCAAAAATCATGCGGTAGAAAAAGGTTGAATGTCGGCCCAGTGTATCGAACATTTCTGCCGTCGGTGCGGAGATATGCATCTTAAACGGATGGTTCTCCACTCTGCAGCAGGCCCTGGAAAGTATTCCGATGGGAGTATGGGGCTCCGGAGCAGATGAATGTCCTCCGGGTGAAGAAACACGAAACTCCAAATTCAACAAACCTTTTTCGGCAATGCCAATCAAGCCGCAGGGACGGGTGATCCCGGGAAATACATTTTCAATGACGGCACCGCCTTCATCGAGCACAAGAGCGGGCGTTATTCCCTGCTTTTCAAACCAGTCCACAATGTTTGGCACTCCGGGGCCGTTTATCTCCTCACCGCCGGAGAATGCAAAATAAATATCGTGCTTTGGTTTAAATCCCTGGAAAATAAGGTGGTTCGCGGCGAACAGGATGCCGTTCACGGTTAGCTTCGTATCCAGGCATCCCCTGCCCCACAGCACTCCGTTTTCATCGATAACAGCGTCAAACGGAGGCTTTGTCCAGCCTTCTTCATTAACCGGCACGACGTCGTAATGTGCCATAAGGATCGTGGGCTCGCTGTGTTCAATGCCCTCCCATTTAAATAATAGAGCTCTGCCGGGAAGGCGCGTCAGCGTGCAAACACGGGCTACTTCCGGATAAAGTTTCGGTAGCAGGTCGACAAATCTTTCAAACTCAGAATCGTCTTCGAGGGACGAGTCATAGAAGGAAACGGTGCGGCAGCGTACCAGTTCCTGCAATGCGGATATGGCCGCTCCATCATCAAAGCTCACTTTTTCAGGCTCTTTAGTTTTCTCCAAGGGGGGTTTGAACATGGCAGTCCTGATGAGGATTATCGCAATAAAAGCGGCAATTACGGCAAAAACAATGTAAAGTGCATCCATTTATTTCCTCCTTCCCTAATCCAACATGCCTTTTTTATACATGAGCCTGCTGACAGCCAAAGTGAAAAGTACGCTTACCGGAACCATAATTCCCACCGTCCCGGCATTCAGCGCAGGCACAAATATGAACAATACAAGCATCAAAACAACCGGAGCTATGGAAATCTTCCAGTTTTTAGAGATAAAAACCACGCCCAATCCACCGAAAAGGGCAGGTATCATCTGCGCAAAAGCGGGCTGGAGCACCGGTGCCTGGAGGATCGGAGTCAGCGGGGTTATAAGAATCACACCAAGAATAATAATCAGTGTTGTAACTATACTTGAGACGGCAATGGCTATTGTGGATACGACCTCGCCTTCTTCGGAGTTTGCTTTCACTCCGGCCTGTTCCAGAGCGTTCAGCGCGCAGGGAAGCTTAAGGTTCGAGATATTGCCGGCGACAAAGGAAAGATACGAGCCGCCGGCGCCGAGCATCGGTATGAAAGTGAAAGTCTCAATTATTCCCACGGCCCAGTACATAGGCGCAGTGGCGACAAGACCGAGGAGCAAGCCTTTGGAATCGGGAAGAGCCTTGAAGATAATTCCCACAGCTACAGGATACATGAGCATAATTCCCAGCATTGAGAAGTTCCAAACCTTTCCCCATTTATGCACACGATCTATATAAGAAACCGTCTTCATTGTTCTCCCTCCTAACCAAGCCATGCCGTAATTGGAATAGCGCTTGCCATGCCAAGTACCAGGCTGACCGGCAGCGCATAATCGGAAAGCCATTGATACTTAAGTTTTTTCACAGCCAAACCCACGAGGCACATGACAAGGGCAGACACTGCCATAACACATACGGGTATAAGCCCTGCAGTGGAGCCTTTAAAGACGCTCGACACATCACTGAATATATAACCCAGGAACGCGGAAATCATTCCGATAAACATCGAGTTGAAGAAAATTTCGGACCATTTCCTGTCACGTTTTTCAAGGTTTATCATACCACCAAGAACCTTTTTGGCTACGAGCGGTACGAGCCAAATTCCAACCATTATGCTTATGGTCATTACCGTGGTAATCGTGACATATTGACCGGCAGTCAGGTTGGTAACCGAGCCGAAAGTAAGACCCATTGCATTTTCTGCGTTCGTTGCCGCTTTACCCGTTCGAAATCTTCGATTTCGGTAACGGGTGAGGTTATTATACCACAGTTTGCAGCCTAAAAACAGTTGACGCTTTTGATGACAAAATGAGATTGACGCAATAAGAGCCGGTCCGTCAGGGCCGGCTCTTACTGACTGTCGGCGATTCAGTATGAAATCTCCACCTGTGTACGCTTCCTTAGAATAAAATAATAAACAATCAGGGCAGCAAAAGCGGCGAAGTCGAGCCAGAGGAATATTTCACCCGTCAGACCGTACAGCGTTGTTTTGCCGCGTACCGGCACGTCGCTTATCATAACACGGTCTTCGGTCCTGAAGTAATTCTGATACGTCAGAGTATTTCCGAGGTAATCGGCCGAAATGCTTGAGCCCATATTTGACTGCCTGACCGTGGAATAACCGTTTTCGATGCCGCGCAGAAAAGCCACGCGGGTATGGAAGTCGTCGATTTTCTTCGTATCAAACGCGGGAATTAGCATTATGTCGGAGTTTTTTGCCTGCGAAACCAGCATCGGGTAGTCGTTATCGAAACATATAGCCGTCGAAAGCCTGCCGTATGGTGTGTCAATGACAGGAATAACGCCGTCCGAATCGGACGGATACCATGATATCGTTTTTTCGTACCTGAATTCAACCTCTCCGTCAGGATTTATCATTATCGCCAGGTTCATGTTCTTTGTCTCTCCATAAAGGAGATTTACGACAGCGGGCATAAAGTACACGCCGTTATCTTTCGCAAACGACCTGGCTCTTGCCATGAACGCGTCGAAATCGTCCTCATACATCGGGCAGTTCCCTTCGCTCCAGAAGATTATCTTCGCCCCATAATCGGCAGCCCTCTGGCTCGACGCAAAAAGGTTATCCTGAATTTTCACCATAATGGGCTTATTTGTTTCCGCGTCCGCTTCCGGTGTACCTGCGTCCGTGATAGCCCAATAGTCCCGGTCGTGGGCTTCGGTTATCGACGCGATGCGCACAGTCGGGCTCTTCGGCTTATCAAACGCAAGCCGCACCCACCCGAAAACCATGACGGAAGCAAGTACAATGCCAAATACGGCAAGCGGTTTCTTTACTGTTTCAAGCTGTGTGATATTCTCAAACGCGAGCACGATCACAGGCGCAAACCACAGCACAACGAATTCGACAAACCAACTGCCGAAGAGTGACGCCGACTGAACGAGCGGCAGGAAAGTGCACTGGCTGTACGCAATGGAAAATGTCATGCCGAGGTTCGCAAATGTGAGCAGATAGTCAAAAACAACGTATGTAACAGGGAATACGAACATTGCCGGAAACAATCCCATCCTGCGGGAAATGATCCTGTCGAGGTAAAGCGACAGGATAAGCGGTAGACAGACTACAACAGCGAATGTCACGGTCAGAGGAAGCCCCATGTCCCATCCGCCGTTGATGCTGAAAAACCGCGCGATAACCATGATGGGAATGAAAAAAAGCGTTTTGTACCATTTATCTGCATGCCTGAAGGAGTAAATAAGCAGCGGGAATGCAATCCATACCGCAGCCGGGATATTGTATTCCCAGCCAATGAAAAAAATAAGCGCCGAACCGGCGATTCCGGCAAGATTAATTAACAAGCCGCAGTGTTTTTTCACTGTTTCCACTCCTTTTTATAAAAGTTTATTTACGAGATCCCGGATATACTCGCTTCTCGTCTCATCATCGGTCAGGTCGATTTCAGGAAAGCCTTTAAAAAACTGCTGGTAAATACCCGGGAATAAGAAGGTCGCACATGACAGCTGCATGAGAAGCCTTTTTATTTCGGCACCGCTTTTTTCCGGCCGGGCTTTTATGATCTCGTCCCGCAGCGTGTCGAGAAACCCGTGGAGTTTCCTGACAACCGGGGCATCGCCATCGGTTGTTGTCAAAAGACCCGATATCAACGCACGCGTCAGGTTCGGAAATTTTATTGAACCAACGGTCATGCCTTCCATGACCGAAATGATGCGCTCGTTGATCGGAAGGCCAACGCTGTCCTTAAAGTTCTCCATATCGAATGCATTATCAAGCGCAATTTCCAGTGCCCGCCTGATAAGCGTGTCTTTGCTCCTGAAATAATAGTTGATCGCTGCGCTGTTTACTCCTGCTTCCTGGCCGATTTTCCTGATCGTCGTCCTGTCAATGCCGTATTTTTCAATGCAGCTTATAGTTGCGATGATGATTTTCTCTTCGTTTGTCAAATCCGATACCTCCTTTATAA
>JAAYXD010000219.1 GCA_012516065.1 Clostridiaceae bacterium
CCTGAATATGTGCCGTGAAGAAACAGTGACCCCGCACCGCGATAAATAATTCTAAAAATAAGATACTATATGCGGTCCATTCGGGCAAGGGTTATGAATTTGAAAGTTTTCCGGCGTCGAGTTATAAGCCGGACGCAAAAACACATGCAGCGGGAAATATCCGTGTTTTTTGTCAGTCATGCTTATAAATCGGCTTCAGACAGCGATTTCATCGTTAAGCCTTTTGCTTTAATTGATGATATGATTTCATCAAGCCTGTAAACGTCATACATGTTAAAATGAAGAAGAACAATGGATCCGCCCTTTGCCCTTTTTGTAACGTGGGCAGCGACCTCACCGGCTATATTTTCAACGGGTTCCGTTGACGTATCATGGTGCCTTATAATCGCATAATAGGTTTCTATATTCCATCCTATCGGTATATATCCTGATTCCGCGATAATCCTTAAAACCCTTTTGCTGTTGCCGCCCGCATTGTACGGAATGCGAAGATACGGGTATTCCTGCTTCATTTTTTTAAGATAATCTTCGCCTAAAATTTCGGCAACAGTGGTTTCCCAGTCCAGAATCTCTTTTTTAACACCTTCATCGTTTAGGTCCGAAAGCCATTTGTGGTTCTGCGTATGGTTGCAAATTTCGTGCCCGTCCTCTGCTGCCTGCTTCCAAAGTTCCGGATGGGCTTTCATGTATTTTCCCACAACAAAAAAAGTGCATTTTACATCATGCCGCTTAAGGACTTCAAGCGCTTTTTCCACGGCTTTTTTATTTCCGCCGTCGTCAAATGTCAGGCATATGCTGCCTGTATCACTAAAAGAATTAATAGGATATATGATTTCGACATTTTTCTCCGGTGTCGGAGTATGGCTCGGAGAGGCTTCCGGTGTCGGAGCGGCGCTTGGTGAAACTGCCGGTGCCGGGATGACTGTTGGCAAAGCTTCCGGAATTTGCGCAAGGTTCAGTGAGACTTGCGGTGTCGGAACAGTACCCGGCTGAGTTTCCTGTGTTGGGGTATCGCCTGACAAGGCTTCCGGCGCCTCGTTCGTTAATTTATAAACGACCGACGCTTCCGATGCATGTGAAGCATACGATACATTTACCGATTGCACGGCAAGCTGTGTTGCTGACTGAAGAGCGGCTTCACTGTTCAAATCCGTTATTCCCTGAGAGGAAACGTAACGGCTTTCACGTGACAAAAAAGGCAATAAAAAAACAAGTAACAGTATATATATGTATTTTTTCATTATGCACCTCTTTATAAGCTGTTGTAAGCATTGTTTGCTTTTGTTATTCATATTTTTACCGGGTTATGCCCCGGGCTTATTTTCCGTTTATTCTGTGCTGCCTTTGAATAAGTTTACTTAGTCTCGAACGGTAAATATTTAAAATATATTTGATTTCTACCACGGCAGGGCAATAATAAACCATCTGTTTTTAGTATGCTGTATTATTGTAACAACCGCGTATCTCCATAATCAATCAAATAAGTAAAAACAAGTCCGGTTTTACCACGTTTTATACGGGTGGTTTACGAGGTTTGAGTTAAGGTACCGGGAATCATGGGTTACTTCCTCACCGATAAAATCCGGTTTTGGAAACGGTTCTTCCTCATATTCCAATTCGACTTCGGCAATAATCAATCCTTCGTTTTCATCGAGGAATTCGTCGATTTCCCATGTGTAACCTTTATAGTTTATCATATACCTGTATTTTTTGATGATTGGTTTTTTGCATAAATCACGCATTATTTCATCCGCGTCCTCAAAAGGTATCTCGTATTCGAACTCCGAACGTGAAATTCCGCTGCGGGCGCCTTTTATCGAAATAAACGCCTTATTGCCGGCAGTTCGTACCCGGACGACCGCTTTCGGATCGGTCGAAAGGTAACCCTGCCTGTACAGGATGCCGGTTGATTTTTCCCTGAATGATGTGTTTTTCACTAAAAATCTTCTTTCTATTTCTTTCGCCATTACTTTCACCAACCCACGTTATAAATTACGGAACAGGCAGACTGAGAATCAATATCGGAGGTCTGCGCGGCAATAAAGAAATTGCCCTGAATTCCGATTTCCAAATATATTATTCGGTAATTTCCGGCAGTTATAAGAGTGTTGTGATTAAAATGCGTGGATTTATACTTTTCAGGCCACTTTCTCAATTGCTTTGATTACTGTATAATAGTAGAAAAAGATAAATAAATGCGGAGGTATTGATATGGGAAACAGGGTTTTCGGAAAAACGCCCGCAGGCGGCACGGTAAATGCTTACACTATTCAGAACAAAAACGGAATAAAAGCTGAAATTATAAACTATGGAGGCATTGTCGTTTCATTATACATACCCGATAAAAACGGGAAATTTGACGATATTGTTCTCGGGTTCGATGATATTGAAGGCTATTTGATAAACAGCAGCCCGTATTTCGGGGCAATTATCGGTAGGCACGCGAACAGGATTGAAGGTGCTTCTTTTGAACTGAACGGTAAAATATACACGCTTATGAAAAATGACGGCAATAACCATCTTCACGGTGGTGGGAAAGGATTTGACAAGGTACTGTGGGATGTCGTAGACTGCAATGAGTCTTCGATAAAGCTGTTTTACAGGAGCGCTGACGGTGAAGAAGGCTATCCCGGAAACCTTGACGTTACGGTGACTTATACCCTTACCGATGACGACGAATTGGTCATTAACTATAACGCTGTTTCTGACGCGGATACGATAATAAACCTTACGAACCACACATATTTCAACCTTGCCGGCCACGGCAGCGGAAACGTTATGGACCACTGGCTGAAAATCAATGCCGACAAGTACACGGTTAGCAACGAAGAGTGCATACCTACCGGGGAAATTAAAGATGTAACCGGAACTGTAATGGATTTCAGGCAGGGAAAACGAATAAAACCGGAGCCTCAGCCGGGGGATGACACCATGTTGTTCAACGGCGGGTACGATCATAATTTTGTGTTAAATAAAGAAATCGGAAAACTCGAATGGATTGCCGAATTGTACGATCCGAAAAGCGGCCGCAAGATGGATGTGTTCACGACAAAGCCCGGCGTCCAGTTATATACGTCAAATAACCTGGCAGGTCCGGTAACGGGCAAGGGTGGAGTACGGTACGATAAATGGGGAGCGGTTTGCCTTGAAACTCAGTATTTCCCGAACGCAGTGAAACATAAGCATTTCCCCTCGCCTGTTTTGAAAGCGGGAGAGCAGTATAACCATACAACGATCTATAAATTCGGCTGCAGGTAGTTAATAGTTTCTAAAGCCAGAGGGCTTTGCAGCATAACGTATAAATGCTGTAACAAAGGGGTCGGCACGCCCCCTTTTTGATCATTAAAATAATTTATTCGAGTTTACATTTCTC
>JAAYXD010000220.1 GCA_012516065.1 Clostridiaceae bacterium
GTAGTATTATGTATAATTGTCGATTTCAATTAATTTAAAGAGCGGGGGTGTCATAGGTGCAGTTATTGGTGCTGGTACTAAACCAGGTGGAAAAACTTGATGATCTTCTAAAAGGATTTATGAACAATGGCATAACAGGCGCTACAATTATAAACAGCACGGGAATGATAAAGGAATTGGCAAGCCATATGGAATATCAACCGATTTTCGGCTCATTCCTGATAAATATAAATTCAGATCGAAAGGAAAGCAAAACAATCTTTATCGTATTAAATGATAAACAGGTGGAAACAGCCCGAAATGTCATCCACGAAGTTATCGGCGACTTATCCAAACCCGACACGGCAGTTCTGTTTACTTTACCTGTTTCTTTTTCAGAAGGGATTGAGAAATAAGAATATGGAACTGACAACTTTGTTTTATTTGGCTTTGATTTTATTATCAGGGTTAATTTTCGGCCGCGCAGTAAAACTCTTTAAATTGCCTAATGTTACCGGATATCTTCTTGCAGGGATAATCCTTGGTCCTTATTGTTTAAAAATATTATCGGCTGACATGGTTACCGCTCTGGAACTTGTATCTGAAATGGCTTTGGCATTCATAGCCTTTTCAATCGGCTCCGAATTCAAGCTTTCCTACCTGAAGAAAGTAGGGACCATGGTTATTGTTATTGCAGTTGTTGCCGCATCGCTTGCTGCGATTCTCGTGACAGTATCACTGATTATTATTGGTGTTGAATTTGAAATTGCGCTTCTCCTGGGCGCTATCGCTTCAGCTACTGCTCCGGCAGCAACAGTAATGGTAATAAAACAATACAACGCAAAAGGCCCCGTGACCGAATCGCTTTTAAGTGTTGTGGCAATAGATGATGCGGTAGCCATTATTCTGTTTGGACTTTCAACCGCAGTTGTAAATACAATGCAGCATCCCGGAGAATCCTCGACAGTAATGTCGATAGCCATGCCAATTATTGAAATCGCAGGCTCACTGGTATCAGGGGCTTTATTAGGACTTCTCTTTACCGTTCCCCTTAAGTATTTCAAAAAGGATTCGAACCGTCTGATAATTACTACAGGTTTTGTCTTTTTTGCATCCGCAATTGCGTCTATGATAAATCTTTCCCCACTGCTGTTATGTATGAGCATGGGAGCAGTACTGGTTAACATAAGCGACAGTGCGGAATCTGTTTTTTCATTGGCTGACAGAGTGACATCACCGATTTATCTTATGTTTTTTGTAGTTTCAGGAGCCGATCTGAATATTTCAATATTGCCTGAACTCGGTTTTATCGGAATTGTATACATTGTTGCAAGGTTTATCGGAAAGGTTCTTGGTTCATATTTGGGTTCGGCAGTTACAAAAGCTCCCGCCGCGGTCAGAAAATATCTTGGGCTGACCTTGATACCGCAAGCCGGTGTTGCCATCGGGCTTTCATTAATCGCTTCACAGAGCCTGCCGATGTATGCCCAGTCTATTCGTACAGTTGTTTTATCAGCTACTTTTGTTTATGAATTGATTGGACCTGTTCTGACAAAAGTTTCTTTAAAGAAAGCCGGCGAAATATCGGAATAGAACATGTCAATGAACTGATTAGACTGTTTGATCCGGTTAAAAGGCTTAAAAATGCAGCCCCAATCCATAAAAATGAATTGAGGGCTGCATATCTATGATAAACCGCTGTCACAGCGGGAGGTTTTTTACATCAAAAACGAGTTCTCCATTCGCCGCGTCAATAACCGCCGTATTTCCGTCGCGGATTTCACCGGATATGATTTTTCTGCCAATCTCGGTTTCGACAATTTTCTGAATATAGCGCTTCAGCGGCCTAGCACCGTACGCGGGTGAATAGGATCTTTCCAGTATTACATCCTTTGCCTTTTCCGTTATGTCAAGACCTATCCTTCTCTCCTGCAGCCTCATTCTAAGCTCATTCAGTATCAGGTCGATAATTTTATACATGTCGTCCCTTCCGAGAGGCCTGAACAAAACGACTTCATCAATACGGTTCAAAAACTCCGGTCTGAAATGAGCCTTCAACTGATCCATAACGGCATCCTTAACATCCCCGGGAATTTCCCCGTTTTCGGAAATAGCTTCAAGAAGAATGCTGCTGCCGATATTTGATGTCATAATAATGACGGTGTTCTTGAAGTTTACCGTTCTTCCCTGGCTGTCGGTAAGACGGCCGTCGTCGAGAAGCTGAAGCAGCACATGGAACACATCCGGATGGGCTTTTTCTATTTCATCAAAAAGAATAACCGAATACGGCTTGCGGCGTACGGCTTCGGTGAGCTGGCCGCCCTCCTCATATCCCACATATCCCGGAGGCGCTCCGATAAGGCGCGCTACCGAATGTTTCTCCATATACTCGCTCATATCTATCCGGATCATGTTTTCCTCACTGTCAAAAAGGGCTTCCGACAGCGCTTTCGCGAGTTCGGTCTTTCCTACGCCCGTAGGACCGAGGAAAAGAAATGAGCCTATCGGCTTTCTGAGATCCTTTAAACCGGCACGCGCCCTTAATACCGCGTCGGACACGGCCCTGACGGCTTCATCCTGACCGACAACACGCTTATGCAGCAGGTTTTCAAGGTTCAGCAGCTTTTCCTTCTCTTCCTCAACAAGTTTTGTTACAGGAATGCCCGTCCATTTCGAAACGATTTCGGCTATTTCCTGTTCCGTCACCTCTTCTTTCAATAGCTGCCTGTCAAGACTTGCCTGGCGTCTTTTATATTCCTCCATTTCTTTTTCAAGTTCGGGAAGCCTCCCGTGTTTCAATTTCGCAAGCGTCTCAAGATCATATTCCCGTTCCGCTTTTTCAATGTCGCGTTTAACCTGCTCTATTTCCTCTTTCAGCATTTTTTCCTTCCGGATAAAGCTCTTTTCCATCTCCCACTGAGCTTTCATGTTGTCGGCCTCTTCCTTAAGCCGCTGGATCTCCTGCCTTATCAGCTCCATTCTTTCTTTCGACGCTTTGTCTTCCTCTTTGGACAGCACCTGGAGCTCTATCTCGTACTGCATTATCCTGCGGTTTATTTCATCAAGTTCATACGGCATGCTGTCAATTTCCATGCGGAGCATTGAAGCCGCTTCATCCATTAAGTCTATGGCTTTATCCGGAAGGAAACGGTCCGTTATATACCGGTTTGACAAAACCGCGCACGCGATAATCGCATTGTCGGTAATGCGCACGCCGTGATGTATTTCAAACCGTTCCTTAAGGCCTCTGAGAATTGATATCGTATCCTCAACCGTCGGTTGATCCACGATAACCGGCTGGAACCTTCTTTCAAGAGCGGCGTCTTTTTCGATATATTTTCGGTATTCATCCAATGTTGTCGCGCCTATGCAGTGAAGTTCACCGCGCGCAAGCATCGGCTTCAGGATATTCCCGGCATCCATCGCGCCGTCGGTCCTGCCTGCCCCGACAATCGTGTGAAGCTCATCAATAAACAGTATTATGCGGCCTTCCGACTGCGCGATTTCCTTCAGCACCGCCTTCAGCCGCTCCTCAAACTCTCCCCTGAATTTAGCCCCGGCTATCAGCGCACCCATATCAAGCGCGAATATGGTCTTGTCTTTCAGACCTTCCGGAACATCGCCTTTCAGTATTCTCTGTGCAAGCCCTTCCGCTATCGCGGTTTTACCCACACCCGGCTCGCCGATCAAAACGGGGTTGTTTTTCGTACGGCGTGAAAGAATGCGTATGACACGGCGGATTTCCTGATCCCTTCCTATTACCGGATCAAGTTTGCCGCTCCTTGCAAGTTCAACAAGATCGCGGCCGTATTTCTGAAGCGCTTCGTACCCTTCCTCGGGGTTTTTGCTCGTCACCCTTTCGCCGCCGCGTACTTTGGTAAGCGCGGACAGCAGTTTTTCCCGGTCGATTCCGTAGACTGCAAACAGCCGGCTTGACGGAGTATTCCTTTCGGCAAGCATTACAAGATAAATATGCTCGACGCTGACATACTCATCCTTGAAACGCTTTGCCTCATCTTCGGCTTTTATGAGTATTTGGTTAAAGCGCCTCGTAGCGTAAACATTATCAACAGCGGTGCCATAAACCCTCGGCAGCTTGTCCAGGATCTGCTCCAGATCCCTTTTCAAAAACCCGGGATCGGCGCCGCATAACTGCACAAGTTTCGGTATCAGTCCATCTTCCTGATCGATAAGCGCCAGATGCAGGTGTTCACCGTCAACCTGCTGGTGGTCATATTTTATTGCAAGCTGCTGTGCCTGGACAACAGCTTCCTGTGCCTTATCGGTAAATTTCTCGAATTTCATATTTTCGCTCCCTCCAAGTATCCGTCAGAACAATTTTGTCATCAGCATAAATGCGTACAAATCATAATGACCGCTGCGGTTATCATGTATTTTTCAACATCTCGTAAAGTCTCCGCTGCTCGGCGGTCAATACTTTCGGATTCACTATTTTGATCAGTATATACAAATCACCGCGTTTGCCGCCGGGTTTCCCGTAACCCTTGCCCGAAATGCGTATTTTCTGGTCGGTTTGTATGCCCGGCGGTATTTTTACAAGCATCTGCCCGTCGGGAGCCGATACCTTTATTTCTCCCCCAAGGGCAGCCACCCACGGGTATACATCCGCCTTTTGAATCAGGTCGTTCCCATCAAGCTTATATTTCCCTTCCTTAAATCGTATTACAATGTACATGTCGCCGTTCGGGCCGCCGCCTATTCCGGGGTTGCCCTGGCCAGCAAGCTTGATCTTTCCGCCTTCGGGAATTCCCTGTGGTATTTTTACCGTAAGCGTCTTTACACCGGATTCCGTCCGGATGCTGAAAGTTTTTTCACTTCCCGCCATTCCTTCCTCCGGCGTTATATGCATCTCGGCTTCTATATCGTCGCCGCGGAAGCTGCGCTGTCCGCCCGTAAAACCCGTATTGAACCCGCGCATGCTGCCGAAAAGCTCATCGAGATCTATCCCGCCGTCGCCGAAAAACATATTAAAAAAGTCACTGAAACCGCTGTGCGTTGTTCTATATTGATAATGCCTGAACTGGGACGGATCAAAATCCATGCCGTTTCTGAAGTTTACGCCGAACTGGTCATACTTTCTGCGCTTTTCCGGATCACCCAAAACCTCGTAAGCTTCATTGACCTCTTTAAACTTCTCTTCGGCCTTTTTGTCGCCGGGGTTCGCGTCGGGATGATATTTCTTCGCAAGCTTACGGTAGCTTTTTTTTATTTCGTCCTGCGTCGCGTTCTTATCAACGCCAAGGATTTTATAGTAGTCCCTGTACTGCATTGATTATCCTCCATCGACTTTGACTATCTTTGACTTTAGCTTAATTATAACAAATTTTGCCCTGGTAAATCAATAATTATTTTGTTTATTTTTATTTTTTAATAAATAAGGGCATTTTATTTAATGAGCAGTAATATAAATATGATTCGGCAGGCAAATCACCGCACGTTTACACAGGATAATATTTGATTCCGGACCGGCGCACAATGATAACCGGAAGCTTACGGATTTGGCGCTTAGCGAATCAAATATTAACTATCGCGTTAATAAAGAAGGAAGGCAAGAGATAAAATGGCGAAAGAAATAATAGCCCTTATTTTAGCCGGGGGAGAAGGAAGCAGGCTTGGGGTCCTGTCGAAACTTCTTGCTAAACCCGCTGTTTTGTACGGCGGGAAATACCGCATTATTGATTTTACCCTGAGCAACTGCATAAACTCCGGGATCGATACAGTCGGTGTACTTACGCAGTACCGGCCGCTTCAGTTGAACCATCATATAGGGATTGGAAAGCCGTGGGACCTGGACAGGATGAACGGCGGCGTAACGATACTGTCCCCGTTTACAAAACAGCATAAGGGCGAATGGTACTCCGGCAGCGCCGACGCGGTGTACCAGAATATTCATTACGTTGAAGAGCAGGGTGCCGAAAACGTTATTATTCTTTCCGGAGATCATGTATATAAAATGAATTACTCGCTGATGCTGGACTTTCACAAAAAAAACAACGCCGATGCCACTATTTCCGTAATAAACGTCAAGCCCGAAGAAGCAAGCCGGTATGGAATAATGAGCACCACGGATGACGGCAAAATATACGAATTCGAGGAAAAACCGGCAAATCCGAAAAGTACGCTCGCGTCGATGGGCGTTTACCTGTTCAAATGGCCGGTACTTAAAGAACTCCTTGTTTCGGATCACCAGAACGAACAATCCGAGCATGACTTCGGCAAAAACATTATACCGATGCTTGTGCAGGAAAAAAGGAGTATATGGGCATATCCGTTTTCGGGATACTGGCGGGATGTCGGGACAATCCAGTCATACTGGGAATCGAACATGGATCTTGTAACAAGGGTTCCTCAATTCAACCTGTTTGATCCGTTTTGGAAAATCTATACGCCTAACCCTGTAAAACCCGCGCATTATATAAGCGATACCGGCCATGTCACCCGATCAATTATCGCGGAAGGCTGCATGATATACGGGCATGTCAGGAATTCCGTCATCTTCCCGGGCGTCGTCATTGAAAAAAGCGCGCTCATTGAAGACTCAATTATAATGTCGAACAGTGTTGTAAAATCATGCTCGCATATTCGCCGCACAATTGTCGGCGAAAAAACAACGATAGGCTCGAACGTCGCAACGGGCGTGGGCGAATTTGCCGAAAGCAGGTATAACAGCAAGGTTTACCAGACCGAAATAACCGTAATCGGTTCCTGCTCATATATACCCGACAATACGGTTATAGGCTGCAATGTCGCTATTGACAACCATGTTACCGCAGATGATTTCACATCTTCCGAAATTCCATCGGGTTCATTCATAATGAAGGGAGATGAGTACGGTGCATAACACTATGGGGATAATATTAACGGGAGGAAAGAACAACAGGCTGAAGGAATTATCGCTCGAACGCTCAATCTCGGCGGTGCCTTTCGGCGGAAAATACAGGGCGATTGATTTCGCGCTTTCAAACATGGTAAATTCGGGGATTCGCAATATAGGCATACCAACCCAGTACAACTTTCGCTCACTGATGGATCACCTCGGTTCAGGAAAGGAATGGGATCTCGACAGAAAAAACGACGGGCTTTTTATCTTCCCTCCGTACCTGTCCGAATACAGTTCCGGGTGGTACAGGGGAACGGCCGACGCAATGTACAGCAACATTACCTTTCTTAAACGCAGCAATGAGGAATTTGTCGTTATAAACCAGGGGTACGCAGTCTACAACATGATTTACAATGATATGCTCGAGCAGCATGTCGACAAGGATGCGGATATCACAATAGCATGCCGGTATATGCATGATTTCAGCCAGGAAGAACTGACGCACCTCGGGATAATCGAAAGGGACAGCGAACAGCGCATTATTGATTTCCAGGAAAAACCGCTAAACCCGAAAGGCAATTTTGCCTCCATGGGCATTTATATTTTAAAGAGGAAACTGCTGATCTCGCTTCTTGAAGAAAGCGCTGCGCACGGTTATTTCGAATTTGTAAAAGACATATTGATAAAAAAGCTCAACGAACTGCGCCTATACGCGTATGAATTCAAAGGATACTGGAGGCCATTAACGACAATCCAGCTGTATTACCGCGCCAACATGGAGCTTTTGAACCCCGAAGTCCGGTACGAATTGTTTGTTAAGAACGGCAAAATCTTTACAAAGGTAAAGGACGAACCCCCCGCGAAGTATAATGAGGAAGCTGTCGTAAAAAACTCAATCATAGCTGACGGCTGTATAATTGAAGGCCATGTCGAAAACAGCATCATATTCAGGGGTGTTAAAATCAAAAAAGGGGCGGCAGTTAAAAACAGCATAATTATGCAGGGCTCGATTGTGGGTGAGAACGCGTCGCTTGATAACTGCATACTTGATAAAAATGTGATCATAAGCCTTGGGAAACAGCTTAACGGCGACCCGAACTGGCCGTTAATTGTAGGCAAGGGCGTTACCGTATAGATGCGGTCATGCCTGCGCTATCTCCCGCACGAGGTTTTTTGCAGCTTCATCGTGCAGATAAAGCATTTCATACGCTTTATCGCGTAGGTAGTTCAGGTTTTCATCACTCCCGTCGTCCATTGCTCCTTTTCCCTTGTCAAGATTAATGTCAAATCTGTACAGGTTCACTTTCGGCAGCTTTTTCAGCATATGGTTCGTGCTGATCCTCTGCCCGTCCCCGACGGCCGTTATAAGCGGGACGTTAAGCCACGGCGCTATCCAGTTGAAAAACCCCCATCTTTTGATGGATTCGGTTTTATACTGCTCCGTTCTTATACCCGTACCGAGTGAAAGAATTACATATTCATCGCACCGGTATATCTTGCGGGCCTCGATAAGCGCACTGAGCGAAGGGTTAATGCAGAAAATCCCGCCGTCGACAAGACAGAAATCCGTACCGTTCTGCCCGAGGCTATTCACATATGCCGGCGAGAAATACGTCGGTACGGCCGACGTTGACAACGCGGCATCCGTCATAAAGAAATCCTGGTCTTCATCTCCTCCCGCAAAGGCAGGTCTTTTTTTAATAAACACAGGCTGCATTGTTTTCATATCAAACGATGTAATCAGCAAATTGGTCAAAGCCTGCTTAACCTTGCATTCTTTGAAAATATCGTACAATACTTTCCTGAGCGGTTCCGAGCTGTATTTGCTTGTAAAAAGCTGTCTTATGACCTTGATTGCTTTATGCGTGCCGCCGGGGAAAACTACGCTGCCCAGCGTTTCATACAAAAGCGGAAGGTTTTGAGGTTTTACGCCGCCGTCCGGATCGTAAATATTCCCATCTTTCTTATATAAAGGTACGCTAAGGGCAAGAGCAATGAGACCGCCCGTTGATGTCCCGGCAATCAAATCGAATATCCGGTGGAAAGGCTCGTTAATATTCCTCTTTTGCAGCATATCTTTCAGGGACGCAAGGAAGATCGACGGAATTATGCCTCTGATCCCGCCGCCGTCTATCGAAAGAATAAAACATTTACGCAAGGCTGCTCTCCACGATTTAATGCTTCCGTTTATATATTATGACGGAACGTCGGATTTTAGATTTTGTTTTTTTGAAAGAGGCACATATACGTCAGCCGGTTATTGCAGCTCTGCAGCAGGCTGCTCGATAATATCCTTCCTTATAATTTTCAGCTCACGCAGCACCAATACTGCGGTAATAAAGACCGATATAACATCGGAAACGGGATACGAAATCCATACCCCTGTTATTCCCGCGATTTTAGAAAGTATTATAACCATCGGGATCAGCAGGATTATCTGCCTCATCGAAGCAAGAACAATGGAAGGGATTGCCTTGCCCAAAGCCTGGAACATCGCCGAACCTACAATCTGGACCCCGACTATCAGCACAACCGACATAAGCGTCCGCAGCGCCGGTACCCCGATAGACAGTATGACTTCCTTCTCTTCCGGCCTTACGAAAAGCGACAGTAAAAAGTCGGGTATAAACATCGACATTGCCCAGGCAATCGCAGTGATTACCGTCGCCGAAATCATGCTCAGCTTAAGAACCTCCATAACGCGCTTCGGTTTTTTTGCGCCGTAATTGTAACCCATAATGGGCTGCATTCCGTGCACGATTCCGAACACGGGCATAAGCATGAACATGCTGAGCCTGTTAAATATGCCTATAACGTTTATCGCATCCGTTCCACCGTATATTTTTAAAGCGTTGTTCACAACTATTGAAACCACGCTTCCCGAAGTCTGACGGATAAACGCTGCGGTGCCGACGCCGAAAATCTCTTTCAATACACTAAAGTCCGGCTTGAAATGACGCAGCCCGATTTTTATCGAACTTCTTCCCGTTGCCATATACCATACGGCAATGAGAAACGAGCAAAACTGCGATATAATTGTTGCCCATGCGGCGCCCGCGATACCCATCCTGAAAGCAAATATAAACAGCGCGTCAAGGCCGATGTTTATTACTGCACCGGAAATCATGATGAGCATTGCCATTCTCGCGTTTCCTTCCGCGCGTATAATATTGTTTGAACACAACGTTAATATGAAAAAGACGCTTCCTATCAGAATAATGGATAAATACTCCCTCGCGTACGGCAAAAGAGTTTCGGTCGCGCCGAAAAGAATCAGGAAATTGTCGAGGAACAGGAAACCTATCGCAACGGCTGTTACAGCTATAATTGTAACCGACATATACGCATTTCCGGCCGCCCTGTACGCGCGTTCATTATCACCGGCTCCAAGGCTCCGTGAAACGAGAGAACCCGATCCTACACCTACTAAAAAGCCGAATGCCGTAATGATCATCTGAAGAGGCATCGCTACGGTCAATCCACCTATAGCGTTGCTTGAAACACCCTTGCCTACGAAAATCGTATCGACCAGGTTATACAGGGCATTTACAAGCATTCCGACAGTCGCCGGCAGTGAAAGTTCCAGAAGCAGCGCCGGAATTTTCTTTTCTCCCATATCCTGATGTGCCTTATTCACGCCAAACCTCCCGGGATATCGTATTTATACAAGCGTTTTATCAATCCCTTGAAACAATAATAAACAGCCGGCCTTTTCGTATGCTTACCGAGGCTTCATCCGACGTAAATTCGTTGCTTATTCCGAGAGTCGTTCCCACCTTCATTACCGCGTCCTTCAACGGATAGGCGAGCCCTTCGGTATAAATTCCTTCAACAACCGGAGCGGCCGGCAGCAAAGACAATTTATGATTTTCCCTTCTTTTTATCTTTATTTGGTCATCAATAAGATAAACAGCATTCTTTTCATCAAAAAGAACCCCTTCTATACCTGAATCCAAAAGCCGGTGCAAAAGATGCAGGTTTGAAAGGGTATGATCAATTCTTGTTCCGAAAGCACCAAAAATAAATATGCGCGACGCGCCTCGGCTTACGGCGCATTCAATCGCGAGCTCCACATCCGTCATGTCTTTCCGGACAGGATACTTAATAATTTCCACGTTGGCTTTTTTATACTCTTCAAGAATATCGCGGGGAATTGAATCAAAATCGCCGACAAGCACATCGGGCTTTATTCCCAAAGCATATAAATGGCGCGCGCCGCCGTCGGCACAGACAACCAAATCCGACAGCTCTACTGTTTCGATAAAGACGCTTCCCGGTTCAAAGCTCCCGTTTCCAATGATCAAAACGTTCATTATTTTTCTCCCTGCGAACCAAACGCCGATAAATCTCTCAGCTGCTTTATGAACAACGCGGGATCGGGTGCATGAAAAAAGGCCGAACCCGTAACTATAATATTGGCTCCCGCCGATGTAACCTCTTTTATATTGTCCGTGCTGATCCCGCCGTCTACTTCTATGTCTATGCTCCTGCCGTCACGATCAATCTGTTCACGAAGCTTTCTTATCTTCCCGGTCATCTGTGGAATATATGACTGTCCGCCGAAACCCGGGTTCACCGTCATTAAAAGGATCATGTCGACGGAATCGGGAAGGTATTCGATGCTTGTAATCGGAGTCGCCGGATTGAGCGATACTCCCGCTTTAACTCCGCATTCCTTGATCAATTGAATTGTGCGGTTCAGGTGAGTGCACGCTTCGACGTGAACGGTCAAAAGGTCAGCGCCGGCTGAAACAAAGTCGGGTATGAATTTATCCGGCTCCTCTATCATAAGATGGACATCAAGGAACATGTCGGTCGCCCTGCGCAGGCATTCAACAACCGGAGGACCTATCGTTATGTTCGGAACATAATGCCCGTCCATTACATCAACATGAACCCAGTCCGCCCCTGATTCCTTTATCATATCAAGAGCATCTTTAAGCCGCGAAAAATCGGCCGACAGGATGGAAGGCGCAATAATTATTCCGTTACTCGTATCTTTTTTCATACAGTTCCTTCAACTCCTCATAAATCCTTTTGTAGCATTCATATCGCATTCCGGGTATTTCACCTGCGTTAACGGCATCCTTAACGGAACAGCCGGGCTCTTTGATATGGCTGCACCCATTAAACCTGCACAGGCCTTGATACTTTTCAAATTCGGGATACATCCACGAAAGTTCCTTATACTCGATTCCATCCGGAGATACCAGGCTGAATCCCGGAGTATCAACCACATATCCGCCGTAATCAAGACGAATTAATTGAACATGCCTTGTCGTGTGTTTCCCTCTTTTTATTTTTCTGCTGACTTCCCCGGTCTCCATTACCGACGACGATATTATATTGTTAAGAATCGTGGATTTTCCAACCCCCGACTGTCCGGCGAAAGCGGTACAGTTTCCTTTCAGTTTTTCACGCAGGCAACCGTAACCTTCCATCGTTACCTTGCTCATTTTTATAACGGGAAAACCGGTCTGTTTATATACCCCTTCTATTTCGCCGACAGCGCTCTGTTCAACAAGATCTGTTTTGTTTATAATAATAATCGGCTCTATATCATTAAGCAAAGCCGATATGATTAATTTATCGGCAAGCAGGAAATCCGGTTCGGGCTGTGCTGCCGCAAGTACAACGGCCAGCCTGTTTATATTCGCAACAGGCGGGCGGTTGAAATAGTTCCGCCGCTGCCTGATCTCTTCAATCCAGCCTTCCTTTGCCGTTTCGTCCGTTATCGTGAATTCAACGCAGTCACCCGGCAAAGGCGTTATCCCTTTTTTTCTGAAAATACCCCTTACTCTGCATTCATAAAATTCATTGTTGCTTTCTACCTGGTAAAACCCTCCTACGCCTTTTAGTATCAGACCTTCCGGCAAAAATACTCCTCCATTTCATTACTGTCGGGAATAAATGTCTTTTTGGTACTGCAGTTTGTTATCCATATAAACCTTCATTACTGTTTTGTATCCAGGAGTAACGGGTATGAGGACCGCTTTCGGAAATTCGGTCTTTTTCGCATTGACCCTTAACTGAAGCGTTTCCTCACCTGTTTTCTCGAAAAACGTATATACTTCCAGGAATATCGTATCGCCGAACTGTACGCCGTCGGGAAGATTTATATATTCGGTGATGCGTACATCACCCGGCACGCTTACATAGCCGCTCCCGCCCCCGTCGCCTGTTGTCTGGGCCTGTTCATCCTGGAAGTATACATTTACAGGCGTCAGTTCCTTAACCGTTTCACCCGGTTTCGGTTCCTGGTTGATAATAAGCCCCTTATAACCATCCCTGCCTTCGGGAAAAATCTTGCCGAGGCTCAGGTTAAGCGACAGCAGTATATGCTTTGCCTCGTCCAACGTACATCCGGACAAATCGGGGACGGTGACAAATTCAAGCTCGGGGCCGAGGCTTTTATATACTTTTACCTGGCTTCCGACCTGAACGATCGAACCCATTTCGGGTTCGGTCTTAATCACCCTTCCGAGCGCGACTTCATCGCTGTACTCGGCAACTTCAACAGGCTTTAATTTCAATTCGTCCCTTAAGTAAATCATCGTTTCAAGAAAATCCGCGAATTTCAGGTCTTTCGGTATTTCAACCTCCTGTTTACCGTTGCTTACTACAAGCTTAACCTTTGTCATCGCGTCCGCGCCCGTTTTTACTTCCATTCCCGCTGCAGGGCTCTGCTCTATGACAATGCCTTTTTCTACCGTGTCGTTATATTCATAAACCGGTTCTTCATACGGGATATTAAGCAGCGTCAGATCGGCTATCGCTTCGTCAATAGTCATACCTATATAACTCTTCAGCTCTACGTCAGGATTCTTCGGTTCGAGGATTGTCGCAATAAACGGACCGATTACATGGACGTACGTCAGCCAGAGCGCACCGATAATCGCTCCGATCAAAATAACGTATAAAGCGGCTACACCAATACTCTTTTTAGGTTTACCGCCTTCGTTTTTATCCTTTTTGTTCTCTTTCTTATCTTTCTTTCCAGCCAATGTTTCTTCCTCCGTATTCACAATCACACGCGTGGCGAACTGGGTATCCCAGCTATTAGAGTGATTTTCGCCAAGCTCGCCTTTTTTCATATGATCGAGTTCCGCTATCATCTGCAGGGCGCTGTCATATCGCTCAGCCTTTGATTTTTTCATTGCCCTCAGAATGATATTATCCATTGCCTCGGGCAGTCCCGGAACAAAGTCCGACGGTTTCGGCGGTTCGTCATTTATCTGCTTCAATGCCACCGTAACAGGGTTGTCGGCATCAAACGGCACATGGCCCGTAACCATCTCAAAAAGTGTAACGCCGACAGAATAAATGTCGGATTTTTCATCGGTATAACCGCCTCTTGCCTGTTCCGGCGACGCGTAGTGGACAGACCCTACGGTATCGATTTTTCTTGTCGCGGTCGCGGTTGTCGCGGCCCGCGCGATTCCGAAATCGGATACTTTCGGCACATTATCGGAAGTTATAAGTATATTCTGCGGCTTTATGTCCCTGTGGATAATATTATGCCTGTGGGCCTTATGAAGCGCGCTGAGTATCGAGATCGCGATATCGGCGGCCTCTTCCCACGGCAAAGCCCCGTTTTGGCGGATATATTCCTTCAGTGTAATTCCATCGACATATTCCATTACAATATAATGGATATTGCCGTCCCTGCCTACATCGTAAATTGACACTATGTTCGGATGATTCAGGCTTCCCGCGGCATACGCCTCTCTCTCGAAACGCTCTAAAAATTCCTCGTCGTTAACAAATTCGTCTTTTAATATCTTAACGGCAACCCAGCGCTTTAATACGCGGCAGCGCGCCTTATATACATCCGCCATTCCGCCGGTCCCGATTTTTTCAACAAGTTCATACCTGTTATTAAGAACTTTTCCAGTCATTCCAGCACCTCGAATCCGATATATCAACACGTTATACTCTTACGGCAATAGCGGTGATGTTATCATCCCCGCCCCGTTCGTTTGCCAGTTCTACCATACTTTTAAGAATTTCATCAAGCGTTTTTTCCTGCGAAAGTATTGACAGCAGTTCCGAAGATGTAACTTTCATTGTAAGGCCGTCCGTGCAGAACAAATAAATATCCCGTTTTTTTACTTCGATTTTGCAGAAATCAATCTGTATCTGTTCTTCATATCCAAGAGCACGTGTTATCTGGTGCCTCAACGGGTGTTTATTCGCTTCTTCCTGATCAAGGACGCCTTTTTCAACCAATTCTCCTACAAATGAATGATCTCTTGTGAGCTTTTTGATTTTGCCGCCACGGATTATGTAGAACCGGCTGTCGCCGATATGCGCGATAGTAAGTATATTTCCTTCAATAATTCCTGCTGTAAGGGTTGTTCCTATACTTGCGCCGTCAAGGCATTCCAATGAATACCGGTATATTTCCTCATTTGCCCTGTAAACAGCCTTTTCGAAAACCATCGAAAGCGAAGGGTCGGAATTCCCCGATTCAATAAAACGGCTGATTTCCTCGGAAATTATTTCTACAGCCATCCTGCTCGCCACATCTCCTGCCAGGTGTCCCCCCATGCCGTCGGCCACTATGAAAGCTTTGGGGTTCCCATCCGGGTCAAGAACGATATTCCAAAAATCTTCATTCTGTTCACGAATCATCCCTTTATCGCTGATAGCCGCATATTCCAAAACTAATCCACCATCCCGTCACTTTCAATGGATTTTTTGCGCAGCTGCCCGCAAGACGCCGATATGTCATCTCCGAGTTCCCTGCGTACCGTAACCGGTATCCCGTACCTTTCCAGGATTTTTTTAAAGGCTTCCGTCCTTTCTCTTCCGCTCCTCCTGTATTCAATACCTTCCACGGCGTTAAGCGGAATCAGGTTCACATGGCACAGCAGTCCCGAAATTCTTTCGGACAGCTCAACCGCATGCTCATCCCTGTCGTTGACGCCGTCTATCAATATATATTCAAAAGTAACTCTTCTACCGGTCTTACGAATATAAATATTACACGCCGACAGGATTTTGTCAATTGAATACCTTGCGGCGACCGGCATTATCCTGCGTCTTATTTCATCATTAGGCGCATGAAGGGATATTGAAAGATTAACCGGAATATTTTCGCATGAAAACCTGTTAATTTCCGGTACAAGACCGCAGGTGGACACAGTCATTCTCCTGTAGCTGATGCCGAAAGTATCCTTTTGATTCAGCCGGCGCATAAACCGGACAACCTCATCATAATTATCAAATGGCTCGCCGATGCCCATAAGCACTACGCGGCTTATTCTCTCGCCGCAGTCTTTCTGCATCGCTATAAATTGAGCCATCATCTCTCCCGCGGTCAGGTTGCGGTCAATTCCAAGCCTTGCCGAAGCACAAAACCGGCATCCCATTCTGCATCCAATCTGGGTTGACAGGCAAGCGCTGTTTCCATAGCGGTATTTCATCAGGACACTTTCGATAACTTTTCCGTCCGGCAGAGCAAACAGGTATTTTACCGTCCCGTTTCTGTCCGATACAAGTTTTTTGACTATACTGACATCGCCGATATAAAGCCGGCTTTTTAAAAGGCTCCTGAATGATTTCGGAAGGTTTGTCATATCGTCAAAACATCCGGCGCCGTTATAAACCCATTCCCACACCTGCTTCGCCCTGTAGTCGGGTTCGCCGAGATCATTGATGACTCTCTTCAACTGATCGATATTCAAATCAAGCACGTTTATGGTATCCGTCATATAAAAACCAGCCTCATCCCCGGCTTTGTCATTTGTTCTTTCTGATCTTCGCGATAAAAAAACCGTCCGTTCCGTCAATATGGGGATACAGGTTCAGCATTCCTCCCGCCGTTTCTTTTTTATCTCCAATAATACCGGGCAGATCGCTGATTGGTTCAAGGATAAAATCCGTGTTCTCCCTGACAAACGCATTGACAACTGCCGAATTTTCCCTCGGATCAAGCGAACAAGTGCTGTAAACCAGCACTCCTCCCGGCATTACATATCTACTCGCATTATACAATATTTTTTGCTGCATCTCAACCAACTTTCCAAAATCTTCCGGTTTCCGGTGCCATTTTATATCCGGTTTTCTTCTTATAATTCCGGTTCCGGAACAGGGCGCGTCGACGAGAACCCTGTGAAACCTGCCTTCCAGTTCCGCTGCCGGTTCAAGCGCGTCCCTTAAAGCAGGCTCTATTATTTTGACGCCCAATCTCTGCGCATTGTTCCATATGAGCTTCACTTTATGCTCATGAACATCCCACGCGGCAATATGACCTTCATTTTTCATATGTTCGGCGATATGCGTCGACTTTCCTCCCGGTGCGGCGCAAATATCAAGTATTTTTTCACCGGGCCTGGGATCGAGAATTTTAGTTACAAGCATCGAGCTTTCATCCTGGACCGTTATCCGTCCTTCGGAATACGCCTTAAGGCTCGAAATATCCGATACGTTTCTTATGATCAACGCTTCATTCAGAAAGCGTCCCGGCCGAACTTCGAATCCTTCTGCCGACAACTCATCAATTACGGCTTCTGGGGTTGTTTTAAGCGTATTTACCCTGACATAAAAATCCGGCCGCGTAAGCAGCGATTCAAGGATTTTTTCGGTGAATTCACGTCCGTATTCATTAAGCCAGTCTTCAACAAGAAATTCGGGAAATGAATATTTAATTGAAAGCTCATAGGCGTCCGAGCCCGTATTTTCGGGCATATGGATCTCTGCGCTGTTTCGGGAAATATTCCGCAGGATTCCGTTTACAAAACCGCTTGACTCTTTCGCATACTTTTTCGCAAGCTCGACAGACGTGTCACACGCGGCGGAGTCCGGAACCCTGTCCAAAAACATGATCTGGTATACTCCAAGACGGAGAATTGAAAGAACGCGCAGCGATATTTTTTTCAGCTTCGTTTTTGAAAACTGCGATATGATCCAGTCAAGCGTGAGCCTGCGCGATACCGTACCGTATACGAGCTCGCTGATAAAAGCCCGGTCTCTCGCGTCAAGGCTGTCGCTGCGCAGAAGTTTTTTCAGCGCAAGGTTTGAATATGCGTTCTTTGTTTCTATTTCGATCAGCGCCTTCAGCGCCGTTTCCCGCGCCTTGTCCATCAATTCACTCCTTAATGCTCAATTACTCCGTATATGCATTATTATCTCCATTTCCTGCCGTAACGAGGCGGCAGACCGGTGTTATTAACAGGAATTTTTCATCTCAGAACATCGGTAAAAACACGAAGCAGGTTTTCCCCGGCTATTTTCCGGATTATCCTGTCGGGATAATTCAGGCGTGCGAGGCCATTAAAAAGAACATCGAGATCGTGCACACCGCGAATTTGTTCAGGAAGGCTTTCGACACCGTCAAAATCGGCTCCTATCGCCGCAGTGTCTTCACCGGCGACAGCGCATATATGTTCAATGTGCCGTAATAATCCGCTTACATCATTCTTTTTTGAAGGTCCGACAAATTCGGTATAAAAATTAATGCCTATTACTCCATTTGTTTTCGCTATTGCAAGTATCTGATCATCGTAAAGGTTACGTCGGTGATCATGAACCGCCCTGGCGTTTGAGTGGGAGGCAATTACCGGCTTCCGGCATTCTTCAATGCAGTCCCAAAAAGTCTTCTCGTCGGCATGCGACACATCGACAATCATACCGATATCCTGCATCAACCTGACTATTTCACGGCCGAAAGGTGTAAGCCCTCCGTTAAGTGTTTGCCCGCAGCCATCCCCAAGCTCGTTCGCGTTGTTCCATGTAAGCGTCATAATCCTTATTCCAATATCATAAAGCCTTTGTAAGTTTTCGGTCTTGCCTTCAAGGCAGTCTCCTCCTTCAACCGCCAACACACCGCATACCTTACGCTCTTCAATTGCTTTTTTAATCTGTCCGGCATCCGTTGCGAGCACGAAATTCGCAGCCTGGTTTGCAACAGCTTCGGCTTTTTTTGCGTAATATTCGACCCGGGATACGGACGGTTTCATTTTTTCACGGTCCTGGAAAATGGCAAGGACCTGGATAAAGCCATCATACAATGAAGCTCTTGATATATCCCAGTGAAGGTTATTTTTAACAAGGCTCGTATTTTTTTCGACCACTTCGGTCAGCGTATCACAGTGTCCATCGGCAATAAACATAACGGTCCTCCTTTTGTGTTTAAATCCTGTGTGTAATCCGGGGATATATTTATCAGAACGCGTTTTTTATATGGCTTATGCTTAAAACGTTCCCGTCCTTTGCAAGCATAATTTCAATCACGTCAAACCTTACAGGGCTGTCAACAAGCCCATTATCCTTCAAAAAGCACATCGCCGCGCGGCGGATAGTTTTTTGTTTCGTATATGTAACTGCCTCGGCGGGCGTACCGTATTTTTTTCCGGTACGCGTTTTGACTTCAATAAATGATATCGTTGAGTTATCCGAAACAATAAGATCGATTTCCCCAAGCCGTCCGGCCCTGTAATTTTTCCCAAGAATCCTGCAGTTGTTCTTCTTCAGGTAATCGGCGGCAAGTTTTTCGCCAAGTTCTCCCATCCTCTTCCGTTCCATATATATAAACCTTTCAGCCGAAATCTACATTTGTCTGCTACCTCAGTCTGCCGAATTTTCTTCCCGCCGACTCATCGACACGGCTTATGAAAGCCAGCACTTCCGCGACTACCTCGTATAGTTCCGCGGGTATTTCGGAACCTACCTTCAAACTGACAAGAGTGTCAGCCAGGTGTTCGTCCTCGTAAACAGGTATCTTTTTCTCTTTTGCTTTTTCCAATATTTTTTCAGCGATTAAGCCCTTCCCGGACGCTATTATCTTCGGAGCGGCATCATTTCCCGGGCTGTATGAAAGGGCGGCTGCCTTTTTTATCTCCTTTTTCATATGAATCAAACCCTGTAATCAATTTTCCTGTTATCAGTTATAATTTCCGAAGCTTTTTTAACGGCATTCAGAATATTCACGCCGTCGTCCCTCAGAACCTGTTTTATTTCGTACAAATTATATCCCTTAGCCTTCAGTCCTTCATATAAGGTCTTATGTTGTTCGGTTAATATATCAAAATACTTCTCATCGTCAACGGTTATCCTGATTAAAACATTTCTGCTGAGCACATGGATAAACGCATAAATAACTACTAGATGCTGCGTCGTAAGGGAAAGAAACAGCGAAAAATCATCGGGCTTTATTTTTCCGCGCTTTCCCTTCCGTTTCATTACATATAATTCGCCCAACGCCGTATTTTCGCGTAAAGCAACAGGTATTTGCACAAAAACATGATATGACCGAATGTCCTGAAAGAACCTGACCGCCGTTTCAACCTCGCGGAGAGACGGCATTACCCTCTCACTGTCCGGCCTGTCCGCGGCAGTAAACACCTTTTTTAATACCGTGATCTTTTTTTCGATTTCATCGATCCATTTATCGATTTCCGGCATAAGCCGTTCTTCTTTGTTTTCCTGCATTTTTTTGGGAAGAAGCGACATGAACCTGGCCGCAATGTGTTCCATTTCCGCTTTCGCCCGCGGATATACGGTTTCATTTCGGGTTCCGTCAGCAGCTGTTTCATTCCGTATTTCGTTAAAAACTTTTTTAATAATCCCGGAAACCTCTTCCCTGGAAGACTCAGGGAGCGAATCAAAAACGGGAACAAGCCGTGACGCGTTGTTCATTATTATCCCATCTGTCATACCGTCGTCAGTTCCATTTTGAACGGCACCCGGATCCGCTGTGTCCTCTGCAAGAATAAGTTCAAAAATGGTATTTTTTACAGCCTCTGCGGATATAATCCGGCCGTTCGGCAAATCGCGCCGGATAATGTTATTAATTTCGTTAACGGCAGCACTTACATCCTTTTGCCGTATTGATTCATATAATAAAACCGTCTGTGTCAAGCGGTTAAGTGTCTCCTCACCGGATTGGCTGATTTGTTCCGCAAGATTTTGCCACTTGTCTTCAAAATTAAACGTTTTTGCAGCAAACCCATCAAGCAGCGGAAAATATTCTTCCCTGCTTTCCATGCCGTTCAGCGCTAAAAACACCGCTTGTCCCGCATCAGGTACGTGTTTTTCACTGATAAGCACTGAAGCGTTTTCGATAAGGCCGGCTTCCGGCTCGGCTCCCATATCAAGAACCGCTTTTACGATATCGACGTTTTGCTTGTTTACGGGCATATTCAAATTTTTAAGTATTACCGCGGGATCACGCGAATAAGTTTCAGACCCGGCCGCACGATTATGTTCAAGCTCTTTTACGTATACCTGTCCCTGTTTTACGCCTGTTACCTCCAGTTTAAGAACATCGCCCTTATTGTATTCTGCATCCGTTTGTACGCTTGCCTTTATATTTCCGCCGTCAGCAAGCTGCAGCAGCAAAAGGCCGCTCTCAACCGCAATAACGCGCGCGGTTATTCTATCGCCGACCGAAATGTTATTCGCATACAGTGACAGGAGCTTAAGAAGCTCGTTTGAGGCAGCTTCCGAAATTCTCATAACGCACCGTCCGTCAATTTACCGGTAAAACTCTTTCTATGTATAGGGCAAAGGCCGTATTTCTTTATCGCATCAATATGCACCCGGGTCCCATAGCCTTTATGCCGGTTGAAACCATACTGCGGGTATTTTTCATGTGCCTGAACCATCCACCTGTCCCTTGTAACCTTTGCGATAATAGACGCGGCAGCGACCGAAACACTGAGGCTGTCGGCCCTGCAGACTGAAAGCTGTTCAATCGGTAGCGGCAGCCTGACGGCATCAATTATAAGATAGTCAGGTTTGACGGGCAGGTTCGAAACCGCAATCACCATCGCCTTTTTTGTCGCGTTAAGAATGTTTATCCTGTCAATCTCGTCATGCTGTACCATTCCAATCCCATATGCAACCGCTTTTTCGACAATAATATCAAAAAGCTTTTCCCTCACCGGCGCAGTAAGTTTCTTCGAGTCGTCAATCCCGTCAATTGTTATGTTCTCCGGTAGAATCACACATGCCGCCACAACGGGTCCCGCAAGCGGGCCCCTGCCCGCTTCGTCAATTCCGGCGATGTTGATAAAGCCGCTGCTGCGCGCCATGATTTCATAACGCGACATTTCTTTAAGCCTTTTTCTTTCATCGTTGATTTTTTTAAGCTTTCTTAAATATATATCGGCAAGTTTCTCAACGGGCATGCCGTATTCATGTTTCAAACGATTAAGCCATTCAACGGCCTGTTCAACCGGCATTTCCCGGGCCCTCCTTGTAATTTCGGCCATCGTAAGCATATTATCCAATGTCATCCCTCTTTTCCGGCAGTTCCAGCGTAAACCTGCCGATTTTCGCTGACCTGAATTCATCAAGCACTATGTTCGAAATGCGGAAATAGTCGACTTCGCCGCCCGCAGCGAGGCAGCCCCTTTTCTTTCCCGCTTCTTCCAGAATGGACGCTCCTGATCTGCCTTCAATCTCATCAAGTTTATATCTCTTTTTCAACTTGTCCGGGTACAGAACGGAAAGTTCTTCGACAAGTTTCTGCGCCAAAGCGACAACATCAATAATCTCGTCCTTTATAGCGCCTGTGAAAGCAAGATGAATTCCGGTCAATTCATCGTCAAACTTAGGCCATAAAATACCGGGGGTGTCCATGAGCTGTATTTCCGGGTTTATTCTCACCCACTGCTTGTTCCGGGTCACTCCTGGCCTGTTCCCGGTAACCGCGACGGCCCTGCCCGATATTTTGTTTATAAAAGCCGACTTACCTACATTCGGAACACCGACAACCATAGTTCTTACAGGTCGCCTTATCCTTCCCTTGCTTTCCGCAGCTTCGATCTTCGGTTTCATAACAGCCATTATTTTCAGCTTAAGCTCTTTTATCCCTTCCCCCGTGATTGAATTTACATTTACGGCGTCAATCCCGTTTAACTCCGACCACTCTTTCCAAATGCGGTTTTTATCGGGATCGGCGAGATCGCTCTTGTTGAACACAACGATCCTGGGTTTTCCGGCCGTTATCTCACCGATGTCAGGGTTACGGCTGCTTATCGGGATCCGTGCATCGAGAAGCTCTATAACGATATCCACCATTTTTATATTTTCCATTATCATACGCTTTGTTTTAGCCATATGACCCGGAAACCATTGAATATTCATCGAATCATCTCCAGAGAATCCATAAACTGCCCGATTTAAACTTCCGCAGGCACACCTTTCCAACCGATATTCGCGACGCGCGGCAAATGCGAAATATCCCGAACCCGCGTTGTAAAAATTCAGCCGGCGCGGCCGGCTGAATGAAAATCAAGAAAGAGGACGTATCGTCCTCTTTCTCCCGGTGAATTATTTCTTTGCATTGATGTCTTCCTTGATTTTGGCTCTTTTGCCCACCCTGTCCCGAAGGTAATAGAGTTTGGCTCTCCTGACTTTTCCTCGCCTGATAATTTCAATGTTTTCGACTTTAGGAGAGTGGATGGGAAAAACCCTTTCAACACCAATTCCGAAAGACAACCTTCTCACGACAATCGCACGGCGGATTCCCCTGCCATGCATGCCTATAATATAGCCTTCAAAAACCTGAAGCCTTTCGCGGGTACCTTCCTTAACCTTTACGGACACTCTTACAAAGTCCCCGACTTTTAAATCCGGAAGGTTTTCTTTCATGCTTTCTTTTTCAATTTCGCGAATAATATCCATGTTCTCTTCCTCCATACCATAGACGTTCATGCCCTGCATTGCAAATAAACAAAATAATTATTATTAATATAAAGCGATGGGCAGCGGACCGTCCGTATTCACGCTGTAACATTATAGCACAGGAATCTGCGCGTGTAAAGAAATGTTACTGTTATTAATTAATTCTCACCTCGGCATTGAGCGGAACAACCTGTATCCACGTTTGCCCGGGATTGAGTACTATATCGTTTCCATTTTCATCACGGTATTTTGTCTGAGCCGTGCGGGACGCCTTGCTCCATTTTATCTTCTGCGCTTTTCCATTCGTAATGAAAAATCCTTCACCGCTTCCCACGGTATATACATTGTGCCTTCCCTGCTTATCCCCGGGAATGGGTTCGTTTCTTACAAACATAATAATAATATTTTTCACCCGGATGATTTCATTCGTATTTCTGTCTATCTGATATTCACCCTGCCGGGTCCTTTTATAATTTTTCGCGTCAGGATCATAATAATAACCGCAAGTACTGTTTTTGTGATACTTTATGAATACTTCCCCGGCGGTCATCTGACCCGGAAGATCGGTGTCCTTCTCATGGTATGAAAAAGGAAAAGTCACATCGGTTTCGAGACTGTATCCCACTCTTTCTATATACCGGTTTAATCTATCCGGTTTCGTATACGAATCGTGATAATTACTCTTGTCCGTTGTTAAATCCCAGTAAACAGTGCTCGCGTCCGATACGCCGTCGATATTGTCTATTTCATATTTTTCAAGATCCCTGTACGCATAGTCGCTCCATCCTATATGGGCATATATCGCGTCATATTCCATTAAATAATCAAGAAAATAATGCCTTGAACTTCTCACCGGGCCAATCAAATCAGGCAGATTATCCCAGAATATGGCCATATAACGCGTATCTCCATACTCAACAATCATTTCATAGACAATCTGTGCAATCCCGATCCCCCCCTGGGGCAGTACCTTGTCGGTTTCATTGTCAATCATAACCGCAATAGGTCTTACACCCTGCTTCGGAAATATAAATTCTTTTTCGGGTTTAGCCGGTTCCGGCGTTGGAGTAATTTCAGCAACCGTTCCGCTGTCATCCGTTTCGGATTCATCGTTTTGTTCCGGCGCGGGAGTAAGCTCCGTTTCCAGTCCGGCGGACTGCTGATTGTCGCGCGGGGCTTTGAAAGCTCCTATCAAAATGACGGTGATAACGGTACTAAGGCAAAACAGCGCAACAAACAAAAGTATTTTACCCCTTTTGTTCAGCTTAATATTTATCTTTATTTTTTTCATTTTAACCCCCAGGCAAATGGTATCGGCGTTTAGTCACGCTTAATATCTATTATAGCGAACAGAACATATATATCAATAATTTATGACGGTTATCCGAAAAAAACGTACTATAACGCTTTGCCTATTCAAAGTCAAAATCTTCCGACGCGGCTTTCTTAAAAGCCTCGAAGACCATATTGAGTTCTTCTTCATCATCTATGCTGATAAGATAATCTTCTTCCCCGTCATTTTCAATTTTCATAATTATTACTTCTTCGCTGTCTTCGCTGTCCTCGTTATCGTCACAGGATCTCATTACGGCGTACTGTTTGTCCTGCATTTTCAGTGTTGCCAGATACTCAACCAACAAAGTTTCGCCGTTTTCTCCCGTCAACTCAATGATGTTGTCCTCTTCACCGCAGCTGCGGCAATCTCCGTTTTCATGATCGTGTTCACTCATACGAACACCTCCTTAAAAAAATTTTTATGTTCTGTTTGCATCAATATAACTTTGCAGAATAAGCGCTGCCGCCATCTGGTCAATTTTACCTTTGTGTTTTCTGCTGCTTATACCCATTTCGGCAAGAATTTGTTTCGACTGCGCCGTTGATAGTCTTTCATCCCACTCAATAACCGCTGTTCCTGGGAAAGCCTGTTTAAGTCTGTTTATAAATTGCCGTGTCCTTTCCCCTCTTTCACCTATTGTGCCGTTCATATTGACAGGCAGGCCGACAACAATCTTATCACAGTTATAATCCTTCATTAAAGCCTCTATTCGTTCAATGGGCTTTTTCCATTCCTTATTCCAGCAGATTGTTTCAACCGCCTGCGCGGTTATTCCGAGCGGATCACTGACGGCTATCCCGATCCGTGCTTCGCCGAAATCTATTCCCATTATTCTCATATTTCCTCCCGGCTATGCAAAACGCGAAAAATAATATAGAACGGCAAGCCAAGCTAAATTATAAAATTATGCATTGTCAAATGAAATAATACTTTCTTCCCATATGTCGGGAGCTTCGTACCCAAGGAGATTTACCGCCGTTGCCGCGATATTCGCAAGCCCGAATTCGCCTTCTTTCAATTTATACCCATTGCTTTTGACATTGTCGTAAATTATGAACGGGACTTTATTCAGGGTATGGCTTGTTTTTGCCTTTATCGAGCCGTTTTTATTCAACAGCGGTTTCCCGTTTTTGTCAAGTTCGAACATTTCGTCCGCGTTTCCATGATCAGCGGTTATTATCGCAATGCCGCCAAGCTCGTCAATAACGGAAAGAAGACGTCTCAGCGATAGATCAACCGATTCTATTGCTATCCTCGCCGCCTGGAAATTTCCCGTATGTCCGACCATATCCCCGTTCGCATAATTTACGCGCGCCAAACGGTATTTGCCGGTCCTAAGCTCCCGTATCAACCTGTCGGTAATTTCAGCGGCTTTCATCCACGGGCGTTCTTCGAACGGAACAATGTCCGAAGGTACCTCAATATACGTTTCAAGTTCTTCGCTGAACTTACCGCTCCTGTTGCCGTTCCAGAAATACGTCACATGACCGTATTTCTGCGTCTCGGAAATAGCAAGCTGGGTGACTCCCGCATTAACGAGGTATTCTCCCATCGTGTTTTTAATTTCCGGAGGCGGAACAAGATACCTCTTCGGTATGTGAAGATCCCCGTCATATTCCAGCATTCCGGCATATATCACCTTCGGATGCCTTTTCCTGTCGAATTTATCAAAATCGGTTTCTTCGAACGCGCGGCTTATTTCAATCGCACGGTCGCCGCGGAAATTATAGAAAATGACACTGTCATTATCAACTATTCTGCCGACTGGATTGCCGTCTTCGGCGATCACAAACGCGGGCAAATCCTGATCAATAACATTCAGTTCACGCCGGTAGGTTTCTATGGCTTCACGGGCCGATTTAAACTGCCTTCCTTCGCCGAGCACATGCGTTTTCCATCCCGTTTCGACTACTCCCCAGTTCGCCTCATACCTGTCCATAGTAACTTTCATTCGCCCGCCGCCGCTCGCTATTTTTATGTCAAAATCACCGGTTCTGAGTTCATCGAGGTATTTTTCAAAAGGATCAACATATTCAAGCGCAGAAGTCTCACCGACATCACGGCCGTCCAAAAGAATATGGACGCGCATCCTTTTTATTCCTTCCTTCTTTGCCTGCTCAATCATTCCCTTTAAATGGTCAATGTGCGAATGAACATTACCGTCGCTGAACAAACCGATAAAGTGCAGCGTTGAATCGTTTGATTTGACATTTGATATTAATTCGCGCCATGTTTTCCCTTCAAACATCTTCCCGCTGCTTATCGCTTCATTTACCAGTTTGGCTCCCTGGCTGTACACCTGTCCCGAACCTATCGCATTATGCCCGACCTCGGAATTACCCATATCACTGTCGGACGGCAGGCCGACAGCCGTACCGTGCGCCTTGAGAAGCGTATTCTGGTATTTTGCGAACAGATTATCAAGGCACGGCGTATATGCGTGGTAAACCGCGTTCCCCTCGGTTCTTTCGCATACCCCGTAACCATCCATTACGACTATTACGACAGGACCTTTATACTCATTAAATTTCCCAAGTTTTTTCAGCATATTTTAAACCTCCGTATTACAGAAATCCCTCCGGTTATATCCGGAGGGACCGGAAAGATAGTTTTAATGGTTTCAGGAATTACTGTAATTTGCGATTTTCACATATTCATCCGCCTTCAGGCTCGCTCCGCCAATCAGTCCTCCGTCAATGTTCGGCATGTCAAACAACTCTGAGAAGTTTGACGCGTTTACGCTTCCTCCGTACAGGATTCTTATATTTTCAGCGGTTTCTTTGTCATACAGTTCCTGTACGAGATTCCTGATAACGGAACAGGCCTCTTCGGCTTGCTCACTGGTTGCCGTTTTCCCGGTACCTATAGCCCATATCGGTTCATATGCTATAACAAGTTTCTTAACCTGCTCTTTCGTTAAATCCAAAAGAGCAATTTTCACCTGGTACCGGATATGCTCGTTCGTAACACCCTGCTCTCTCTGTGTAAGGCTTTCGCCGCAGCAGATTATCGGGGTCATTCCATATTTGAATATCGCATGCGCTTTCATGTTGACCATTTTGTCCGTTTCGCCGAAATATTCGCGTCTTTCGGAATGCCCTATGATAACGTATTCGACACCGGCTTCCTTGAGCATGCCGCAGGATATCTCGCCGGTATAGGCTCCGCTGTCCGCGTTGTGAACATTCTGAGCGGCAACTTTTATATTAGTTCCTTTGCACGCTTCAACAGCGGCAGGTATCGATACGAAAGGAACGGCAACGACAACCTCTGTCTGCGCCTTCTTGACTTTATCCTTTATCGCATTTATAAATTCGATCGTTTCCTGCGGGGTTTTATTCATTTTCCAGTTGCCCGCAGCCATTATTTTACGATTTTTTTTTTCAAGCAGGCACGCAATTCCGGGCAGTTCTTTCCCCTCAAGGAATTCAAGAGAAGCTCCGCCGCCGGTCGAAATATGCGTTATCTTATCCGCAAAACCAAGCTGCTCAACCGCGGCAGCCGAATCTCCTCCGCCTACGATCGACAAAGCTCCCGATTCCGCAACCGCTTCGGCAATTTTTTTCGTACCGTTCGCAAATTTCGGGAATTCAAAAACTCCCATCGGTCCGTTCCATACAATTGTTTTTGCTTTCTTTATCTCGTTGACAAACTTTTCAATCGTTATCGGCCCGATATCCATTCCCATCCAACCGTCAGGAATATCGTCGGAAGGAACATATTTTACCTCGGTGTCTGGACTGAACTCTTTTCCTACGATATTTCCAATAGGGAGCAAAAGGTTAACTCCTTTTGCTTCGGCCTTTGCCATTATTTCTCTGGCTAAATCAAGCTTATCTTCCTCGCATATCGAATTACCGATTCTGTATCCTTTCGCCTTAAGGAAAGTATAGGCCATTCCGCCGCCGATTATTAATGAATCCACCTTATCAAGAAGATTCTCTATAACCGAAATTTTATCGGAAACCTTCGCCCCTCCGAGAATGGCAACAAAAGGTCTTTCCGGGTTAGACAGCGCCTTGCCCATTATTTCAATTTCCTTCTTTATCAGGAAACCCGATACCGCCGGCAGGTAATCAGCCAGGCCCGTCGTCGATGAATGCGCCCTGTGTGCGGTACCAAAGGCATCATTTACGAAAATATCCGCAAGTGAGGCCAGTTCCTTCGTAAATGCGGGGTCATTCTTTGTTTCCTCTTTGTGGAAACGCACGTTCTCAAGCATTAAAACCTGGCCTTCCTTAAGTTCGCTCGCTTTCCGTTTCGCGTCTTCGCCTATTACATCATTGGCGAGAATAACTTCCTGGCCTAAAAGTTCTGATAATCTTTCAGCCGCGGGTTTCATGCTGTATTTCGGCTCAAAACCCTCTTTCGGGCGGCCGAGGTGCGATACAAGTATTGTCTTCGCCCCATGTTCGATAAGATACCTGATGGTCGGCAAAGCTGCCACTATACGTTTATCGTCGGTAATTTTCCCATCAGCGTCGAGGGGCACATTGAAATCAACCCTCGCTATAACCCTTTTCCCTTTTACTTCTATATCTTCCACGCTCTTTTTGTTATACATGCTCATTATTATCATCTCCTTACGCGTTAAATATCCGGGTTTAAAAACGCAAAAAATTGCTTCGCAATTTTCGCAATCTCAATATATGTTAACACAGGCTTTATTATACAACATCAATTGTACATAAACACGATTTCAAATTCAATATAACATGTATTGTTATTTAAAACAGGCATCCCTATTCAAACAGGATGCCTGTCAATCAACCGGAATAATTACTCGGCGTCTACTTTTGCCATATGGGCAACGAGGTCAACAACCTTGTTCGAATAACCCCATTCATTGTCATACCACGCAACAACTTTTACGAAATGATCGTTCAATGAAATACCGGCTTTTGCGTCAAATATCGAAGTTCTCGGATCACCGATGAAATCTGTTGATACAACGTCATCTTCGGTATAACCGAGAATGCCCTTCAATTCATTCTCCGAAGCATCCTTCATAGCCTTGCAGATTTCTTCGTATGTCGCGGGTTTTTCAAGACGGCATGTAAGGTCAACGACGGAAACATCGGCAACAGGAACGCGGAATGCCATACCGGTCAGTTTTCCGTTCAGTTCGGGTATTACTTTGCCGACGGCTTTTGCAGCGCCCGTAGAAGAAGGAATAATATTGAAGCTCGCACCTCTTCCGCCTCTCCAGTCCTTTTTCGAAGGACCGTCAACGGTCTTCTGTGTCGCGGTAATGGCATGGACCGTGGTCATTAACCCTTCTATAATGCCGAAATTATCATTCAGCACTTTTGCCACGGGGGCAAGACAGTTCGTTGTACAGGAAGCGTTCGAAACTATAGTCATATCTTTAGTGTATTTGTCATTGTTAACGCCCATAACAAACATCGGAGCGTCTTTTGACGGCGCAGTGATGACAACTTTCTTCGCACCTGCGCTGAGATGTGCGGAAGCCTTATCGATTGTTGTAAAAACGCCGGTCGACTCTACAATATATTCCGCTCCGCAGCTCTTCCAGTCAATGTCCTTCGGATCCATTACGCCGAATACTGCGATTTCTTTTCCGTCTACAACAAGTTTTCCGTCCTTTGAACCAATTTCACCTTTGTATTGACCGTGTACCGAATCGTATTTGAGCATGTACTGCATGTAGTCCAAATCAATAAAAGGATCGTTAATTCCCACTACCTCTACATCATTTCTCTTCATGGCCGCCCTGAATACAAGACGTCCAATCCTACCAAATCCGTTAATACCAATTTTTACAGCCATAATCGTTCTCCTCCCTGACAGTTTAGTATAGATTTCGACCTTTCGAGGTCATCGTTAACAAAATAACAATCTTTTTATCATTCTATATTATTTTTCCCTTATTTTCAAGACTCACATAGTAAAAATTTAACACGCTTACCGGCAATTAATTATGAAATACATACAAATCACAATGCGAACAACAGGATAAAAAAGGGCTGAAGAGAACGGCGCGCTAAACGTAAAATCTCTGCCGATTGCTTTCATACATGATGATTGAAGCGGCCACACCGGCGTTCAACGATTCCGCGCCTCCCGGCATAGGTATATAAACCGATGCCGAACTGATTTGCTTTATTTTCTCCGAGATGCCCCTTCCTTCATTCCCTATTGCGAGAAGAAAATTTCTGCCCAGGTCGCACTCATAACACGGTTTCCCTTCGTTAAGACCGGTCGCGATAATTCTTATATCGTGCTCTTTGCAAAACCGGAAAACTTCTTCATCTTCAGCAACGTCAACAACAGGGATGTGAAAAACGGAACCCGCCGTAGACCTCAGCACTTTTCCGTTATAAATATCAACAGTGCCTTTGGTCGCAATAACCGCATCAAATCCGAACGCATGAGCGGAACGTATAATGGTCCCCGCATTGCCGGGGTCCTGGACCGAATCGAGCAAAACACCGCGAAAACCTTCGCGGTATAAAGAGAATAATGATTTTTCAGGGATATCTACGACCGCCAGTATCCCCTGGGGTGTATCGGTTTCGGAAAGACGGGCGAATAACGCGGGAGGAACAACGATATACTTAATCTCTTTGCTTGTTAATGTTTGTATCTCTTTACGGTACTCATCGCCTGATTCCATTGAAAAACAAATAATTTCAATCCCGATGCCGGACAAAAGTGCTTCGCGGACAAACCTGAAACCCTCAATCAGAAAACTCCGCTGCTTTTTTCTGTTTGTTTTATTTTTCAGCGATAATATATATTTTATGGTCTTGTTCCGGGAACTCTCAATCAGCTGCATTATTTCCTCCGGAAAAAACAGCGCTCGCGGCGCTCAGTTATATTCAAACAGGAATCCGGTCCGGTCAGGCTTTCGGATAACCGAATTTTTTGAATACGAAATCGAACCTCTCCGATATTTTTTCCTTAAGTCTCGGTTCAATGTAATGCTTATTCGGAGTGTAATTCTTCTGCGACTCGATATACTTCTCAATCGCCGGTTTTGCTTTTTCAAATCCCTCCAGCCCAAGCTCCCTGTATATTTTTTCAACGTTCTCCAACGGATTTCTTATGACATCCTCATAGCGCACTTCAACCAGATTGCCTTCAGGTATTAAGTGCTTCTCTTCAAAATATTTTCTGTACATGTTTTCATAGATTTCAAACTGGCATTCTTCGGATTCTTCTTCCGAAATCCGTTCCTGCAGTTCGAAGACAGGGAAGAAATTGTTATACAGCTTTCTTGTGGAAACATAAACCTTGTACGGGTTTCTGCATATATGGATGAACTTCGCGTTCGGGAACAGTTCAAGAAGCTGCTTTATCCTGCTTGTATTTGTCGGGCTTTTCAGCAGAAGCCTTTTCCCTTTAAGCTGGTAGGTGACCTTTTTCAGAATATAAAGGTATTTTTCTTTCCACTCCGCAATTTCTTCCTCGCTCATATTCTGGAAAGTCGCATACTTTTGATACTTGAACCTGTTTCTTGGAAACAGGCAGAAATGGTAGTTCGACAGGGTCGACATGTTCGCTATCGCAAATTCTTCCTCCTGCGATGATGTTGTATCGAGAGGAACATCGTCCATATGCCTTTTTTTCGGGAGTATCCTTCTCATCAGCCAATCGAGCGCTTTATAGCAGCATAAAAACATATTCGGCGTAAAGCAGTGCACGGCGTTAGTAACACCAAACTGCTCGTCCTGTGAAAGCATATTGACAAGAAATGTTGTGCCGCTTCTCCAATGGCCTAAAACAAAAACGGGATCCTGCGTAATTTTTGTTTTTTTAACCCTTATGTCAAACAGAAGTCTTTCAATCAGCCGCACCGGTGTCAGTAAAATAATCACCAATGTTATATATATGAACTTCGGCAGGCTTTTCCAGTATATAGGCTTATCCCTGTTCTGCCATATTAACTTCACCCAGTTCGTCAATGTGCATCCCAATAAGAACTGGATCGACAAATCCCGTATATATTTAAATTTCATAACCTCATCTCCTGTTTGACTCGCGGCAGTATTAATCTAACCGTTTCCCCGTCGATTTAATAATACAAACAAAAACAAAAAAATGCAATGGGTGCTGTCTAACGGTAACTATATAACGGAAACAAAATTTCTTATTCTCTTGTCTCTGGGGGATTTCAGTATCTTTTCGGGAGAGCCGGAATCGATTATCGTCCCGTTAAGGAAAAAAGCGGCCTTGTCTGATATCCGTACGGCCTGTTGGATATTATGAGTCGTGACTATTATTGTGTACTCTTCTTTCAGGGATTTGCACAATTGCTCTATCTTCTCCGTCGAAACAGGATCAAGCGATGACGTCGGTTCGTCCATCAGTAAAACTTCAGGTTTCACGGCAAGCGCCCTGGCTATGCATAGTCTCTGCAGCTGCCCGCCCGAAAGGCTTGCCGCGCTTTTCTTCAGCCGGTCCTTAACCTCATTCCACAGGGCCGCTTTTCGAAGACTTTCCTCAACAATTTTCTCCAAAACCGCTTTCTTTCTTACCCCGTGGATTTTAGGGCCATATGCCACATTGTCGTATATTGACATAGGAAAAGGATTCGGCTTTTGAAAAACCATCCCGACCTTCTTCCTAAGCTCAACAGCATCTATTCGGCGAAATATGTCAACCCCGTCGAGGGTTACGGTGCCGGTCGTCCTGCAGCCCGGTTCAAGCTCATTCATTCTGTTCAGTGTCTTAAGAAAAGTCGATTTTCCGCATCCGGACGGCCCTATTATGACCGTAATCGCATTCGCGGGTATTTCAATATTTACGTCTTTCAATGCATGGAACCCGTTAAAATATGTGTTAAGTCCTTTCACAATTATCTTGTTTTTAGAGCTTTGGTTTATGTCAGACAGTTTATTCACCTCCCGCTTTTTGATCAGCAGGTTTTATCCGGTAATCAGCAGCAGAAATCGTTACGGCGCCAGTCATATCTTCTCCGCGTTTATCACACGCGAAGCGGCGTTAACAATAAAATGAATCAGCGAAATGAAAATAACAAGCAGTAATGCCGACGCATAGGTTTCATTACGGTTTCCCGTTTCCTTTGCAAGCATATATATATGCACCGAAAGCGTGCGGCCTGAACTCATTATCCCTTCAGGATAGCGGTACACGGTGCCCGCCGTAAAATACACGGCCGCGGTTTCTCCGGCAATCCTGCCCACGGCAAGAAGCATCGCCGTGATTATCCGCGGTGCGGCGCAGGGAAGGATTAAATTCACAACCGTATAAAGTTTTGTGGCTCCAAGCGCGAGGCTTCCGTCCCGATAAAGACGGTTTACATTCCTTAACGCGATTTCTGTGCTTCCGATAATAAAAGGCAGCACCATAACAGCGAGCGTCAATGATGCTGAAAGTATTGAAAAACCCAGTTTCAGCATGTTTTTAAAAAAAACATAGCCGAAAAGCCCATAGATAATTGAAGGTATTCCGGCGAGACTTTCCAAAGCGAAACGGATAAGCCGCGCTGTCGGACCCGGCTTTGAGTATTCCGCGAGATATACGGCGGCGGACACGCCTATAATGCCCGAAACAATCAATGTTACCGATATTATCCACAGTGTTGTGACTATCATAGGGGCAATACCGGTAATCCCTTTATATTCATTATATTCGCCTGTGATGAAATCAAAAGATATATTCGGCAGGCCGTTAACAACCAGATCGGACAAAATCCAGAACAGGAATCCGAGCGCGGCGGAAGCAAAAAGCCAGATCAGTGTTTTTACGGCATAATCCCTGTATTTTCTCCAACTCGGCATAAACATTAATCTCCCTGTTAACTGATAATTGAAAATTACTTCACACGTTTTTAACCCTCTGTCCGGTTTTTTAAAACCGGCTGCACTGACATGTTTCGTCCCGTTATTCGCCCCGACAAAATATTAATAATGATATTTACGGCGGCAATAAAAATAAAAAGGACTATACCCGTCCCGAAAAGCGCGCTCTCATGGAACGGATCTGCATAAGACATCTCAAGCGCGATATTCGCAGTCATGGGGCGTACCATATCAAGAACGGAACGCGGTATTTGAACCGCGTTTCCGCAGACGAGGATAACCGCCATTGTTTCCCCGACAGCCCGCCCTATTCCCAGAATAATTGATGAAAGAATTCCCGTACCTGCCGCAGGAATCATTACTTTAAAAATGGTTTCTGTTTTTGTTGCGCCTAACGCATAAGAACCCCGGATAATTTCGACAGGAACTGCCCGTAATGAATTTTCGGAGATTTTTATTATTGTCGGAAGAATCATAACCGCCAGCAGCACTATTACCGCGAGCAGACTGTTTCCCGGCCCGCCCAGATATTCCGATATCAGCGGAACTATTACCGTAAGCCCGAAATACCCGTATACTACCGAAGGAATACTCGAGAGCAGATCGACACACGGCCTTATTAAGTTTGCCAGACAAGAAGGCGCGACAGCCGCAAGCAAAACAGCGGCGGACAATCCTACCGGGACGCTTAATATTACGGCTCCCGCCGTACTCGCAGCAGAAGCGTAAATCATTGGAAATATGCCGTATGACGGATTATCTGCGGTTGGATTCCATTCCATTCCGAATATGAAATTTATCGCCCCGATTTCGCGAATTGCGGGAAAACCCCTGGCAAATAAATAAACGGTAATAGCGGCCAGCGAAAAAACGGAAATAAGAGCGCTGAACAGAAAAATCAATTCCACAGCCTTTTCCCATTTTCTGTTCGTTATCCCCATCAAAAGCCTGTCCCGCCCTTCCTTACATGCTCCGGCAGTAACGGCATGCTTAACGGAATGCAAATATTACAGCATACCTAAACTAATCTATGAACGAATTTGCGCATAAGAACTATTTCCCTTAATAGTATGCTTTAAAAGCAGAAAGTAAGGCGGATTTTTTCGCATCGGGAACTATTGCACGAATCCGGCGGATATTCATTCGGCCGGAATATATTTTTTGGAAATTATGCTTCTGGCTTCGTCACTGTGCAAAAATTCGATAAATTCATCCGTCCCGTTTTTTTCACGCTGCTCATAGTATATTAATGAAAAAGGCCTTTTAAGCGTATACAGGTTATTTAAAATATTCTCTTTTGTCGGGTATATGCCGTCAATTGATATCACTTTCACCCGGTTGTTTATAAACCCCATTGAAACATATCCGATTGAGTTAATTTTACCTGCTACCCCTTCGAGCATTGAACCGTTCCCGTCAGTCACCTGCGCGCTCCGCGTAACTTTTTCGATACCGGCAAGCGATCGGAAAGCCTGATATGTCCCCGAACCCTCCTCACGGCTGATGACATGTATCGGCATGTCTGAGCCCCCGACAGCGCTCCAGTTTGTAATTCTGCCGCTGTAAATCGCGGAAATCTGATCTCTTTGAAGATTCCCTATGCGATTTTCCGGATTTACGACAACGGCAAGCACATCCCATGCTATTATTATCTCTTTCATACCGGGCGTTTTTTCATTTGCTTTGAGATGCCTCGAAACCATGCCAAAATCAGCGTTGTAATTCCGGACTGCTTTAATTGCGGCATTCGTGCCGTTCGCCATAATCTCAACCTTTATCTCCGGATTTTTTTCCATGAACGCTTCGGCCAAAACCTCAAACAAAACGGCCGCCGAAGTCGAACCTTCAATTGTAATTACCGCGCTGTTTTTGACAAGCAGGACAGATCCGGCGTCCAAAGGCGTCGGATCTGTCTCATCGATTTTTATGTCCCGATCATCGATGTTCCGGGTTGCCGTCGAAGCTGAAATAATAATGATAATAACAAGAAAATTAACCAGCCCAAAAAATACTTTTTTTACCATATCTTGCGGCATTCGTTTATTCTGTCCGTAAACCATCCTGTTAAAGCAGCCGGATAAATTGATCCGGGCAGGGTCCATCGTTATTCCTGTTATATAGCTTTGCCATAACAACAACCGGCTTATTCCGTTTTTTGATTTATAGCTGTTGATGGTTAGACATCCCGTGTACCACGCATGGGCTGAATACTACTTAAAAGGCTATGGCTGGATGCCCGTCGAAACGCAGAGCGGAACAAAAGTTCCGAACAAGTATGCAAAATTATTTGTCGGGAAAGATATCGCAGATATTGATGTACGGCTCGAAGAAATCCATGCCTATTACCAAATAATCAAATAAATATCAATTCTATAGCGGAAAGAAACCGGGCATCACCCGGTTTCTTCATACCACATTGTTAAATAAGACATCTTCGGACAGAATCCGGTTTGCATGTAAGATTTATTCTCCGATAATCTTAACAAGCACCCTTTTTCTTCTCATGCCGTCGAACTCGCCGTAAAAAATTTGCTCCCACGGACCGAAATCAAGTTTCCCGTTTGTAACAGCCACAACCACTTCACGGCCCATTATCGTTCTTTTCAAATGGGCGTCCGCGTTGTCCTCATACCCGTTATGGGCATATTGGCTGTACGGTTTCTCGGGCGCAAGTTTTTCGAGCCATCTCTCAAAATCCCCGTGCAGGCCGCTCTCATCATCGTTAATGAATACGCTTGCAGTGATATGCATTGCGTTTACAAGCACCAATCCTTCTTTTATCCCGCTCTCCTTTAAGCATTCGTTTACCTGCGGGGTTATGTTTATAAACATTCTCCTCTTCGGAACATCAAACCAAAGTTCTTTCCTGTACGATTTCATCCCAATCACTCCTTTTTACGGTAAGCAGAAACAGCAAGCTGCTTCCATTTTATAACAAATAATTCAAGGGCAAGCCTTGGATTCATTTTTCCGGACTTAATCGCGAGGTCCGTTTCCATGCATTCACGTATTAACTGCTTCAACGCATCCGTCGTAAAAAGCGATGCCTGTTTCCGTGTTTTCGCTATTATGAATGACGGAACGCCCGTTATTTTTGCCATCTCGGGCTGCGGGACCCCTTTTTCTTCAAGTTTCTTTATCTTCATAAGTATTCCCAAATGACGGCTGAGCATAGCGAGAATAAAATGGACGGGCTCTTTATTCTGAAGCAGATCATCAATAATACGGATTGCGCTCGCCGTCTGGTTTCGGGAAACAGCGTCGGTCAAATCGAATATTTTTGTTTTTATGCTTTTTGTAACAACAGCCAGGATATCTTCACGCGAAACATCGGTCCTGACACCCATATAGTTTACAACCTTTTTTATTTCAATCATCAGCAGCGTCATATCAGGTTCAAGCATGCCGACAAAAAGAACTGCTTCCGGCTTGCCGATATGTTTTCCATAAGATGAGAAAACATTCATTACCCATTTTACAAGCGCTTCTTCATCCTGCCTGTTGAATTCGACAACAAAACCGTGTTTCGCGATTGATTTATAGAAAGCCGTCCTTTTATCAACCTCATCGGGCACAAAAATGAGGCAGATATAATCGGGAAGAGATTCAAAAAACGTATTCCAGTCTTTTTCCACGCTCCCTTTCGTCAACGAAGTGTCTTTCACGACCACAACACGTCGTTCGGAAAAGGCGGGAAACGTTGAAACAATGTCGGCAAGCCTGTTCATTGAGGTTTTTTCCTCTATAACGGTATAATTGAATGCTTTGCTGTTTTCATCGAGAAGCCTGCTAATTATTTCCTTCTCGTAATACCTGACAAGGAACTGCTCCGGTCCCGTAAACAAATACAATTTTCCTATTTTATTATCTTTTATCTGTTTTTTTAAATCCTTCATTTCCATCCCAATTCACCGAACAGAAAATATACCCGGCCGTTTCTTACCATCCAGGCCTGCCGAAAGTATAAAACTCCCGGATTTTCAGAATTGTCAATCGCAAACCCCTAATTTAGCCTATCATTTTCAAAAAAAAATGTAAACCTGTCATCTGCAAGCCATGTCCTTATCCTGTATTTATCGCCGTTTCCGGTAATCACTACCGCTCCGCGGTCTTTAGTTATGTATACCTTTGCGCCGGCCGAATACAACCTGTCCAGGACTTCTCCGGAAGGGTGCCCGAAATTGTTTGAACCCACACTTATAACGGCGGCTTCAGGTTTTACGCGTTTCAGAAACTGATCCGAAGTCCCGTTTTTCCCGCCGTGGTGCGCTACCTTCAAAACACAGCAGTCGACATCATCATTTCCGGACAAAAATGACTCTTCGGCTTTATTTTCCATGTCTCCTGTAAATAGAACGCGAAACTTTTTATAACAAAGCATGCCCGAAAGTGACGCGTTATTCAGGTCGCCTTTGTAATTAATCTCGCCCGGATTCATAACAATAAATTCCGTCCTGCTGTCTAATCTGACAGTATCCCCGCGTTTGTATAAACGTATTTCAATATTTTTTTCATTACAGGCGTTTATAAGTTCGGAAAAATCCTCATAAACCCCGGAATAGAAAGGCAAACCGACAGATTCCACAGGAAACAGGCCGATAAGCGTTAAAACGCCGGACATATGATCTGCATGTGCGTGGCTGACGATAACATGATCAATCCGCGAAACGCCCTCATTCATCAATACGGGTATAAGAACCTGCCGGCCTGTATAACCCGTTTCCTTTTCGTTATATGAACCGCCGCCGTCAATAAGCATGTATCTGCCTTCAGGCGAACGTATAAGAGCACTGTCGCCCTGCCCGACATCAATAAATACGAGCTTTATACCACCCGGAACAAACCCCTGAATAACAAGGACGGCTCCTATCGCAAAAATTGCGGCGGCAATAACCCTTCTGTACCTTATAAAAAAAGCGAGCCCGTAAACACCTGAGACAATCAGGAGAGCGTAATAAAGCACGCACCAGGACAATTTCCAGTGATGCGCGTGTATTTCTGCCCACGGTACCGATGCAAACGTGTCGGCGATGACAAGGATAACATGCAGTATCGCCTGAAGGGCATACCCCGCGTATACGGCAAGCATATGATTCAGGCTGTAAAGTATCACGACAATAAAACCGAATACCATCGCGGCACCGGTAAGCGGGACAACAAGCAGGTTTGACAAAACGGATATAACCGACAGTCTGCTGAAGTATCTCGCAATAACGGGCAGTATGCCGGCCTGAGCCGCTATTGTGCCTGAAACCGCTTTGCGGATAAACAGCGGTATCTTTTCAGGAATACAGCCGAAAACCCGTTTATATAATACTCCCAGACCGGACACGGCGCCGACGGATAATTGAAAACCGGAATCAAAAAGCATAAAGGGATTTATTATAAGTATAAGCAATGCCGCTATAGCAATCGAGTTTATCAGTTCGGCCTTCCTGTCGAGTATTTTTCCGGCAAGCACAATAATGGCCATAATCGAAGCGCGCATGACAGAAGCGGTAAACCCTGTTATTACACAGTAAACAATAATAACAGGGATTGAAATGATCGCCGCGGCCCTGCGGTTAATTCCGAGTACCCGGAAAAGCCACAGCACCGGGAATAAAAGGAAAGCTATATGCGTACCCGAAACAGCCATTATATGCATTAGTCCCGACGCCCTGAAAGCGTTTTCAATGTTTTCGTCAAGGCTGTCCTTTGAGCCTGTAAGCATTGCCGACATAAGCGCCGCTTTTTCGGCCGAAAGTGTATTATATAAAGCCTCGCTGATATAGTTCCGGGCATTGATTCCAAAAGATATAACGGGCAGTTTTTTCATTTCTTCGAAAAATATTATATCTTTAGCGTCTACCGACGTATATGCGGCTATTCTTTTTGAAAACAGGTAAGCGGCGTAATCAAACCCGCCGGGATTTCTCGCCCGCGCAGGTTTGTTCATCACGGCGCTTATTTGAATATACCTTCCGGGCTTTAAGTCATTATCATTTATCATATTATACGCGTTTACACGGATAGTCCGCTCTATGCTAAAATTCCGGCCGCCCTTTTCCGCCGACTCTGCGAACAGTTTAATAACGGTTTTCTTATCATCAGCCCGGTAATAATCGGATATGTACCCTCTGACAATAACTTCGGCATCATAGTGCTGCCGGACAGGCATGAGCATAATTGTATGCTGGACGGCAAAATTAACGTATCCGAGGAGAAAACAAACATTCCAAAGCAGAAGATTTTTAAAAGCGCGTATTTTTTTTTTGACCGAATAAAAATACAGAACATTCAAGAGCAAAAAAACGAGAACGACAACAATAACCTGTTTTATATACCAGGAAACGGCAATTCCAGCTATAAACGCAATCGCTGCGTGCAGCGCCGGTCTTTTCATAATCCTATAACCTTTTCCATTATTATGATATCATCGCTGTCGGAATCTGCCGCCTTTAAAATCTTAACACAGGAAAAGCCGCAGTTTTTCCAAAAAGCCGTTCCCACGGCATTTCCCCTGTAAACGGAAACATAAGCGCGTTCTGCCCGGCAGGTTTCACGCGAATGCCGGAATAAAAGCTGCAGTGCCATAGTCCCGTAACGCTTCCTTCGCCAGCATGAATCAATAAAAACGATCCTAATCCACAGCAGCGGTTCGGAGACTATTTTATACTCACCCGCAATCAGCCCTACACAGGTATTGTCAACGGTACGGTATATGCCTGACACAAAAGAAGAATACCGGGCGTCCTGTTTCGACTGAATAAGGATTTCTTCAGGTTTTTTCCCGCCGGTTGCATATCTGAAAGATTCAACCTCGTGATACCAACGGTTTAAAAGCGTAACATCGTTTTCACGTAAAGGACATAGTTTTACAAATTTACCGGCAACCGATAAATCCATGTATTATCACCCGCTATTCCCCTCTTTCAAACAGCGGCATGTACCACGTATGAAAACCGTAATACGGGTTCCAAAAGCTTGATTTCTTTTCGCCGCGGATGTAGTTTTTGAAAATAATAGCCCGCTGATTGCGATAGAGGGGCAGGATGTACGAATGTTCCTTTCCGTAACCAAGTTCATCCTGCATTCTTTTCAATGCGTCTTCTAAATTCTCCCAGGGCTTTAATTCCTGCGTAACAGGAGACAGATCATAGTTTCCGTTCCTTATTGCCCTGATTACATTCTCCGGCTTATCGGTTCTGATAGCCGCAGGAATTCCGATTTCCTCGAGAATATTAACAATAAAGTTTGCCGTATGCAGCTTCTGCATATCCTTTTCAGGAACGAGCACATACAAAGTGCTCAAAGATCTTCCGTCCTCTGTAAACATCTTTTTGTCCCTGTTCCAATGCAGGCCTGATTTAATAAGTTCGCTTCTGAATTCATCGGCATTGATAAAACCTCCGCCGTATTGTTCAAAATATTGTACCTCCCCCAGGTTCATATCGTGCATGCGATATGCTATATATCGGAAAAAGGCCTCCTGCCTGTTTTCCCTCCCAAACAGGCTTTTGGGGTTTACATAAAGCAAATTAAACTCGTTATCCGGATATACCTGATATTCAATATTAGTTCTGTACCGCAGTTTCGAGAAATCAATATTCTTGACAAATGTGATATCTATTTCGTTATTCTGAAACGCGTCGATAATCTCATTTTCAGGCATGATCTTAAAAATAACGGAATCGAAGTACGGCAGGCCCTCATTCCACCAATTATCATTCTTTTTCAGTATAATCGTTTTTTCGTCCATACCGTCAAAACAAAACGGACCTGTTCCCGATACAATGTCCTGGTTATTAAACTCGGCGCTCTGGGACAATACCGGAAATACAAGCTTGCTTATAAAAAACGCATCAGGCTTTTTCAGCTTGATTTTAAACCGCATCCTGCTGATAATTTCAAATTCTTCTATATCTTTAAGGAAATCGGTATAATAAAACGGACTCTTTGAATCTTCGATAACCCTGAGCGTATGCCTTACATCATAGGACGTAAATTCCTGCCCCGTATGGAACGTAACATTATCCTTCAGGGTAAATTCCCATGTCAAAAACCCTTCGTGCTTCCAATCGGCGACAAGCCACGGTTCCGTATCATTCTCCCCCGAATTTACGAAAAGCGATTCGTAAATAAAAGAAGCAATATATATAAC
>JAAYXD010000221.1 GCA_012516065.1 Clostridiaceae bacterium
TACCAAAACGGTGAAGAACTTTTGAAAAACACCTTGGACATACTACGTTTGATGGTATAATAGTCATGAGACCTAAACGCTCCTTTCTGGGAGGTAATGGTTTTGTGACAATTTCCATTATACCAGAGGCGTTTCAGGTCTATTAAGTTAACAGAACAGCATTGGAAATCCGGAGGTATATTATGACTTATGAAATAATAATGGCCGGTTTCGGTGGACAAGGAATATTATCGGCAGGAATGCTTCTGGCTCATGCCGCAATGCTGGACGGGAAACAGGTGTCATGGCTTCCGTCCTATGGTCCTGAAATGAGAGGCGGAACAGCGAACAGCAGTGTTGTCATTTCGGACAAACCTGTTGACTGCCCTGTATTAAGCAGTGCAAATGTGCTGATTGTAATGAACAGGCCTTCCCTTGATAAATTCGAGAGTTGGGTTGTTAAAGACGGAATGGTCATTATAGACAGTTCGATTGTCAACAGGGATATCAAACGGGCCGATATCGCGTCTTATTTGATCCCGGCTACGCAAATAGCGTCTGATATGGGGAATACCACTTTTGCCAATATCATTCTGCTTGGAAAACTTGTAAAGGAAAAAAATGTAGTAACTGTTGAAAGCTTCAGAAAATCGTTGTATGAAGTTTTGCCGGAAAGAAAGCACCATATGATTCCGCTTGAAATGGAAGCGTTCGAAATTGGAATGAATTATCCTTCCGCATAATTTATTTCTTCATAAAAAACATTTCCAACTGAAGCAAGACAAATAAACTTCCTCTCCATATATCGGAGCTCAAAATGAGCTCCAGTTCTGTTTTTATGGCAGAGGATAATTATTCCTGAAATAGATTAAGCTTTTTCAAAAGGAAAAGTAAAGGAACACCGAGGGCATAACAAGCCATCAGTTCGCCCAGGGCAACCCAGCCGATGCTCGCGAGGAGCGGAACATCCTTCAGGTACAGGAATTTCAGATAACTTCCGACGATTAATGCGTTAAATACAACAGGAGGCAGAGGAACAAGAAGAGGGTATTTCCGCAGCAGTCTGGAAAAGATCGCAGCAAGCAGCGTTGCGATGCTTCCGAATATAATGTCTACCGGGCCAAACCCGCCAATTATGTTTGAAACGAGACAGCCGACAAAAAGCCCGGGTATTGAAGACGGAACCAGCGCAGGAAGGACCGTTAACGCTTCCGCGATGCGAAATTGAAATATGTTATGCCCGAAACTTATTGGAATAAACATAAGCGTCAGAGCCGTATAAAGAGCAGCTACCAGGGCTGCCTGAACAATATATGCAATTCCTTTATTCATCGGATTATACTCCCGTAGTTTATGTTTTGCCTCAAAAGGCCGGCCAAATGCTGAAAACTGGCTGTTTAATAGATTTTAGCACTTGTTATTCCCGTACGCAAGGCAAAAAAAAGATAAACAAAATATAATGGCAAAAATTGCAGGCGGAAAATCATGTGCTATAATATTATTTAACTATACTTTATTCAATAATATATACGTAAGCGTTAGTTTTTTCGTTTCATAAAAACAGGGGGTTATGTATATGGACAGGGAGAGAGCATATGCCGAACTTAGAGCAAGGGTTGTAACGTAGAACCTGGTAAAACACAGTCTTGCCGTAGAAGCAATAATGAGAAAGCTTGCCGAATATTTTCAGGAAGATGTGGAATTATGGGGTTTAGCGGGACTTTTACATGATATTGATTATGACCGGGTTGGCTCGGAGCCTGAAAAACATGGAATAATCGGAGCCGAAATACTTGACGGGTTGAATGTGGATCATACCGTAATATATGCGGTAAAGTCGCATAATCCACAGACCGGCATAGCAAGAAGGAGAAGAATGGATAAGGCTTTGTTCTGCTCGGATCCGTTATCAGGGTTAATTACAGCATGTGCGCTCATACTCCCCGATAAAAAACTTGAAGGGGTTACAACGGAATTTGTATTGAAAAAATTTAAGGAAAACAGTTTTGCAAAAGGCGCAAACAGGGAACAAATAATGACGTGTGAAGAAATCGGATTAACGCTTGAAAAATTTATTGAATTGGGACTGGAAGCAATGAAAGGTATTCACGAAGAACTTGGCCTGTAAAAATGAAATACCTTTAAGGCTTTCATAAAGAAATGAGAGGATTATGAAGGACAGAAAAGAAAGAATAGAAGCTTTTATAAATCAAAAATCATACCATCCGCTGCTGTTCGAAGAATTGGCAGTAGTTCTTGACGTGCCGCCCGAGGACAGGGAATTGTTCCGCAGTATCCTGGATGAATTGGAGGCGGAAGGACGGATAGTAAAAACGAGAAGAAACCGTTATGCGGCCCCGAAAAAAATGGGATTTGTATCGGGTGTCTTTCAGGGCCATGAGCGTGGCTTCGGGTTTGTAGTGCCTGACGCGGACGACGAGGACGACCTCTTTATCGGCAGCGAAAATATAAACGGCGCAATGCACGGTGATCGCGTACTTGCGAGGGTAACAAAACAATCTAACGGTGAAAAGAGCGCCGAAGGTGAAATCGTAAAGATCCTGTCAAGAGCTAACAAAAGAATTGTCGGCGTATTTGACAGGAGCGGCTCTTTTGGTTTTGTAACGCCGGATCACCGGAAAATCAAAGGCGATATTTTTATCCCCATTGATAAAACAATGGGAGCAAAGCAGCGCCAGAAAGTTGTTGTGGAAATAACCAGATGGCCTGAACCGAACAGAAATGCCGAGGGACGCATAATAGAAATTTTAGGAGGAGAAGGCGATAAGGGCGTTGACGTTTTGTCCATTGCAAAAGCATACAATCTTTCTACGGGGTTTCCTGACGAAGTTCTGAAAGAAGTTGAGAAACTGCCTGAGAAAGTATCGGATGAAGAAATTGAAAAAAGGCGCGACTTAAGGAATCTGACAATGATCACAATAGACGGTGAAGACGCGCGGGATTTGGATGATGCAGTATCGCTCGAAATTGTCGACGGAGGAATTTACAGGCTTGGAGTGCATATAGCTGATGTCACGCATTATGTTAAGGAAGGCACGGCTCTTGACAAAGAGGCTCTTAACAGGGGAACAAGCGTTTATTTTCCCGACAGGGTAATACCGATGCTTCCCGCGAAGCTCTCAAACGGGATATGCAGCCTTAACGCAAAACAGGATCGACTCGCGTTTTCGGTCGTTATGGACATTGATAATCTTGGAAGGGTTGTAAACCACGATATTTTTGAAAGTGTGATAAATGTCAGCGAAAGAATGACATATACGGACGTATATAAAATACTTGAGCATAATGATCAGGAATTAATACAACGCTACAAGCCGATAATACCGATGCTTGAGCAAATGAAAGAACTTGCCTTAATTCTTAATAAAAAGCGTAAACTCCGCGGTGCGATTGATTTCGATTTTGACGAAGCCAAAATAACAGTCGACGAACACGGAAAACCGGTTGAAGTTAAAAGATATGAAATAACAATCGCGAACAAGATAATTGAGGAATTTATGCTTTTATGCAACGAAACTGTTTCGGAGCATTTCTACTGGCTGAACATTCCTTTTGTTTACCGAATCCATGAGGATCCGGACATTGAGAAAATGGAGATCCTTAACAAATTCCTTTTTAATTTCGGATACAAAATAAAGGGGATAAACAATATCCATCCGAAAGCTCTTCAGGAAGTTATTGAAAAAGTAAAGGGAAGTCCGCAGGCAAGATTGATTGGAACGGTTATGTTAAGGAGTCTTCAAAAAGCGAGATATAGTTTTGAACACGGGCACCATTTCGGGCTTGCCACTGGTTATTATTCTCATTTTACGTCGCCGATTCGCAGGTATCCCGACCTTATAATACATCGCATTATGAAAGAGTATATTCACGGTGTATTCGACGAAAAACGCAATGAGCATTACTCGGAGATACTGCCGGGTATAGCGAAACTGTGTTCGCAGAGGGAACAGAATGCCGAAGAAGCCGAACGCGATTGCGAGAGCATGAAAAAAGCCGAGTACATGACCAGGTATGTCGGTGATGTTTTTACGGGTATTATATCGAATATAACTTCTTTTGGAATGTTTGTCGAGCTTGACAATACAATTGAAGGTCTTGTCCGTTTAAGTTCAATGGAGGACGATTATTACCGCTATGACGAAAAAAATTATTGCCTTATAGGCGAAAGAACGGGAAAAACTTATCGCATCGGTGATACTGTCAATGTCCAGGTAATTAAATCAAATCCTGAAACACGGCAGATTGATTTTGCTCTTGCGGACTAAATAAATAAACCGTTCGACAGACGTTGTCCACATCAAATTTTTTCACTTGACTTTTTGTATTCCAGCGGTTAAAATATATTTCGTTGTTGACTTTTTAAGGCCCATTGGTCAAGCGGTTAAGACACCGCCCTTTCACGGCGGCAACAGGGGTTCGAGTCCCCTATGGGTCACCAGAACGTAAGCGGGAAGCGTAATGCTTCCCCCTTACAAAACAAAATACGGCCCAGTAGTTCAGTCGGTTTAGAACGCTAGCCTGTCACGCTAGAGGTCGAGGGTTCGAGTCCCTTCTGGGTCGCCATTATAATATAAGCTGGTGTAGCTCAGTCGGTAGAGCAGCTGACTTGTAATCAGCAGGTCGGGGGTTCGAGTCCGTCCACCAGCTCCAATAAAAAACCCGCTAACATCAAAGGTTAGCGGGTTTTATAATTTCCTGATTATTTCGTTTTACCTCACTTGGAGATCTCTTTCAGGTTGAAAGCAAAAAGGACAGGTGGCTGTCTGTCCTTTTTTTATAAAAATGTGAATGTGAGGCATGAATATATGAATATGAATATAATATGATTATAAATATGGAAACTACCGGTATAACATTATTGAGGCCGGTCTTTCGTGGGGGGATGTCTGGATTTGCGGGATGAATCCGGAAAGTTAGTAAAGATACTAGATAAAAAGGTTAGTGATGTAAAATGAAAATATTAAAGAAAGAGTTTCAGTGGGCCAGCCCATTGATACCTCTTGATCTGACGAAAATCACCGGAATAGCTATTCACCACATGGCTCATCAAACAGCCGGCATGGACGAAATTCACCAATGGCACCTGGCACGCGGATGGAAGGGTATTGCGTACAATTACTGGGTGGACTATGACGGTAATGTATACGAATGCAGGGGTTTGAATGCCGGTGGAGGTTTATTTGATCCTTTGAATGATGTTGTTATTTCAATAGGCTTCCAGGGTGATTACGACAAGACACAGACTATGCCAAAAAAACAGTTTTACGCTGGCTGTGAAATAATCCGGTATTTAAGGGGAATCATTCCCACAATCACAACTGTCGCTAGCCACAAACATTGGCAGACGTCAACAAGTTGTCCGGGAAAATACTTCCCGCTGGAGGAGATGATACAAATGTCAGAGCTAATGACAAAAATAAAAGACTTTGATGACGTTTCGGACTGGGCGAAGGAAGCGGTTTTAAATGTTTATGAAGCAGGAATCATGATAGGTGACGATGAAGGACGATTTAATCCGAAAGCACCGATTACTCGTCAAGAGGTTGCAGTCATTGTTGACAGGCTATTAAAAAGAATAAACTCATAGCTGAATCCTGAATCCACCCTGATACATGGTTACCCCGGCTTCGCCGGGGATAATTATTCTTATCAAATTCGCTGTGAAAAAAGAAGGTTATTATTTCATACATAATTACAAATTAATTAATTCTATGATATGATATAATCATCCACTTGGACAAGGAGACGGTAATGGTGGAAGATAAAACCTTTGAACTGTCTTGATACCTTTTCAGACGGATATAAACAGCTTGCTGAAGAAGACAGCAAGGAATAGGGGGTAAATTATGTCTTTTAAAGTTGTTTTTATAGGTGCGGGAAGCATTGAATTTACAAGAAGGCTTCTCAGCGATCTTTTGTCTGTTCCCGAATTTAAGGATATTGAAATTGCTTTTACGGACATCAATGAGAGAAATCTTGAGATGGTTACCCAGCTTTGCCAGAGGGACATTGACGAAAACGGACTGAACATCAAAATCCAATCGATAACGGACCGCAGGGCCGCGCTGAAAAACGCAAAATACGTGTTCAACGTGGTAAGGGTAGGCGGGCTCGACGCGTTTAAACTGGATATCGAGATACCATTAAAATACGGAGTTGACCAGTGTGTTGGGGATACCATATGTGCCGGGGGCATAATGTACGGGCAAAGAGGAATTCCCGTAGTGCTGGATTTTTGCAGGGATATACGCGAAGTGGCCAGGGATGACTGCCTGTTATTGAATTATGCTAACCCTAATGCGATGATTACATGGGCATGCAATAAGTATGGCGGAGTTAATACTATCGGTTTATGTCACGGCGTACAGCACGGGCATGAGCAAATCGCGGAAGTATTGGGCTTAAAAAAAGATGAGGTTGACATCATTTGCGCCGGTATAAACCATCAGACATGGTACATCCAGGTCAGGCACAACGGCAAGGATATGACGGGAGAACTCCTGCAGGCTTTTGAAAGACATCCTGTTTACAGCAAAACGGAAAAGGTACGAATAGATATGTTAAGAAGGTTCGGATATTACAGCACCGAATCAAACGGGCATTTGAGCGAATATGTGCCGTGGTACAGGAAAAGGCCTGATGAGATAATGGATTGGGTTGATCTTAGTTCCTGGGTAAACGGCGAAACAGGAGGATATCTCCGGGTGTGTACGGAAGCGAGAAACTGGTTTGAAAAGGATTTTCCGAAATGGATGAATGAGCCCGCGAGGAAGTTTGATCCCGCCGAAAGGAGCTCGGAACATGGCTCTTATATAATTGAAGGACTTGAAACGGGCAGGATATACAGAGGGCATTTCAATGTCGTGAATAAAGGGGTAATAACTAATCTTCCGGCTGATGCAATCGTTGAGGTTCCGGGTTATGTTGATGCGAACGGCATAAATATACCGGTAGTCGGTGATCTGCCGTTAGGCTGTGCTGCGGTATGCAATGCGAGCATTTCGGTTCAGAGACTGGCTGTTGAAGCTGCGGTTCACGGAGATGATCAGCTTCTGAGGCAGGCAATGATGATGGACCCGCTGGTAGGCGCGGTTTTGAATCCGCCTGAAATATGGCAGATGACGGATGAAATGCTGGTTGCAGAAGAGCAATGGCTTCCGCAGTATACGGAGGCAATCAAAAAAGCGAAAGAGAGGCTTTCATCAAACAGGCTGATTCCGACAAAGAACTATAAAGGAGCGGCAAGAATTAGTTAATTAAACAGCAAAAAACCGGCTTTACGTAAAAGCCGGTTTTTTATGGCTGCGGACTAAGGATTCGAACCCTAACAAAATGATCCAGAGTCATTCGTGCTACCATTACACCAGTCCGCAGTGACTAACATTTTATCGGAGCGTATATTATTATAATATATAGTGACAAACTTCGCAAGGGGTTTTTACTGCCTGTTATTTTATTCATTGCTGTTCGCCATGCATGGAAAATATAAACCGCTGTAATGAAATATTACCGGTCATCTCAGCGGTTTTAGCAAATTAAAGTCAGAAAACTGGTTATACAATTCAAATTTTTGCTGCACAGAATTCATTTCCGTGCCGCCTTGCTGAAATCTATTCTTTAACGCTGCCGATGTTGACAGTTACAAAATACTTCTGCAGGAAAGGATAAACAATAAGTATAGGCACGGTTGCAACCATAGTCATTGCCGCGCGCAGTGAATTCGGAGTGACCATATTGCGTGACTGCTGCGACGCTTCGGCTATATAATCCGGTTGCCTGACTCCAGTCTGCATCGATGAAGCTATTATCTTCATCATTTCGTATTGGAGGGTACTCAATTCCTGCTTTGGCGCGAATATGAAAGAGTCAAACCACGAGTTCCACGCACCGACTGCAACCCACAGCGCGACAGTAGCAAGAACAGGCAGGCACAGCGGTATAATAATGCTGAAATATATTCTCATTTCGCTGGCGCCGTCAATTTTCGCGGATTCCACAAGAGACGCAGGCAGCGAATTTATGTATGTTCGTATGACGATAACATTGAATGCTCCCACAAGCGAAGGGAGTATGTAAACCCAAAATGTGTTGATAAGCCCCAGGCTTCGGTAAAGAAAATACTGCGGGATTAGTCCAGCGTTTATGTACATGGTCATTACCATGAAAACCGTAAGAAACCTGCGGAAAACAAAATCCTTGTGACTTAATACGTATGCGAGCAAACCGGAGAAAAACACGTTTAGTATCGTTGTGAGCACTGTACGCGATACAGATATCAAAAAGGCTTTGAAAATTTTATCTGTCTTGAATATGCTTTGATAGTTAAACAGCGACCATTTTCTCGGCCAAAGATAGAGACCGCCTTTTATGGAGTCCCTTGCGTCGTTAAAAGATACTATCAACGTGTTCCACATCGGATAAATCATGGCAATGACTATTAAGCACATGAAGAACACGATAATTCCATCAATAATCTTATCACCTAATGATTTTCTCATTCCATTATACCTCCAAGCAGATTAGCGCGTATCGAAAACATAATCGCTAAACGAGTTTTTCCTCTTCGAGCCAGCCGGCAATTTTATTGCAAAGTATTAATACCACTGCGCTGACAACTGATTTAAACATACCGGCTGCAGTTCCGAACGCAAAACCGCCGGTTCTGCCAAAACCTCTTTTAAGCACGAATATATCGATAGTTTCCGAAACATCAAGAACCATACCGTTTGTACCCAGAATATATTGAATTTCAAAACCTGCATTGAGGATCCAGCCAGCGTTCAAAATAAGAAGGATAATAATGGTTGATTTGATGCCGGGCAGAGTAACATGCCACATTCTGCCGAAACGGCCGTACCCATCTATAGCGGCGGCTTCGTACAGCGCCGGATCAATGGATGTGATTGCCGCCAAATAGATAATGCTGTTCCAGCCCATAGATTTCCATACATTTGTAAAGCCGACAATCCACCAGAACAGATCAGGTCTCCCCATAAAATGTATTTTTTCCTTTATAAGTCCAAATGCCAGCAGCAATTCATTCAGGATTCCGTCGTCCATTGCAAGGACGTTTGAAACAAGGCCGCAGACGATAATCCATGACAGGAAATGCGGCATATATGATATTGTCTGCACAACGCGCTTAAAACCGTATAATTTCCCTGTAAGTTCGTTTATCAGCAGTGCAAACCCTATAGCCGTGATAAACCCCAACGCAAGGTTTATTATGCTCATTCCTAATGTGTTACGCATAACACGATAAAAATCAGGATCGGTAAACAAGTTTTTAAAATGCCTTAAGCCGACCCATTCCTGTTCAAAAAAAGAAAATTGAGGTTTATAGTTCTGAAATGCCATGGTCAGTCCCCACAGCGGCAAATATGAAAAAATGAAAAAATAGATAAAAAAGGGTGCCGCAATTATGATCAACCCTTTTTGTTTACGAACTTGTCTTATAAATTCATTTTTCGAACTAAGATTTCTTGTTGACATATCACTATCCCCCTAGCCCTAATTCTTTCAACCGTAAATATTATGTAGAAGAGGCGGCCGGCTTTACGGTCGCCTCTTCTTTATTTATCGCTTTGAAAGAAGAGCAGGTCAATTATTTTTTCTTGAGACGCATCTGAATCTGTCTTTCAATCTCTCTTTCCAGTGCCGGATAGTCAATGCTGTCGTATCTCTTTACGTATTCTTCCCAAGCCGCGTCAAAGTCATCAGCCATGATTACGCCCGGCAGATAACGGTTCTGAAGATCCGTAATCTGATCGAATATCGGCTTCGCGATATTATCTTCTTCCATAGTGGAGAAGATCGACCATACTTCAGGATAACCGGGATGATCTATCAGAGGCAGGAAGTCGGATTTGGAGTAGAAACCGTATTTCTGATAGAATTCCTTGTCATACGGGAATTGATTTTCAAGTCTTTCTTCGGGCTGATTTCCCGGGCTGCAGGCGTTACCGTTCGAATAACGGCCTTCCAGTTTCGGGAACTGGTCGCCGATGACCGCTCCTGCGTTAGCAAGACGCCAGTCAGGATTGTCGAAATTGGCTTTCTGTTCAGGAGTACGTCTGTAGCGACCGTTAGCGTCGACATAGTAGTCTTCGCCTTCGATACCCCAGTACATCAGCCTGTGTACATCTTCTCTAAGAAGTGCATCCATAAATTCCATAGCACGTTCGATATTCTTACACTTCACGCTGATACCCATGCCGTTACCGCCTATGATACCTTCATTTCTTACCCTGTTGTACGCATATTTCGTGCCATCATAGCTGAGGCCGAGAGGAACGTAAGTTCTGTTGATTTTGCCTTCAGCAACCAAGACACTTTCTCCATCCTGGAAGTTCCACTGCTGGTCAAACATAGCCAGCACACGGCCGGTAGAAATAACGGACAGGTATTGGTCATAGTTTCTCGTGAATGTTTCGGGGTGAATCATGCCTTTCTTGAAAACTTCATTGAGCTTTTTGTAATAGTCTCTTGCGTACCATTTGTTCTGGTATATTTCAACCTTGAGAGTATCGGGATGAACGACAACGTCACCTTCGTTACGTCCGCCGATCAAATGCTGCGGCGCATTTTTCAGACAGAATGAGCGCCAGTCTTGTGAATGAATCTCGAATGGCAGGGTGGGCTGACCGTCAATAGTGGGATGCTCTTTGTAATAACGCTCTAACAGATCAAAGAAATCATCCAGTTTTACAGGGTGTGAATATCCGTCCCAGGCAAGTACATCTTTCTGAATCCAGAAAGCCGGGCCGTTGTAATCCCCTTCGTAAAAGTCGTCCTGACCGTCGTTAAGCCAATACTGACGGCCCCAAATATCAAGTATGTAAATTTTATTATCTGCTGATATGCTGCGAAGTGTGTCTAAATAAGGTTCATAATGTTTCCAGAGATTCGGATATTTCGGGAGGTAATCGTCAAGTGCGGCAAATGAGCCGGCATTCAGGAATCTACCGCGCGCTTGTCCTGCGCCTATGAAATCAGGATAATCACCGCTTGCAATCATTATTCCGACTTTTTGTTCCATGTCACCTACTAGGAATTCGAAATCGATTGTTACACCTGTGATTTCCTTAATCTTCTGAACTATTTTATTGCTTGCAGGAGGCGCTTCTCCAGGACCGGCGACGAACATTGTGAATGTTATCGGTTCAGGTTTTTTGTCGGCCGGTTCAGTTGTTTGTGTGTCCTGTTTTGGAGTGGGAGTGGCTGGTGTGCCTGATGAGCTGTCAGTTGCCGGAGGAGCAGCACATGCCGCTAAAACAGCAACAATCATCGCAACAGCCATCAGAAGTGCGAGAATTTTTGCTTTTTTCATTTTTTGATCCCCTTTCTTTTTCTTTGATTTTTTATAGCCCCTCTCTGCCGACAACGGCAGAAAAGTTCAGTAAACCCAGTGATGCTGCCTTAGATGAGAAATGAAAATGAAGGAGAAAACAGTATAAAATAATATAATAGAACAACACAGAAAATACAAAGATGATGAAAAATTGCGTGATCCATATATTGTTATATCTCATTATATTTAATTTTGCGCTCTGTTGTCAAGTAAATAAATCAAAAAGTTTCCGGTAATATAAGAGCGGATTGCCACTCAAACCCTCACGAGTGATAAAATAACGGAATAAAAAATACCGGAAATTCTTTTTTTCCGGTATTTTTTGTACGTCGTGTTAATCATGCCCCGTTCGTTTCCGAAAACGTTCAGATTTGTTCAATCCAGCCGAATTTATCAGGTATTCTTCCATATTGGATACCAGTTATGGTATCGTAAAGCTGTTTGGAAACAGGACCGATTTCTCCGTTGTTTATAGTAATTATCTGACCGTCGCGGTTAAGTTCGCCAACGGGTGAGATTACTGCAGCGGTACCTGTTCCGAATACTTCTTTCAGCATTCCTTCTTCATGGGCTTCAAAAACCTCGTCAATTGTTATGCGGCGCTCGCTTACTTTATATCCCCATGATTTTAGAAGTTCTATTACCGATTTTCTTGTAATTCCGGGGAGAATGCTTCCTGTCAGCGCAGGAGTAACAATTTCGTCACCTATTACAAAGAAAACATTCATTGTTCCGACTTCTTCAACGTATTTCTTTTCAATCCCGTCGAGCCACAGTACCTGCGTATAGCCTTTTTCTTTCGCTTCAACCTGTGCTTTCAGGCTTGCGGCGTAGTTTGCCGACGCTTTTGCTTCACCAAGCCCGCCAACAACAGCACGCACATATCTGGTTTCAACATAAATCTTTACGGGATTTATTCCTTCTTTATAATAGGCCCCGACAGGACCGGTTATAATAACGAACAGGTATGTTTCGGAAGGACGGACGCCGAGGTACGGATCGGTCGCAAATATAAACGGACGGATATAAAGCGATGTTCCGTATTCTTCCGGTACCCAGTCCCTGTCTACATCCACAAGCGCTTTAATTGCTTCGACGCCGAATTTTTCATCGATTTCGGGAATGCACATACGTCTGCATGATGCGTTCAACCTTTTTATGTTTTCAGCGGGTCTGAACAGGTTAATCTTATTATCCGCCGTTTTATATGCTTTAAGCCCTTCAAAGATGCTTTGTCCGTAATGTATTGTCATGTTTGAGGGCGGAATTGACAGATCGCGGTAAGGCGTAATTCGAGCATTGTGCCATCCTTTTTCGGGGGAATACTCGCATAAAAACATGTGATCCGAGAATACTGTTCCGAAAGACAATCCTTCGGACGACGGTTTTCTTTTAGGCTCCTTTGTTTTCTCTACCAGTATTTTCATATAATACACGCTCCTTTATTATGTATTCCATCTATGGAATAAAATATATCAATAATCACCTTTATAA
>JAAYXD010000258.1 GCA_012516065.1 Clostridiaceae bacterium
AAGTGGTCAGTTTTATGATTGACGACCACATCGAATGGTATCACGCCGTTCTCGATGGCTGTCTCCACTATGCTGTAGATAGTCGCACTGGCCTGTGCTCCACGAGGAGTGTTGCTGAACAGCCAGTTCTTCCGTCCAATAACAAACGGCTTGATTGACCGCTCGCTTCGGTTGTTGTCCAGCTCCAGTCGTCCATCCAGCAGGAATGCCGTGAGCTTGCTCCACTGGGTATGACAGTATGCGATCGCCTGCCCAAGAGCACTCTTGGGTAGCGTCTTGAGCGACTGCTCATCGAGCCATGCAAGGAACTCGTCCAGCACTGGCTTGCTGCGCTCGAGTCTGGCTCTGTGTCGCTCCTCAACGCTGACGTCCTTCAGGTCGCGCTCGATCGCAAAGAGCCGATTGCAGAACTCGAGCCCTTTCTGGACAGCCGCCGGTTCTCCCGAGCTGGAAGGAGGCAACGCCTTAAGCGCCTCGTCGAACTTGCGACGTGCGTGAGCCCAGCAGCCTACGAGCGTGACTTTGGGTAGTCCGTCATAGCCTGAATAGCCATCCACATGCAGGTATCCCTTGAATCCTTCAAGGAACCTGCGCGGGTGCTTCGCAGATCGAGTCGTCTGGTAATCGAAGAGGATGATAGGAGGACCATCTCGTCCAGACCGGTACAGCCACAGGTAGGAGTGCGTCGATGCTTTCCGGCCTTCTTCTCGCAGCACCTGCAGTGTCGTCTCATCTGCATGCAGCACTTCTTGCTGCAGCAGGTGATCACGCATCCGATCGTATATGGGAGTGAGCCATCTGTCCGAAGCAGCAAGTATCCAGTTGGCCAGGGTCTGGCGAGATAGCTCCACTCCTAACTGACGGAATTGCTGCTCTTGTCTGTAGAGTGGTATGCCCATCACATACTTCTGAGTCATGACGTGTGCTATGGCTGATGGAGACGCCAGACTTCCTGGAATGACACTGGCAGGCATTTCTGCAGTCACGATCGGAGTAGTAGTCTCAGTGTGCTCGCAGGTGCGGCAGGAGTAGACGAAGTATACATCCTCCCTGACCTTCACCTGAGCTGGGATGATTTCAAGCACCCTCTTGACCTGTTTGCTCATCTCGTGCTTGACACTACCGCAGCGCTCGCAGATACGCTCCTCTTCAGATAGGCGATGCTCAACGACCTCAATAGGGAGATCATTGAGCATGTCCTGCCGATGACCGACCTTCTTCTTGCGGCGGTAGGTGATCGTCTCGACCGTTGGTTCAGGCAGAGTAGGTTTCGTCTCTGCCTCAGCTTCATTGAAGAGCTGTCTCTGCTCTGGAGGCGTTCGTTCGCTGGAGGCTCCATACCGCTGCTGCATAGCCAGCCGGTATTGCCGCTCATACCAGTCTAGCTTGGCAGTGAGTTCAGCGACCTTATGCTCCAGGATAGCAATCTGTCTCTTGAGATCATCATTGGTGAGGTCTGCAACTGCGTTGTCCATACCAGACCTATTCGCGGACGATCTGCAATCTCCTGCAGCGAATCAACCTTCTTCTCGGCAAAGTCCTCACTGCTAGATGACTGTTCTAGCGATCACCTCTGGGTGAGCTTGCCGTTGCCTTAGAGAGAGTCCATCCAAGAGCCACCGTAGCTCACGACCGCTGATCTTGGCGGGCGTAGGGGTGGTGGCATCTGGCCACTGGAACCGCCCACGTTCGAGGCGGCGGTAGTATAGCCAAAACCCGTTATGCTCCCAGTGGAGGATCTTCAGCTTGTCTCGCCTCCGATTGCAGAAGACAAACAAGCATGGAGAGAAGGGATCTAGCCCAAAGCTGTGGCTCACTATGGCGGCTAGCCCATCAATCGATTTGCGCAGGTCCGTGCTTCCACAGGCCAGGTAGACTCGCTCCGCACCCACATCGGTCAGCATAGAGATGACAGTGCCCTTACCACGTCCAGTAATAATGTCGGGTCAAAGCTTCGCGATACGCTGATAGTGGCTTGGCCTACCCGTACAGACAGACCGCCCTCCGAGGTCGAGTGGTCTGCCACTTGGATCGGATGCCATTTCGGGCACTCCTGAGTAGAGGCCTCCTTTGCCTCAAACTCCCGTATCCAGTGCCAAAGCCGGTGGGGTTTCTGGTCATTGGCTTTGCACCATTCAACTGCACTCAGGCCACTAGCTCTGTAGTCAGCCACGCGAGCTTTCCACTGTTCACGAACCGCAGCTCTCTCAGCTCTCGTCACGGTGATCGTCCTCCTGTATGCTAGTATCTTGAGGACGATTATCCCACAACCCGAACGGCCCGGCTAGGTGGGTACAGTTTGACGCTTACGTGTAGACGACCTGGATCGCTCGAGAGTCGACGACATAGTCTCTGCTCTCCAGGGCTACACTGACAAAATCGATGTCCTCTTCGCAGTCGATGATTGTCATCATGTTTGGTCCAAGGAATACGGTAGTGTCTATGTGATGGAAAGACTCTGGCATGAGCTGAGGATGGACGACATCATTTCCGAGCTCCTTGGTGATCGCCAGTTTGAGTTTGATGTCCATGGTGCGGTCAAGGGCATGGTCATCAACCGAGCCATCAATGCCAGGAGCAAGCTGTCAACCTTTGAGTGGATGGACAGAGATATGTACTACCCTGAGAGAGAGGAGCTTGAGCTGCACCATCTCTATAGAGCACTCGGCTTCCTGATCTCTCACAAGAACACTATCGAGGGCCGCATCCTCAGTAATCTGACGGACTTGTTTTCCATGGACGTCAGCGTGGTGTTCTATGACTGCAGCCTTGTTGACATGCATAGCGAGAGCTCGCAACTGGTCGAATACTTCCGGAAGGGGCGGACGCAGTCCCTGGTATCGTTGGTGATGAGCAGGGATAGACTGCCCATAGCACACGAGGTTCTCCCTGGCAATACCCGGACATCAAGACAGTGATCGATGCCATGGAGAAGCTCAAGGACAGGTATGCGGTTGGACGCTGCATCTTCGTTGGCAATCGCGGAATGGTAAGCCAGGAGAAGCTAGACCAGCTTAGAGCGTTGGGCTATGGTTATGTGGTAGGTGTCAGGCTCAATCAGTGGAAGGAAGTCAAGGAACAGGTGCTGACTACCGCTGGCCGTTTCTCGCAGATGAAGGAGAACCTGTATGTGAAGGAGACGGAGGTCAACGGCAAGCGCTATCTGATCTGCTACAATCCTGATCATGCGAAGAAGGATCGGTTGACTAGGGAGGTCGTGGTCAAGGAGCTAGAAGAAGAGATCAAGAGCCTTAGCCCGTCCAGCAAGAAGGCTGCTGAACTCTACTGTCATGAGTACAAGGGTCGATTTTTGAGGCGGCTCAAGGACGGCAGCCTCCGCATCAACAGAGCGAAGGCGCAGGAAGACGAGAAGTATGACGGCAAGTATGTGCTCCTGACAAGCGAGAAGGCACTCCCCAAGGAAGAGATCGCCCTGACCTACAAACAGCTGGCCAGGATCGAGCGGTCGTTCAGATCACTGAAGAGCCTGCATGATCTTGAGCTCGTGTTCCACTACAGGGATGATCGGATCATGGCGCATACGTTCGTGTGGGTCTGTGTTTGATACTCTAGAAATACAGAGTTTGATCATTAAGAAATGCAGAGTCCGATAAGCAAGAGGACCGCCCGCCATGCCCTCGAGACCCTTGGCGCGATGAAGCTGACGAAGACGAGGCTGAAGGATCGAGAGTACCTAATTCGAACTGACTCAACGCCTGAGATCACTCAGATTCTTGAGGCGCTACACTACCAGATGCCGCCTAGGAGACTGCTCCAAAACGGCCTGAGAACGGCCATGTTGTTCCTTGACAACCGAATTCCCAGGGTAAATATGTAATGGGGTAGGCTTACACCACGGATTCGGAGAGCGGATTGCGCTAGAAGTGGGCCTTGATTGCCTGTCCAGAGGCATTTTTTAGGCTTCTGGACAGACTCCTCCCCTTAAGTGCCGGCTAGGAGTCTCTCAGGAGTCACGAGCGAAACCCGCACCTTCATGATCTCCTGGATGTTCCTGTTGACGGCTACCAACAGCTCCTGAAACTCCGTCTTGGCTCTGCCAACGAATCGTGATACTCGGCCTCCGTGTCTGGTGCAGTGCGCTATCCGCTGCTCGGTCAGAGCTCTCCTGGAGTACTTCTCCCGAAACTCCGCCGTCTTCTGGTGTCTCCTCTTGGCCCTGCGCTTGGCTTCATGAGGGCGTACCCGTATCGTCCTACCCTTGCTGCTCTCAGTGCATCTGGACTCCAGTTCGCAGTTGTTGCAGACATCCGGCCTGAAATCGGCTCTGACCACCTTGTGCTCGTTCAGCAGTCGGTTGATGTCGAAGTACGCGTACTGCTTTGCGGGACACATCACGAAGCCCCTGCTTTCCTCAATCTCGAAGTCGTCTTTTGTGAACAGGCCCTTCTTGTTCACCGGCGCTGGTATCTTGGCGACCAGCTCGACCTGCTTCTCGGCAAGCTTCTCCTCGAGCTCCTCTCCTGAGTACGCGGAATCTCCCATGATCTCCTCTGGCTTGCTTCCTGTTGCCTCTTCGATCCTATCGACCATCTCAGGAACCGGCTCGGAGTCTGCTGCGTTCGCCGGAGTCACTACCACATCTGCGATGATCTGAGCATTGTCACCCACTGTGGCTATGTATGCCTTGTAACCATCACTCTTGAGCGAGGAGGTCTTCCGGCCATGCCTCATCTCCGGATCTGCCACGGAGATCACCCGGTCCCTGGACACTCCTTGTCTTAGCTCGACTCTACCGGTCTCCTTGCAGATCTCCACATCCTGTGTCGAGATCCTTTCGAGAAGCTCGCCGGCACTCCTGATGTCATCAGGCATGCCTTCACTCTGGGCGAACTTCGCCAGGCGAACACCATCGTCAACGAGGGACTGAAGAAGCAAGCGTTTCTGCTCAGCATCCTCCCAGTCGATCTCCGGCTTGCCATCGATGTCGTAGTCTGACCGATCCAGCAGTAGCCTCATTCGCTGCTCGAGCTCGCACAAGCTGCCAAGCTTGAGAACCATGCGAATGGCCTTTCTGATGAGGGTGTATGTATCAGTGGCTGCTCTGGCACCCCATACCATGAAGGAGTCTACCACTGCCCGGCTACCGGGACTGAAGATCCCTAGCTCTATCGCCTGTGATACTGTCCGAACCAGCAGCTTCCTGCCGTAGTCGTTGGCGAAGAGCAGACTTCTGTGCCTACACAGAGTAACTGCGTCTATCCCGGCGAGGTCCCTCTTCACAAGCAGAGCGTACTTGACCCGCTCGTCACATTCGCTGGCTTCCTCCATCTCTCGGTCAGAGTAGCCTTTCTCGAGCTGTATGAGAGTGGCAAGAAAGGTGTGGACCGGACAGACAGAAGGGCGTCCGATATTAGAGTATAGCGGTTCAAAGTCCTCTATCCTGAGGTTCTCCTGAGCCCAGTCGTGGAGGTTACGCCAGTACGGCTTTTTCCTCCTCCGCTCACGCCAGGTGACCTCATCGAAGGCAGCGGAATCGTCGAGTTGTCCCAGCACTGAAACCACACCTTACCTGATGTAATAGATCAATTTCACTATGTCAGGAGCAGAAGACAAACGCGAGACATATATTACCAGCTATCGACAGAACACTCACCTGGAAATCCGGTTGTCAAGGAACGATAGTCACATCGCAAACGGCCTTTTGGAGCAGGTTCCTAGAGTCGAGTGGCGTCGGCGGCGATTGTAGAATGCCTCGACGTAGTCGAAGATCGCTGACATCAGTTCTTGACGGGTCGACCAGGTATGTCGATTCAGAAGTTCGGTTTTCAGTGTAGCAAAGAAGCTCTCAGCCACAGCATTGTCCAGTGCATCTCCTACTGTTCCCATAGACCCTAGAATGCCTGCTTCGCGTAGAGTTCGGCCCATGACAAGTGATGTATATGGACCATCCAACCACCCTTCTTGGGAATATGTCGATCACTGCAGCTAGATAGACCTTTCCCTCAGCTGTTGGGTGTTCGGTGTGATCAATGCGAAGCACGAGTGACTACTCATGATTCCGCCATCGCACTCTGCAAGCCACATAAGCACTTCCTGTGGTAAGCGGTGAGTTCAAGATCGCTATGGCGATTTATAACGGACCCGGTTGTTAAGGCACGATTCTTGGAGTCTAAGCAATTGTGAATATATGGTTATTGCTTGGCCGACAATACGCTATGCACAGAGCATTTCGGCTGATCCGTAGAAGACCTCTGCCGGCGTCCGATTGCCTAGTGACTGGCGCGGCCTGACGCTGTTGTAGACCTTGATGTACCTCGCTATGGCCTCTCTGGCCTCTTGTGGAGTAGCGTATTCGTTCAGGTACACCTCGTCCCGTTTGAGTGTTCGCCAGAAGCGCTCGATCACGACGTTGTCCAGAGCTCGACCAGCAGCTCCAGCACGAGCTTGCTCCTGAACTCCGCTGAGTACTGCCTACGCTTGGACATTTCATGGATCTCCGTTCCTCCGGGGTACCCGGGCCTAAGCTTCTTTCGCCATCTCCATTGCTTAGAGCCTCCAAGACCCTGTCAGGTTCTCGGGTCCATCATAGAATGCCTCAACTGGCGCGTCAACGCATCCACGATGTGGTAACATGGTGATAGGTTATGTCGTAACGGCGAGGAGGTTGTACCGGCAATGGCGGTAACCGAAGCACTGATTCGCGACATCGCGCAGGTTGCAGTATCCGAGTGCCTCCCTGAAGCCATCATCCTTTTTGGATCCCACGCTACCGGCACCGCTGGTAAGGACTCCGACGTAGACCTTCTGATCATCAAAGCGGAGCCCTTCAGCAGTGGAGACGATCGCCGTAGGGAGATGGTTCGGCTTTGGCGAGCTCTGTCGCGATTTCCTGTGGCGAAGGACATCCTTGTGTATAGCCGCGATGAAGTCGAACGGTGGCGCAACTCGCAAAACCACGTCATCTCGAGAGCGCTGAGAGAAGGGAGGGCTCTGTATGGGAGTATCTGAAGAGGTACGCCATCTGTTGGCGGCAGCCCATAAGGACCTCCGGGCTCGTCAGGGCATGTCAGACTCGAGCATCTTCGCCGACGAGATTTTCGGATTCCATGCACAGCAGGCCGCTGAAAAAGCTCTCAAGGCTTGGTTGGCCGCATTCGGTGTTGAGTACCCTAGGACGCATGATTTGTCCCTAATGCTGACCCTTCTTGACGCACAGGGTCAGGATGTCACCCCGTACCTGGGGTTGATAGAGCTTAACCCCTATGCTGTTCAGTACCGCTATGAAGCGTTTGAGGATCTGGGTAGTCCGATTGATCGAAGTGCAGTGCAGAGGGAGGTTCATGCACTCATATCAGCTGTAAGCGATCTGGCCAAACTGCGGTGATATGCTGGCGTCTGTGGTTCTAGACCACGTTGGCCTGCCCGATACGGTATAGACAGCGTAGAGGAAGACCTCTTTCTACAAGGCAGCTCTGGGCCAAGGATATCTCTTGGAGTGGACAGAGCCAATGGCAAGCGACACAGAAATGGATTGATTTCGAGACATAGCCAACCATAGTCGAAGACGCTCCGACTACTTCAGTCTCTGTCTTGCCTCACTTGACCTCACACGGTTAGAGGCTGGACACCTGCGGCGGGGACTGGATGCACTATGTATTATACAGTACAGACTGGGTCGGCTTCTGGCGTGATTCCGCGGGAACACTGTTCCAAAGCCTAGAAGGATAAGCTTTCCTGCTGCATTGCACCTTCTGACGCCTACCCGTGATTCGCATATCTCAAACCGAATAGGGCACCGGAACAGCAAAGCAGATTCCTCAGTGAAGTCATCGCATTGCTGATAGCACCTCAAGCGCTCAACAGCCTCAGTCGATGGACAGGATGAGGTTACGCCGTTTGCGTGGACACCGTGGATCAGAGGTTCAGAGAGACGAGAGCCAAGAACCCTCGCCGGACCTTATGAACCGTGAGTTCACGTCTGAAGTTCCCAACCAGCTGTGGGTGTTCGGTGTGATCAGTGCGGAGTACGAGTGGCTGCTCATGGTCTCACCGTGCCATTCCGCGAGTAACCTGATCACCTCTGCGGTGAGCGGTGAGTTAAACATCGCCATGACGATCGCTGGGTGCCTGTACCTCACGATTCTGTCCGCAGCGCTTTCCAAATTCGCAGTGTATCCGAGGTTCAAGGACAACGCAGCAAGGGAGTGATCCGGTGTGAGCAAATACTTGTCACTGTTGAAATACGAGGCAAGAACCGTCATTGGAGAGCCGGCAAACTATAACGGACCCGGTTGTCAAGACACGGATTTTGGAGTCTAAACAATTGTGAATATATGGTTATTGCTTGGCCGACAATACGCTATGCACAGAGCATTTCGGCTGATCCGTAGAAGACCTCTGCCGGCGTCCGATTGCCTAGTGACTGGTGCGGCCCGACGCTGTTGTAGACCTTGATGTACCCCGCTATGGCCTCTCTGGCCTCTCGTGGAGTAGCGTATTCGTTTAGGTACACCTCGTCCCGTTTGAGTGTTCGCCAGAAGCGCTCGATCACGACGTTGTCCAGAGCTCGACCTCTTCCGTCCATGCTGATCCTGACTCCACGGTCCTTCAGCATGTCGATATAGGACTGACAGGTATACTGGCATCCTTGGTCACTGTTCATGATCTCCGGCATCCTCACAGCAAATGCCCTGTTTGCAGCCTGTATGATGAAGCCTGTATGCAGTGAGTCTGAGAGCTCCCACGATACGATGTATCGGGAATACCAGTCTATCACTGCCGTGAGATACATCCATCCGCGCTTGAGCGGGATGTAGGTAATGTCTGTGGCATACACCTGGCCAACATGGTCGATGCTCAGATCCCTGAGCAGATATGGGTACACGTGATGATGCTGGTTTCTCTTGCTCAGATTCGGGCCTGGGTACACCACTGTGATCGCCATCTCCATTGCTTAGAGCCTCCAAGACCCTGTCAGGTTCTCGGGTCCATCACAAACCTCTACATGTGTTTGTTCCCGATCATTCACCAGCGCTGGCGACGGATTCGACTCCAATGGCACGCTAACCATCTCCGGCGGTACGGTGGAAGTCTGGTCAGCCTCCACAGCAGATAACCAGCCACTGGACGCGGACGGCACCATATCTATCACAGGTGGTACCGTTCTGGCCGCAGGGGGCAGCTCAGGCATGTGCATGAGACTCAGCGCCTCTCAGCCCTATGTTACCTTTGGCTCTGGCGGATCGATGTTTGGCGGACAGGGGTTCGGCAGACCATGGGGAACACCTCCTGCGATGCCGTTCGGAGGCCAGCCCGACTGGCAGCAGTTCACACCTCCGACTGGTGCGCCCGGCTGGCAGCAGTTTACACCTCCGACCGGCATGCCCGAAGGACAGCAGTCCATGCCGCCTTCCGGTGAGCTACCGTGCGGAGAGCAGCTCACTCCTCCATTCGCTGAGGTGTCCGCTGGGGAGCAACCCACATTGCCCTTCAGCGGACTGCCCGGCGGACAGCAACCGACGCCGCCCTTTGGTGAGCCTGGCGGGCAGCAGTTCACGCCTCCTACAGGAAGGCCCGGTGGATGGCAGGGCGTGCAGCCTCCCGGTGATCAAGGCGGACAGCCTGCAGATGGTCCGATGGGTGGTCAGATGGGTGGATGGGGCAGCTGGCAGAGCGCGATCCTTTCCGAGGGCAGCGTTGTCACTGTGCAGGACTCCTCGGGCAACATCCTCTATAGTGGGACTGCCCTGTGCAATGCCGGCTACGTTGTCTTCTCTTCGCCCTCTCTGATCAGCGGGAGCAGCTACTGTCCTATGATATGAGATGGTGAAAAACCTCAAAAGACCGATAATGGATCTAAATAACATGGTTTGGGGGATGTTGTTAGGGTGTTATCAACTCTTGGGTGCTTCTCTCGGCCAACAGGCAGATTGACACTAGACGTCACGGATCGATAGCATTCAAATGGGGCGAACTGATACTCAATCACGCTTTAGGGTTGCCTCTGAGAACGAGGAGCAGAGGGTACGCGATGATTAGTCTGAGCGACGTCTCAAAAACCTACCGAGGAAAAGGCGTGCCTTTTACAGCGCTCAAAGGCATCAACTTGACCGTCGAAAAGGGCGAGTTTCTGACCATCATTGGGCCTTCTGGTGCCGGCAAGTCAACCCTTCTGAACGTCATCGGGTTGCTTGACAGCTTCGATGAAGGAAGCTACACGCTCGACGGCAGGGAAATCGCTCGCTTAAGAAACAAGGAACTGGCCCAGATCAGGCTGACTCGGTTCGGGTTCGTGTTCCAGTCCTTCTACCTCATCAACCACCTATCTGCAATCGAGAACGTAGAGGTGCCACTCGGGTACAGCGGCGTGCCAGCAGCCGAACGCAGACGGCGGAGCGCGGAAGCCCTTGAGCGGGTGGGGTTGGGAGACAAACTGCACAACCTCCCTTCTGAGCTGTCTGGCGGTGAACAGCAGAGAGTGGCTATTGCCAGGGCTCTCGTGAACTCCCCAGACGTCATCTTTGCAGATGAGCCCACTGGAAACCTTGACTCAGAGAACTCAGAGAAGATCATCGAACTGCTCTCCCGGCTAAACAACGATGGCATCACAGTGCTCATGGTAACCCACTCTCCCACCCTGATACAGCGCGCGACTAGGATCGTGAAGATCAGGGACGGGAAGATAGAGGGCGACATAGACACCTAATGAACGCGCACCTGACACGCCCATTGAGGTGATCGGATGCGACTCGCAGTGATCATAGGTTGTCTAGCACTAGTAATGGTGTCCTGGATGACTCTACTGGACGAGGCCTGCTTTGCTGCTCGTTCTCTCGTGTATTTCAGCAGTCCGTCCTGCAGCGACTGCCTCAGAGTACGCGATCTTCTGCGCGATGTCGAGTCACGATATCCCGACATCACCGTCATGGAGATCAGTATCGCTAATGAAAATGGGCAGATGCTGCTTGAGGAGTATTGCCGCTACTGTGAGGTTAATGAAGATGAGTACGGCCTTGTTCCCACCGTGATTGTGGGCAACAAGGCACTTGTAGGTTTCAGAACCGTATCGACGTTCATCGAGCAAGCGATCGAGGAGGTCCAAGCCGATACCCCACTGCCGGAGAGTTTCACCGGCATCGCCGGAGCTGGAGCTATTGACGAGCGGTTTGCCTCCTTCAGCGCTGGGGCTTTACTAGCCGCAGGTTGCGTGGATGGGATCAATCCTTGCGCCATTTCAACACTTCTGTTCTTCGTCTCGTACATGGCGTCAACTGGGCAGAGGGGTCGAATGATTCTTGGTGTTGGAGCGCGCTTCACGCTGGGAGTGTTTATCAGCTATACGATGATGGGATGGGGCTTGTTCCGACTCTTGGCAGTGGTAGAAGCACTGACAACCGCTGCTCGCTTTCTCTACCCTGCAATGGCTGTGTTGGTTACCGGACTTGCGTTCGTTAGTGTCTTTGACTACCGGCGAGTCCGGGGAGCAGGAACTAGTCGGCCTCTCCTGGCACTGCCGATCGGCCTGGTCAGATTAATACGCCCTACGATAAGGCGGCTCACCAGCTATCGGCTACTGCTGCCCATGTCCTTCGCTGTTGGCTTTGCAGTGTCCCTTATGGAGTTCCTGTGCACCGGGCAGGTGTACTTCCCACTCTCGTGTTCATCTCTGGGATCAGCGCAATGCGATCAAGAGCCTTGGCGTATTTACTCCTCTACAACGTCGGCTTCATTGCTCCCATGGTGCTCGTGTTTGTCTGTGCGTGCAAAGCGAGCAGCTCGAAGTTGGTGGAACGCTACTTCACTGCAAAGCGCCGAGGCGTTCAACTCGTGAGGACTGGGCTGCTTGGGCTCCTGTCCGTCTGTATGTGGGTTCTTAGTGTTAGGCTAGGGCTTTCGGATGGATAGCATGGCTCTAGCCGAGATCTGCCCATTGGATCGGGGCCGCGTACGCGCTGTAACATCGGCATTTAGCTTTTTCAAAGGTTCGGAGCTAGGAGTGAGCTTGGAATGTGCGCCACTCTCAAGTGGAAGGTCATAGCGGTGATACTCTTGGTGCTCGGCATTGCCGCGTGTATTGTTCGCTGGACTATGTCGTATAGGATCACCTCCAACCTAGAGAGAGAAGTCGGTTTCCCGCACATCTTTTTGACTGATCGTTATACGTCGGAGGAGTTCGTCTCTGAACAGCTTAAGAAGCCGAGAGGTATAGCTGTTGATCAGGATGGACTCGTGTACGTCAGTGACGAAGAGTTATGTGCCGTTCTCGTGTTCAGTCCCCAAGGAGATCTCGTGCGCAAGATCGGAGGCATAGGCAGTAGGCCGGGTGAGTTTCTCTCTCCCAAAGGAATAACCATCAACGACAACAGACTGTACCTCGCCGACTACGGCAATCAGCGAATCGTGGTGCTCACCACTGCGGGCGACTTAGTACAAGAGATCAGCCTTTCGGAACGACAGCTCAATCCACTTGACCTTGCAGTCGTAGAGGACGGCATTTACTTCACTGTCTGGGCTACCAGCGAGGATGTGCACAGGATCTACCATGTATCGAATGATGGCCGGATACCGTCCTACGGTAAGCGGCTCCGAGGATATCTCGCAGAGATCGATTCCACCAAGGCCGCCTTCGCAAACGAGCTCGTCTTTCCTACGGGATCGAGCATGTGGATCAATGGAATGAAAACCAAAGTATGGGCAGAAGCAGGCGAGAACGAGGTATCCCTAGTAGACGGCAAACTGACACGTGCGTTTGAGCTGCCGTACAAGTACCAACCGCGGGATTTCGTCTACTCTCCTACTTCTCAGACATACTACTTCATCTCAGGCGCTTATAATGACATCGATTGCTTTTCCAAAGACGGAGAGTACCTAGGTACGGTTCTCGACGGTAGCCTTGGGTCCGAAAATAAGCTGGAGTACATTGCCCTAGCTCGGGACGGAACGCTGTACTGCACAGCGCCGAATCGTGGAAGCGTGTACAGAGTGAGGCCAGTTCAGTAATGAGAATTGACCGATTTCGCTATCTCATCAGAAACAGCCTGAGGTCTATAGGCGGCAATAGGAGTGCCTACGCGACCCTATACGTCGCCAACATCTTAGGCTTGCTCCTCCCATTGTTAGTCTTCGGTTTCTCTGCGTATGCATACAGGGACATCACAGACAAGCACCCTATTGATATTGAACGGGTAGCAGTGGTCGGGTTACCGTGGCTGAGACTGGGAGAGGATCTGAAAAGCTCTATTCTTAAGGCTATACCTGCTATTGAGGAGTGCTGCGACCAGTTCTCATTCCGGGAACATGCGTTCAGCGAACATGGAAACAAGTATTGCTCAATCACGTTCGCCGATGCCGATTTCGGTCTCTTCCACAGACTAGACCTAGTCAAAGGATCGCTGATCACTGAAGCTCAGTACAAGAATAGAGACAGAGTCTGCTTGATAGGTCCAGACTCAGCTGAATCTCTCTTCCCTGACATCGACCCGATCGGGCAACAGATTGCGATACACCACATGAAGTATACAGTCGTTGGAGTGCTAAGGAGTAGTCTGGGAGATAGTTGCCGCATTATCGTACCCATCACAAGCGCCCAAGCTGCCGAGTTGCGAACTCCTGACACCGTTAGTACCTTTACCCTCCTCAGGCTCAAAGCCGCCGCAGATAAGGATCAGACCAAGGCTGAGGTGGAACGCTTCTTCGAGACGAATGGGCTTGGAATCAAGCTGCATTGGGCTGCTGATGTTTTTAAGAAAGATCTGCAAGAAACAGGCGTATTCGTGGCACTCATGACTGCGGTCAGCGTACTCCTAACCGCTCTGGTGGTCGTCAATCTAGGCAGTATAGTCTACGTGCTAAGCGATGTCGTCAAGAGAGCCATTGCCATCAAGTATGCGATAGGAGCTCCTAGGTCAGCCCTCTTCATGGAACTAGTGATCTCCTTTGTCGCAGTTGGCCTCGCATCTCTGGTGACCGTCCTAGTTGTCGCGATTCCGATAGCCCTGTTTACTCCGTTTGGAGCTGACCTGCTCGCTGACGGGTGGTTCCTTCTCGCCTTTCCATCGCTGTTCGTAACCATAGCGTTGTCGGTAGCTGAGGCAGTCGTGCTGACAAGAGGTGCGTTTGGCCGGAGCATTGTTGGTCTGCTGCGAGGTGAATAGGCTGTGATGAAGGGGCTCTCATACTCGATATGGCAGGGGTGGCGCGTGTTTTGGAAGGAGCGCAGGAAGTTCTACTTCGTGGCGCTGGAAGTGACGCTGGCCGTTGCTCTCCTTAGCGTACTACTCACCACGCTGTATTCGATACAGCAGCAAAAGAGCTTGCTGCTGTCATCATCTGAGGAAATGAACTTCAGGATGAGACTTTCGGTGACTGCTCCGGGACATAGCGGGCCGCCCCTTTCACAGACTGACGTCGCATCCATACAGGATATCTTCGGCGACAAAGCTGACGTGTGCTTGATCTGCAGCAGGTCATCAGACTGGGCACCGATAAGCTCTGTGTCCAGGCTCATTACGGGTAAGGTGTTCATCCCAGCAGGGGTAGCAGAGCGAATCCACCTGATATACTCTACAGCGATACCTGAGGGCAAGTACTACGCTTCGGGAAAAGGTGAAAAGCCTCTGCTGTCTGAGGAGTACGTCTGCGATCTGGAACCAGAGGCTGTTGCGCTGCGGAGCGGAGTCAATAGCGGCCGTCTCAGCAAGCTGGACTGGTCGCCACATGAGTTGTCCACGCTTCTGGCCAGACACTTGGGGCCGCTTGAGATCATGTACTTAGGCTACCAGGTACTTGGCATCGAGATGCCCACCGAGGAGGATATAATACTGCTTCCGCTGTCCGAATATGGAGCCGAGGCCCGGAGCGACGACTTCATGCTAGCAGTGTTCCTCACGAAACAGGACTTCTGCGACAAAGAGATAATGGAGACGGTTCAGTTTGTCGATAGCCTGCTCACGAGTCGACACGGAGACCAATTCTCCTATGAATGCTACTCAGGCGTAGAACGGGTGCGTACTCGGATAGAGAACTTGACCATGATAGCGACCGCCATGGTGATCGTGACAGTCACCGTCCTGATCATCATCATTCTTGGCCTGGGAGGCATCATGGCCTCGATCGTCAAAAAGATGATGAAGGAGATCGGCATTCGGCTTTGTCTCGGTGTGGATAGAGAACTCGTTCGGCTCGAGACCCTCCTAGCGACATGCATACCGGCAGTAGTGGGCGGTCTCATCGGTGCTATCGTGGCGAGATATGCCATGGCCTTTGTGAGCGAAGACATGCTCTTCGTGACGAGTGTGCCGCTCTGGGCTTCCGCTGGTGCCGTCGGTTTTGCCGTACTGGCCGGAGTACTGGCAGCGCAGATTCCACTACGTCAGCTGGGCAATCTCCATCCCTTGGAGGTGCTGAGAGAGGTGAACTGAGCCAACATTAGATAAACGGCACCATCCGTGCGACTCCGCTAGGAAACGCAGGTCAATCGCCCATCAGTAGTTGGCAGAGATAAGCATGGGCAAGACGGTCATACTCTCAACGCACATCGTATCGGACATAGAGGACAGTTGCTACAGGCTGAGTGTCCTTGACCATGGAACGATCCTGTACTCCGGAGGACTGCAAGGTCTGATAGACGTCTCAGCCGGCAAGGTATGGGAGAAGACTCTGCCACAAGCCTGCTGTTTCTATGTAGCTCCTCGCAGCCCTCCAAGGCGAAGAGTCGCAGTGTGGACCTGGTCACAAGGTATCGCCTGCGTTCCAACGAGTCAAGGCGCGACTCCAATGCGTCAATGCGTCCGTGTCCAGCTATAGGCGCGATGGCACAGTCTTCAGGAGGCGCTATGGTGTCATGCCGAACGTCCCGGCCAAGTGCCAACACACGATCGTCTCCATCCGCTGCGCAGGACTACACCTAGCGGCTATCGAGTAGGTAGTCCGCACAGACAGAAGGTCATGCAGCACCCTTACAAGCGTGTCACGGACCTGTCTGACCTAGATCGGCTGCTCGCGTTGTCGAGCGACTTGCCAGCGTCCGTCAGAATGCAGCGCTGAGCAAATCATAGCCCTCACCACACCACGGAGTACGGGCCGTTTGACGCCTGCACCGGTTTCGGGTCCAGTCTCAGTTCTACCATGTACCTCGCCATAGTGTTCGATGTGGTAAAATGGAAGAAACCGAAAGAGAGGGCAGGATCACGGACGGCATCGATGTCGAGGAAGGGCTTGTACAATAGGCTGTTCAACCTTCAGGCTCAGTGGTATGTGGCGTGAAGTCCACCATCCGAGCGCTCCGCGGGTTGTACACTATCTCACTAGCTAGCGGGAGATCCTGTGGCAGTTTCAATGTCTAGAGCTATACGTGGATAGCATCTTCGCACTTCGCTCTGCGCTTGACAGACACCGCAGGACTCTCACTTCATCTGGTCTCCGGGGACTGATGAGTCTTCTGGACCAGAATGTCGAATCCGGTGGACTTAGTGGGATGAAAGCCGAACTGGATCAGGTTTGGAGGTATATGCAATGCAGGAAGTGCGAGCGGGTCTCCGTATCGATGATGGGTTCACCATCGCCGGAGTCGGATTGGGATGCAACTGCGGGTGCCGTAGACCAGGCCTGGGCCTTGGCTGCAATTGCCTATGTGGCTCGTAGACGGTTGATGCCTTAACCTGAGGTAGAATAACCACTCAGACCGTGCCCACTATTCATCTCAACGATTGAAGGACGATTGGCTTCGGAGTTGTTTTCGGCCGTCTTGGAGGTGACGGTTGTCCATGAACAAGATCATGAACCAACTGCGCGGCATAAGGTACATATTTGGCATAGTGTGGAAATACGATAAGCTGTATGTCCCAATGCTGATGCTCGAGACTCTTGTGCGGGGATTTGCACCTTTGGTAAACGTAATAATGCCGAAGTACATCATTGATGAGTTGCTGGGGCAAAAGCAGGTCAACTTGATATTCACCTATATCGCACTTATGATCCTGCTAAACCTGGCTACCCAGATGACTATGGAGTTCATTAACACTGTCTTCATGAATGTGCACACTGATCGCCTTCAAAACAGGTTCGCGTTTCTTATGGGTGAAAAGATCATGGAGATGGACTACGGGCTGCTGGAGACTCCAAAGACCCATGACATGCGCAGCAGAGCTGACAGAGTGCACAATGGAAGCGTGAAGTCCGTATTAGGTGCGATTTCCACCATACTTTCGAGCTGCGTTACTGTCACCTCAATCATCTTCATTATCGGAACGCTCAGTGTGGCCGTAGTCCTCCTCGTAATGTGCGTGGTCTGCATCACTGCGGTTGCCGAGATGAAGACCAGACGCAAGTACTACGATATGCATGTCCAACTGGTGCCTACTAACAGAAGACTATCATACCTGATGAGACTCATAAACGATTTCGCCAACGGAAAAGAGATTCGCCTTTTCGGTTTGTCGTCGTGGCTGCGGAAGAAGAACGAGGACTACTATTGACATATCTCAGAACTGTCTGTACATTGCAGATTTTAGAGATTTCATGAACATCCCAAACGTTGTCGCCGTTAAGAGGAAGGACGGACGCTCTCCACGTGAGCTACAGGAGCCCTACTATATAGAGTTTGAGAACGTATCGTTCAAATATCCGGGGAGCGATACGTACGCGTTGAGGAACATCACTGTGCAGATTGAAAATGGTCAGAAGGTATCAGTGGTCGGGCAGAATGGAGCTGGAAAGACTACGCTCGTGAAGTTGCTGACTAGGTTATACGATCCGAGCGAGGGGCGTATCTTACTCAATGGAGTAGATATTCGGGAGTTCGATTACGCTGAATACCTGGCGCTTTTCTCTGTCGTTTTTCAGGATTACAAGATATTTGCATTCAGTTTAAGGGAGAACATCACTCTAGCTGACAGCGACAATTCAGATGAGGAGCTACTTACCGATTCTATCAACAAGAGCGGGCTGCTCGAGACAATCAACCGACTACCAAAGGGAATGGACACCTCCATATTTAAGATTTTCGACGACAAAGGCACCGAGCTGTCAGGCTTGCGAGCCACCTCCAACTAGTCGAGACAAGCGGCATACATGCGGCTATTACGAGGCACAACACGCGTGGGCATAGCAAACAATCTCTCGATAGCGCAACTCTACTGCCGGAAGATGTCATGAAACCATAGAAATGGCTCGGGAAAAGGGTCGCCAGGTCTAAGGACAGCGCCTTGCTCTCTGAGCTCCACGAGCCTGCCAACAGACTCCCAGTTGAAGTGTGTTTGGCTCTTTCGGGCTGCGAGGCCCCAACTGCAGCAGCCCGCCCGTTCTTTCGATAGATCGGCAGGCTAGACTGAAGCGTGGTTCCGAGCTCTCAAGCCATGTATTCAGTACAGATGATCGATCTTCCATCGTGCTCGCTCCTACGCCTCAATATGACCTGCTCGAGCTTGTCTCCGTCGTAGCAGTGGAAGGTAATAACGCGTTGATCGAAATGCACTCTGCGCTTCTGCTGCCTTAGAGGCAGCCTGTCGAAGGCTGTGAGAGTCTAGCCTCCTGTGCCCATTGCCATGTCGCTCTATGTCGGCATCAGACACTGTCCCGCATCTGTGATCCTGAATCCGCTGTCCCAAAGCGGCGCGTTCATGAGTAAGCGTCAAATAGCCCCCACCTTGTAGCCTGGTGAGCGCCGTGGTATGCTCATCTCTGCATTTTGAGGAACGCTGGCAGGTCGCTGGACCACGCGAGCAGTCGGTCTAGATCAGCCAGGTCGGTGACACGCATGTTCGGGAGCACCTCGAAGATGTGTTTGAGGTAGTCAAATGGTATTACACCATTCTCAATAGCTGACTCTATCATGCTGTAGATAGTGGCGCTGTAAGCGTCAAACTGGGTGATTGACCCAGATGACATGTGGGCCTACTGTCCAACACATAGTCAAGCGCGGCACATGGTTGTTCCGTGTGTGAGTTATTGGCTATGCTGATGGAGACTCCTTGTTGGATTATGGCATTGACCAGCCAAGGCTCCTAGAGGAGCACAGGGATGGGACGGACAGGTCAGTAGGTGAGACCTATGACAAGGGTATGCGGTTGCTTGACGAGTAACGGCAAGTAGATCGCCAGAAGGCGCGGTACGGGGACAGACACGTGAGCTTCGGATCTGTGAATGGGCAGAGGTTTCAGGGTGATATGTGGAGAATTACCAATCATTGAATGAGCATTCGCGTGTCGGTTCGATACCGGCGGGCTCACTAACGCGACGGAGGCTGCAATGTACATGCCGCTTTTCCGCCGTTCTGATGATCGTGCAACGCTGGTGCGCCATGGTGCGTTTCAGTCCGAACGAGAGCTTCAGAGGTTCGTTGAGAATAACCTCGATGTCATGTTCAACTGTAGGTTTGTCGCTGCCGAGTCTAGCACAGGGGCGCTCCATTCCGGACATAGGCGGGTAAGAGTGGCATCTTGTTAGTGCTCACATTCGGTTCACAGAGACCTATCTGGTGGACTGGAGGGATCATGTGTGGTTGGTGAGTCCGGGCGCGTAGACCGAAAACTCACCCTAGACCTCGACGACCCAAAGGCACGACTCGATCTGGTGAAGGATCTGGTGGCATTGGCCAGCATCGACGGTGGAGAGGTATTGTAGAGAAGTGCTGAGATGAGCTGCGACCCTGCGTCTGTGGGCTGCTCTGATCCGGAGCAGGTCGCGGTGCGCTTGGGTGGAGGAGTCTGACATTTTATGTGGAATAGTATGGTATAGGCGCAGTACTGGACTGGTTCTGTGGGAATGCTGTTCTGAAGTCTAGAAGAGACAAGCTCTCCTACGACAACACACCTTCCGACGCTTCTTCGTCATACACATTCTCTAGGGCGGCTATGACATCGGAACAGTGCAACAGATGCTTGGGCGTGCAAACCGTAGCACTGCTATGTTTTTCGTGTATGTGCCCGACGAGCGCTTCAGATTCATTATGAGCTTATTGGGCGGCTCTAGGGCCGCTATGATGATGCGTGATAGTAGATCGCGTGAAACACCGATCACGGGGACAGTTGGGACAAGTTGTAGTCGTGGAATCGACGTGAGATTTGCGAATTGGACTAGGCTTCGGCTATCGAAATTGCTCAGGTGCGCTGGCGCGACGTCCGCGCCATACGTGACCTCATCGACATCGACGTGGATTCGTGCACCTCAGTGTCGGTCATGGCGCCGACAGGGGTGGTCATGGCGCCGACAGGGGTGGTCAGAAAGCGTTCTTAGCAGCGAAAATGCTTGGTAGCCTTTGCCACGTGGTGTTGACATGCGGACACGTATTGGGCACAACGGCAGTATGCGGACCGTGATAAGTCATGAGTAACGTCGGTGTGCGGGTATGTGGAGTCGGTAGCTAGACCAGTCTTCGCCCGATGTGCAGGTACGTAACGAAAGGAATCGCGGTGGTAGTTCATGCCGAAGAAGCGGAGTGTTCGTCGAGTAACCGCACCGGTACGAAAACAACTTGATCAGCTAGCTGACATCCTTTACGGGTTCTTGCCGCTCAGCTCGCCATCAAAGAGTACAACTACCTTCACTACCATTTTTGCAGAGAGTCACGTTGAAGACTATCTTAGTGGACCCTCAAACAAGAGGCAGGCCTTGCAGCAAGGTTTGGCTGAAGTTTACAGGCGTCATGAACGGCTGCCGTGGACCATTATCCGGAAAGTCGTTCCAGCTGCGGCTAACTATCGACGGCATCAAAGACGCCCGTTGAAGCGCACCGAGTTGGCAGCTCTTGTCGAGTGCCTAGACAATCTCGGATTTGATATGACCAAAGAGATTGAATCCATAGAGCTGGACGAGAACCTACCAAGAATAACTGTTCCGCCAGATGAACTAAAGCAACGGTTGCGTGGACATGATCTTGAGTCATTCCTAGCAGGGAAACCACTTGATCTTTTCGAGACTGGCCACTTTAATGAGTCCGTTCGGAAAGCGGCCGAGATATATGAAGACCGAGTGCAGGAGTTGTGTGGCCGTTCAGGTTATGGACGAGATCTCATGGCCAGGGCGTTTGCAGACGGCAAGTTGCTAGATCTTGAGGCCTATGAGCCGGAGAACCGTGATGGTTTTGCTGACGGCTACAAGCTTCTCGCGATGGGAGCGATGACTGCGATCCGTAATGTGTTTAGCCACGGCGATGAGGAGCGCCGTTCACCAGAACAGTGCTTTGAAATGCTGCTGTTCCTCAACTGGCTTTTCCGAGGCTTGAGATTGAAGGAGATGGTCTAGGTACAATGATTGAGGCCGGCCCCTATTTGCGGTTTCGTGGGTTATAATGGAAGCAGTGTTACTACCCATCACAGGACCACAAGCGAAAGGAGCCGGTACCATGAATCCTACCACGAGGCTCGTAGGTTTTGAGGTCTCGAAGGCGAGCACTGCAGTCGCCACCGCAGACACTGCCCAGACCTGGCTCTGGGGGTCACATGCCAAGGGAGAAGGCTTGCCGGCCTCAATCATAACAACAAGCGCATGGAGCGGACGCATGGTCGGCCGGGTGGTGCGCCGCTTATACGCAAAGACGTTAGGGCGACAACGGCTCGGGCGTCTCCGGAGGGATGAGAGTCGCGATGATTACGTACATGTTCGATACGAATGCTTTCAACGATATCCTCGACGGCAAGATCGACCTAGCCTCGCTTCCTACTGATGCCCGCTACGTCGTTACTCATGTGCAGCTGGATGAACTCAACGCCACCAAGGACGAACGCCGCAAGGAATTGCTCCTCAACGTGTTCGAGCTAGTTGGCGCCGATAGTCTGCCTACAGAGTCCATGGTCTGGGGTGTCTCCAGATGGGGGCTGTCGAAGTGGTCGTCTGACGATGGCGTGTTTGAGATGATCCGTGGCTACCTGGATTCGCGTAACAAGGGCAAAGCAAACAATCTGCAGGATGCTCTCATCGGTGAGACGGCTTACAAGAACGGCTTTGTTTTTGTGACTCGCGATAACGACCTGTACCAGGTTCTCCACGAATTGGGTGCCGCGGTAGTTGGGCTTGTTGACATCATCCGTGCGACCTAGATACACTGATGAGGCCAATCCTTGTTCGCGGCTTCGTGAGTAATGATGGAGGTAGTCCGCCTACCCATCACAGAGCCGTAAGCGAAATGAGCAGGTACCATGAACCCCACCATAAAGCTCGATGGTCTGGACGTCTCGGCGGCGAGCATTGCAGTTGCTGTCACTGATTCTGGACAAGCACGACCGCGTTATCAAGGAGCGATCTCGAACCCGCCAGAAGCCGTTACCCAGCCCGAAGCCCTATCTCTGAGCCTCGACTCCGATCACAGATCAAAGCCTCAACCACATCCTACCGAGGAATTAGCAGGTTCTCTGTCGAATCCTACCACTACTGCAACCTGGGGGTCTGGAACCGTGCCTTCTCACTTCGCCTGGATAGACTTCTCTGATACCGAGCGTCAGCGAATGATTGATGTGATACGCCTCTTTCGTCAACAGGACACGCGTGACGAACTCGGAATCGGCTCTATCCGCGACGGCTTTGCCAACCACTTCTTCCCAGGGACAAGCACCATCCAAACTCGAGCTAAGTATATGCTCTTCGTTCCGTGGATCTATCAGGCCCTGGAGAAGAGAAGAGTCCCATCTCACAGGATCCAGGCAGTGGCCAGGCGCGCTGAGCTGAGACTCATAGATGCTCTGCGCAAAGCTGATGACACCACCGGAGTAATCGGAATTGAGGCCGGTGATCGGTTACAGCGGCTACCGAGTGCGATTTACTGGGCAGGTCTAGGCATCTGGGGGATCAGACTCTTCCCTGGTTCTCAGGATCAGTATCATAGATCTTTGGATGGTTGGTATGCTCGTAGGCGGAATCGGGCTCGCGACGACGATGGCCAACCGATCGGCCCTGAGATGGGAGAGAATTGGCATCCGGGCTTGCCCGATACACCCGAGGGCTGGCCTGAGGAAGTTGACCTTAGGTTGACTCCAGATGAAGCCGGCTATCTTCATGAACGCGTAGTGGGCCTGCATCGTGACAGTCTCCTCGGCTTCTTGGTGGATGCAGACGAGTATGTTTACGCAGACTGCCTTTGGAGTCACCCCATTGCCGGGTCACTGCCGGAACGCTTGCGCGAGGAGATCATCCAAGCCCGTAGCTTTGCTGAGACTATCCATGGTGCGGCCTTGCTCTACAACCTCATGCTGTCTGAGGCATGTGCTGACGAGGAATTGATCGATCACTACCGAAGCGCATTGGCCGACTGGTCACACAGAATGCGTAGCCTATGGAACGAGCTCATTCAGTGGTACGCTGATCTCGCCTCGTTCTGGGCCTCTTTGCCTCTGCGAGTCGCCCGAATACCCCGTTCAACTGAGGTTTTTGTCAGTGAGTGGTGTCGCAGAGTCTTCACTGGTCCCAGTCCAGATGCAGTGGTGGAGAACAGCGTCGCCCGGGAGATGATTAGGCAACGCGAGCTTAGGCTCAAGCGCACCCGGGCCCGTCTGGTGAATCCGAGTGCTCTCAAGGCTTGGGGCGGCGCTTCGGGATCTGCCAGACTGGACTACCGATGGTATAACGCTAGCACCCTCATTGAGGACATCCTCGACGGTCTGCACGGTTCGCCGCATAGTCCGCAGTCAGAGGTGCAGTAGCGTGCTTGATCCCAATGACCGGAGACTCTACCTGGATGAACTGAGACCGCCCGTCGGTTACACGTTTGACCGGGCTGTGTGTACGACCTACTCTTTAGATTTGTTGTCGCTGCTGACGGTCCCGCTCTCGTTAGCGTTCAGCGAGACTAGTGGCAGAGAAGAGGTGTTTCGTGATCCGATCATCGTCCTCGAGGCACTGCAGAGAACTGTGGAGCGTATCGCTATCTTTTGTCAGCAGGGACGCATTGTGGTGCCTCAATCTGATTCACTGCTATACAGCTACCTCGAGAAGTCAGTGGTCGAGGTCAGGCCGCCGAGTCGACACGGCGTGTTCCATCCGAAGGTCTGGCTGCTTAGGTTCACGTCAGACGACGAACCTCCGCTGTTTAGGTTCGTGTGTTTATCCCGCAACCTAACCTCAGACCAGTCGTGGGATACCGCACTGACCCTGGAAGGGCATTTGGACCAGTCGAGGAAGAATGCCTTCTCGCGCAACCGGCCTCTGTCTGACTTCATTGCAGCCCTTCTGTCACTGGCCGTGCGCCAAGTGAACCCGAACGTTCAGGAGCACGTGTCTGCTCTTGCAGACGAGGTTCTGCGGGTTAGGTTTGAGGTGCCTGACGGCTTCGATGGCGAAGACTGGAGTTTCATGCCTATGGGTTTTGAAAGGCATAGCCGAACACCAACGCTAGATGGCTACTCCAGGCTGATGATCATTTCACCGTTTCTATCTGGTGAGCCGGTGAGTCTGCTGGCCAGGACTGGCAATAACAACGTTCTGATTTCGAGGAGCGAGAGTCTGGATGCCTTGCCACCAGATCTCCTGGCCGATATACGGAGCCACACCCAGGTCTATACGGTTGACGACGCTGCTGAACGCCCAGAGACGGAGGACGAGCAGTTGAGCCACGGCAAGGACCTCTCTGGTTTGCATGCCAAGCTGTTTGTGGCTGAGCGCGGATGGAACGCGCGCCTGTTCACGGGTTCGGCAAATGCGACGGACGCTGCTTTCCACAATAATGTGGAGTTCCTAGTGGAACTGAGTGGCAGAAAGAGCCGGATCGGTATCAACAAGATCCTCCAGAAGGAAGGCGAGAGGGGCGCCCTTCTAGATATGCTTGTGCCCTACCACCCGAGTTCGACTGTCGAGAGCACGCAACAGGAGAAGCTGGAAAGCCTTCTAGAGCAGGGACGAGCTGCAGTTGCTGAAGCAGGCCTCGCGTTGCGGGTCGTACCTGAATCGGGCGGAACGTTTGTCCTTCGCCTTAACACACACTCGCCACTGGTCCTAGAGCCGGAGCTGGTCGACACTCGGTGTCACCCCATCACCATCAATGTGAGCCAGTCCCAGAGTCTATCGCCGCTTGCGAACGGAGACGAGGTTGACTTCTGCGGTCTTCCTCTCAGATCGGTCACCGGCTTTCTGGCGTTTCGGTTCACTGCCGAGGTTCAAGAGGTCAGGCAAGATTTGTCCTTCGTGATGAATCTGCCGGTAACGGGCATGCCCGAGGAGCGCGACCGCGAGATCCTGCGGGCTATCGTAGCCGACAGAGGTCAGTTCCTGCGCTATCTACGTCTTCTGTTGAGCGACGATCCGGATGCCTACATCTTGTCAAGCTTACGCACCAGAGCCGTCGCCAGCGATGGAGGCGGAACGGAGCCCGAGTCATCAAGGGTGCCCGATCTCCCGCTCTTCGAAGACCTGGTCAAGACACTCAGCCGCAGCCCGGAGAAGCTAGCGCGCATCTCAAGGCTGATCGAAGAGTTGCGTGACACAGAGGGAGGCATCAGTGTGCTTCCAGAAGGTTTCAGTGAGCTGTGGTCAGTGATCCGGGTGGCCTGTACAAAGGAGGACGATCTGTGAACGTAGCACAGAAACCCGATGTAAAACAGATCCTCAGTCGGCTCAAAGATTTCCAGAGGCGAACAGTAGACTATGTCATTAGGAGGCTCTATCACGATCCGGATAGAGTCAACCGCTTCCTGGTTGCAGATGAGGTCGGCCTTGGCAAGATAATGGTAGCACGTGGGGTAATCGCCCGTGCCATTGAGGAGCTATGGGACAAGGTAGATCGAATCGACATTGTCTACATCTGTGCCAACGCCGAGATCGCCCGCCAGAACCTGAACCGCCTTGACATCGACAGCGACAGGACGATCGCCTTCTCAACGCGCCTAACCCTTCTGCCTATGCAGATACACGACCTTCGAGGCAACAAGTTGAACTTCGTGTCATTCACGCCTGGAACGTCCTTCGACCTGCGTTCCCGCGAAGGCATGGCTGAGGAGCGAGCCTTGATCTACCATATGCTGCGCATGGGATGGCAGTTTGGCGATCGTGCCGGGCCGAAGAACCTTATGCAGTGCCATGTTCAGCGCAGTGATTCCTGGAGAGAGCGCCTTGATAGGTTCCCGTCTGGTAGGATCGACAGGGGATTACAGGACGCCCTTATGGAGGAGTTGACGAAGAGGCCGGAGATACGCAAGCGATTTGATCACCTGGCAGATAGGTTTGGCTATTCTCGCAAACACGTGCCTTACCGGGACCGCAGAGAGCAACTTGAGTTGGTGGGTGACCTCAGGCGAGCGCTTGCCGAGGCCTGTGTCAACGAGCTGGAACCTGATCTCGTCATCATGGACGAGTTTCAACGCTTCACGGATCTTCTGTATGGCAATGACGAGGTGGCGAGCCTGGCCGAGACGCTCTATAGCTATCCCGGCGCCAAGGTCCTGCTGCTCTCAGCGACGCCGTACAAGATGTATACGATCTATCACGAGACCGAGGACAGCGACCACTACGAGGACTTCGTGAGCGCAGTCCGCTTCCTTCAGGACTCGCCCGAAGTTACCCGTGCGTTTGAGGGGAAGCTGGCAAGGTACCGACGAGAGCTCCTCTCCTTTGAACCCGAGCACGCCGATGGCCTGGACGAGGCCAAACACGACGTAGAACAGGAGCTACGACAGGTTATGTGCCGCACCGAGAGATTAGCGGTTACAGAAGACCGAGACGGCATGGTTTCCGAGTCGCCTGGCGACTTAAGCATGCCGACTGCGCAAGAGCTTCGCTCCTATGCGGCTCTCGACGCGGTTGCTCGGGCGCTGGATGTCACAGAACCAATCGAGTACTGGAAGTCCGCCCCCTATGTACTGAGTATCATGGATAGACAGGGGTACAAGCTCAAGGAGAGGTTCGTGAAGGCTCTGGCGGAGCTGGAGGCTGCAGGCGCTGGCCGTAGTTCGACTGCGGGAAGAAGCACCGATGCGGATTCTGAAGTGGATGCAGGGGTCGATGTTGGAGCAGGTGCTCAGGTCGATGCGAGGGCTACGGCGGAGTTTGCAGCCGTCTTGGGTAAGTGTCGCAATAGCATGTTGTCCTGGAAAACCGTGAAGCGCTTCGATCGAGTCGATCCCGGCAATGCTAGGCTACGTACGCTCATGAGCCAGAAGATTGATCCAGGAGCTTGGCAGCTGTTGTGGTTACCTCCGTCACTGCCTTACTACGAGGTACCTAGTGGTCCGTATTCTGATCCGACACTGCAAGGGTTTACCAAGGGATTGGTCTTCTCTTCTTGGAAGGTCGTTCCCAAGGCCATCGCTATTCTCTGCAGCTATGAGGCAGAGAGGCTGATGATCGCTTCTGCGGGCCAGCAGGCCGACTACCAGGAGATCAGCCGACTCCGCACGCTGCCACTACGATTCCCGATCGTAGGAGGGAAGCCGGGTGGGATGTCTACCTTTACGCTGTTGTACCCGTGCCTTACGCTGGCCGAGGCTGTTGACCCTCTCATGATCGGGCTTGAGTTGGTCGGCACGGAGTTTCCGGGCCTGAAGGAGATACAGGGCATCGTTGCCCAGAAGCTGGAAGGGCTCTTGGCACCAATCATTGCCCAACATGCCAGGAATACTAGCCGGAGTGGACTTCCCGATCCTAGCTGGTACTGGGCCGCCTTGCCTCTACTCGATAAGAAGTACCACCCTAGAGAGGTAGGCAATTGGCTAAGGCACCAGTCTGACGATCTGGCCTGGGGAGAGATGGCCAGGGATTTCCGCGATCCCGAAACACATACTGGCTTCGCAGGGCATGTGGACGCGTTTAGCAGGCTTATTAAGGAACCTTCGTCTTTGGGACGGCCGCCCGACGACCTCGTCACTGTCGTGACCAAGATCGCTCTGGGCTCACCGGCCGTAACAGCGCTCCGTGCTCTTCGGCGGAGCTGTAGGACGGAGGCAGAGGCTGGGCATGCAGAAGGGGCCGGGCATGTGGAAAGGGCTGCGCATGTGGAATCAACCCGTCCCATGCAGACCGATCATTTGTTGGCGGCATCCGCTCGGGTCGCCCTGGGCTTTCGTTCTTTGTTCAACCTGCACGATTCCGTCGCCTTGCTCCGCAGCATGGGTAGAGCGCATGGGAGCGGCCCGAATGGGGACAGCGACGTAGAGCGGTACTGGGAGGTAGTCCTCGACTATTGTCTGAGCGGCAACCTGCAAGCACTCCTAGACGAGTATGTCCACATACTCCGAGACTCGCTCGGAGTCACAGACAAGTCGCATGGAGTAGCTCTTCGAGAACTGGCGGACGAGATGGAGGCTACTGTCTCCATCAGAGCCGTCAACCTGGACTTCGACGATCTGGAACCCGGCCAGCCGTACTTCGTGAAGTCACACAGCCTTCGCTGTCGGTACGCTCTCCGTTACGGAGACTACCGAAGTAGCGAAGATGAGTCCGCTACCCGTGCGGACCAGGTGCGTAGGGCGTTTAACTCCCCCTTTAAACCCTTCATTCTCGCCTCTACATCAATCGGTCAGGAGGGCCTGGATTTCCATCAGTACTGCCATGACATATATCACTGGAACCTCCCCTCGAACCCAGTCGATCTAGAGCAACGCGAAGGGCGAGTCCACCGGTACAAGGGCCATGCCATCCGCAAGAACGTGGCTGGCATCTTCGGTCTACGTTCACTGCTCGGCCGGGTGAGCGATGGCGAGGACCCGTGGCTTGCTCTCTTCGAGCTTGCTGCGTCGACGCGAGGGCCCGGATGCTGCGAGCTGGTGCCATACTGGGTCTACGAGTTCGAAGGAGGCCACAAGGTCGTGCGGCATATACCTGCCTTGCCTCTGAGCAGAGAGCTAGCCCAGATCGATGGTCTGAGACGCACACTTGCTGTCTACAGAATGGTGCTCGGGCAACCCAGACAGGAAGATCTAGTAGGATATCTATCGCAAAGGGCAGAGGGCGGTTTGAGCACAGACGAGCTGCTGAGGTTTAGGGTGGATCTGGCGCCGTAATATGGGCCTCCAATGACAGCCCGTCCAGTTGTGTCTACGGCCGGGTGGTCTACTGACACATGCAGGAATCGCAGAATCTGGCTCGAAACAACCCACATAATGGCAAGCTAGACGGTCTCACGATCAATGCAATAGCCGCTGGATTTCAGACAAGCGGTGGATGTGGTTCGAGAACGAGTTGAGCGATTTGAGTCAGAGTCCCCGATTGCTGTCCGGACTGGATCGAGAGAGAAGCGTAGTATCCGGGAGGTGCCTCGCCGTACGCTCAATGTGGTGGGATCAGCTCGCTGTGAGTCTAGTGTTAGCCCGGAAGCTTTACACAGCTAACGAAGCAATCTGCTCCTCCTGCAGAGAGCTCTAGAGGAGGTGTAAGTGAACGAATGAGCCTGCCATTGAAGCAGTCACGGGCAGTGCGTGAGCTCGCGACAGTGCTGTATGATTTTCTGCCTTGGTCGGGAAGCTCTGCGTGGAAGGGGCACATTACGTTTAAGATCATCGCCGATGGAGTGGGGGTGGGTGATTACTGGCAGCGTGGCAGCAAGCTGCCGGGGCTGGTCACTCTTCTCGAAAGAACACTAGAGTCAAGGCGGGATCGCTTTGAGTATCTCGTAGTTGAGATTGTTCGCAACGGCCTGACTTACCGCGAGAAACAGGGTCGTCCCATTACGCCCGAGGAGCTCGACAAGATCAACGGACTCATCCTTGAGATCGGCTTTAAGTTCCCAGATCTCTGGGACCCTGACCTCCGTACGTCCCTCTCGGCGAATGGTGCAACGCGAGCAAAGAGTCACCTCGAACAGGCACTACATCGGCAGCACCTTGTGGTGACAGAGAGGACACAGCGACGTCAGGAGCTTGAGATATTGAGACAGGAGTTCATTGATCTTCACGAGTCCTCGGATAGGCAGAAGGCAGGCTATCAACTCGAGAAGATGCTCAATCGGCTGTTCGCTCTGCATGGACTAGATCCGCGACAGCCGTTTCGGTCGGTAGGTGAGCAGATCGACGGATCGTTCGAACTAGACCATGAGATCTACCTTGTTGAAGTCAAATGGCAGCAGAGTCCATGTTCGGCTGGAGATCTCTATGCTTTTCGAGAGAAGATATTAGGTAAGTCGCAGTTCACCCGAGGCGTATTCGTGTCTATCTACGGTATAAGCCTGGAGGCTCAGGAATCGATCACGAAAGGCAAACAGCCGACGTTCTTCATTGTTGACGGCCATGACCTCATGGTGTTACTGGGAGGAGACATAGACTTAACGACATTCCTTCGTCGTCGTCAGCGTCTGTTGGCCGAAGAGGGACGGGTATTGGTCCCGACTAGTGAAGCCTTTGCTCAATGAGGCGTGTACACTGGAGAAGAAGTGTGTCCAGCGGTGCGCCAAGCGAAGCCTGGCGGTTCTGATAGAGTGAAGGCCCCTATACGGTAAGGAGGTAACGCTCCACCGGTAGTAGGCCTTGCGTGTCAGCAGGTGACTGCTGAGACGAGGCGTAGGCCGCGTACCCAATAGGCCGTAGGGGTGACCGCATACCCTGAGACGATACAGCCCCGTCAAAGCTATGGAAGTGGATTGCGACAGTGTCGCTGGTCTGGAAGCCGACATGAAACGAACGTTATTGCGAGTCCGCGTGGATTCCGCCGGGGTCCGAGAGTGTGGCATGTTGGGAGAGAACCGTCAGGAACTTGGGAGGTCCCATATCTCTCCTGCTCATAGGCAGGTAGGTGTAGCCGAACGCAAGACAGGTGCACCGAAGGAGTGTGGGAAGTCCTATCGGCCAGTAGTACTCCGAGACTGGAAGAGCCAGTTACATGGGGAAGGGGCCGACAGCAAGTCGAAACCCACACAGGAAACACGCGTCGCACTTGCGGCGGAAGAACACGTGCCACCCTCACTGAGGGTAACAGCGAACGAGGTAACACTCGGAGCGGAAGCGAGACTTGTTGAAGAACCCGGCGCGGGAAAACCGCACGCCGGGGGCTGTGAGGGGAAGCGAAGTAATCCGCCCTCCTACCTCGAGGACGAATAAGGTCCGATAGCTCTCGCAGGTTGCTGAGTGCTGTCGCTGGCACCCCTGTCCGTTGGGTATAAAGAGGTCAGGTAGTGACTGCGTATGGCAAGACGGAAGAGCGTAAGTAATCCCTTCTCCACTGGAGGCGGCGGCGCTCACTTTGAGGCTTACGTGCAGGCCTTGTTTGTCACATTGATGCTCACTGGTGGGCATGCCCCTTGTCTCCCTTGTTGGCCGATCGTGGAGATAAGACTCCAGGGCAAGATCGACGGCTTCGATATAGACGATCTGATAGTCGTCGTCAAAGACCCACACACCAAAGAACGGCGAAAGCTGCTCGGTCAGGTGAAGCACTCCATTCGTGTCACTCCAAGGAGTCGGTTGTTTGGTGAGGTTATGCAGGCCGCGTGGAATGACTTCAACAACCCAAGGGTCTTTTCAAGAGGCAAAGATGTCATCGCCCTGATTACCGGCCCGCTGAGCGAGACTGATGAACATAATGTGCAGTGGCTGCTGAACCAGGCCAGGCGCGCAGATGACGTTGATACGTTCTTCCGGAATGTAGATCAGGCGAGATTCAGCCCACCCAAGAGCTGTAAGAAACTCGGGGCCATTCAAGACCACCTGAAGATAGCTAATGGCGGCAATGAGGTTCCAAGAGAGGAGCTTTACAGCTTTTTGAGACACCTCTATTTGCTCGATTATGATCTGGGCGATGAGTTCGGTGTCGTTTTGTCACTGCTGCACTCCCATATTTCCCAATTCCAGCGCCGGAATCCGGAGTGGGTGTGGTCGAGGATAGTGGACATGGTGCAGATTTGGAATAAGGACGCCGGAACAATCACTCGTGATAGCCTGCCCCAAGACCTTTTGGAAGTCTTTAGGCCCAAGATCGTGACGGAGATGCCAGAAGCTCTCAAGACGCCTCAAGAGAGGCCCAAGGCAAATTGGATGCAACATCCTGACGCAAACTACTTGGCATTGGCGACCCTCATAGGTGCGTGGAATGAAAAGAGCAAATGCGACATCGACGCGGTTACTCAGCTGCTCAGAATGGACTATGACACTTGGCTAGAGAAGGCGCGAGAGATATTACATTACCCCAAGAGTCCGTTGTCACTTAAGAATGGCATCTGGAGAGTCTCGAATCGGGCTGAGCTTTGGGCTCTTCTTGGACAGCGTATTTTGGATCAGGACCTTGACATCTTTGGATCTCTGGCCGTTACCTTGCTGAAAGAGCGTGACCCCGCCTTTGAATTGCCTGCTGAGGAGCGATATGCGGCCAGCGCGTATGGGAAAGACTTGAGTCATTCGCGCGTGTTGCGGGAAGGGATCGCTGAAGGTCTCGCTATTCTGGGGAATCGACCCGATGTATGTTGCAGTTGTTCCATGATCAAGGCAGAAACAACCGCCGTTTTGGCCATACGCGAAATCCTGGGCAAGGCCGACTGGGTCATCTGGGGAAGTCTGGACCATTTATTGCCTCTTCTGGCTGAAGCTGCTTCGGGTGAATTCCTTGATGCAGTCGAAGACGCGCTGCAGATGATTCCCTGTCCATTTGATCGGCTACTCGAGCAGGAAGGTAAGGGTATCTTTAGTAGGAACTACTTAACAGGTTTGCTGTGGGCTCTAGAAGGTTTGGCATGGGATGAGCAGTACCTAGTTCGCGTCTGTAATGTACTCGGCGAGCTCGGCAGCCGTGATCCCGGTGGTCAGTGGGCCAACCGACCCTCTGAATCGCTGGCGACCATCCTGCTCCCATGGCTACCCCAGACTCTGGCATCTGTTGAGAAGCGCAAGGTGGCAGTTCAGACGCTCCTTAGAGAGTGTCCGGACGCCGCCTGGAATCTGATCCTTCAGCTTCTTCCTGGCCAGCACCAGACCTCTTCTGGATCGTACAAACCAAAGTGGCGAAGAACTGTCCCCGATGACTGGAAGGAGGGCGTAACACATCAGGAATACTGGCAACAAGTGTCCCTCTATTCGGAGCTGGCAGTCGATGCCGCAGGCCATGATATCGACCGGCTCTCAGGACTCATTGACCATCTTGATAGCCTGCCAAGGCCAGTTTTTGACAAGCTCATTGAAGCTCTCACCTCGCAGCCCATTTCCGAATTGCCTGAAGATCAACGACTCTCGCTATGGACTCATCTAGCGAAGTTCGCTAGAAGGCACCGACGGTTTTCGGATGCAGAATGGGTATTGCCTGATGAGCTGATTACCCGAATTGAAGATGCAGCTGAAAAGCTCGCCCCGACCAATCCACTTAACCTGTATCAACACCTCTTCACTGATCGTGACTTTGATCTCTACGAAGAAAACGGCAATTGGAAGGAACAGCGAAAGAGACTTGATGAGCGGCGAGACGCGGCGATTGGGGAGATCTTTCGGCAGAATGGTACCGACGGTGTAGTTCGATTTGCCGAGTCCGTGGTCTCACCAGATCAAGTGGGATACGCCCTTGGCGCTGTTTTGGACGATGCGATTGAACGGGATCTCTTGCCTCACTTTTTGGATAGAACAGATAACAAACATAGGGCCTTAGTGGGCGGACTCATCTGGAGGCGATTCCACACTAGCGGCTGGAGCTGGTGTGACAGCATCGAGAAATCAGGTTGGAGTCCAGGGCAAGTTGGTCACTTTCTGGCTTGCTTGCCGTTCACCAAGGGAACGTGGGATCGTGCTTCTGAATGGCTCAAGGAGAATCAAGTGGAATACTGGTCACGTGCTAGTGCCAATGCTTATCAGGCCGATGGTGACCTTTCCACTGCTATCGATAAGCTCATCGAGCATGGCAGGCCATGGTCAGCGATCAACTGCTTGGGCATTATGCATCTCACAGAACAGCCGATCAGTGCCAAGCAATGTGTCCGGGCTCTACTCGCTGCGGGTTCTTCCAATGAGTCTGCTAACTCCATGGACCTGTACAATGTTGCTGAACTAATCCGGCTTCTTCAGTCGGAGGCTTCGGTTGCGCAAGAAGACCTCTTTGCAGTTGAATGGGCATATCTCCCTCTGTTGGACCGTCGTAGTGGAGTCGCCCCCAAACTCCTTGAAAGCAGGTTAGCTAGTGATCCCAAGTTCTTCTCCCAGGTGGTCCAACTAGTCTATCGATCGAAAAGAAAGGACCAATCATCCGGGGAGTCGACGGAGAGGTTAAGGGTGATAGCGAGAAATGCCTGGCGGTTGCTGCATGGGTGGAGAACACCACCGGGACTGCACGAAGATGGTGGGTTCGATGCGAAGTATTTCCTAGAGTGGCTTCAGCAAGTGAAGAATCTCTGCATGGAATCAGGACATCTGGAAGTAGCGCTGGGCAAGATCGGTGAAGTCTTGATCTACGCTCCATCTGATCCGGATGGGCTGTGGATACATAAGGCTGTTGCGGCAGCCCTAAATGCCCGTGATGCTGAAGATATGCGCTCCGGATTCCGACGGGGAGCAGTCAATTCTCGTGGTGCTTATTGGGAGGACCCCTCGGGCAGATCCGAGAAAGCACTGGCTGAGCAGTTCCGTCGTAAGGCTGAGGATGTGGAGAATGCTGGCTTTCATCGATTTGCTGTTACATTGAGAGATCTAGCAGAGAGGTACGAACGCGAGGCTAAACGTGTAGTTGACGAGTACGAAGACCGTGATGACGAATAGACGAGTGTCTAGCGACTGCAAAGACGCAGATTTGAGGTTGTCCCGGTTTCGTGGACAAGTTATCGCTAGGCAACGGATTGCACACCCGTCTGCTGCGAAGCCTGCCATCGCTTCTTGGGTCCCATTGGGTTGCAGTAGTCCAGGGTCGAGTGACGGCAGGAACCGATGTGGAATGTTGACGTAGTCGATGATGGCCGACGTCAGGCCTCGACAGATCGACCAGGTATATCGACCCTGAAGATCGGTTTATTGGACCGCAGTGCTTGTATAGCGGTATCGGAGCTGTTAAGCACATGGCGGTTCTTGGTTTTCTATGGGCTCTACTCCCCATGAGTCGGTCCGTCGTCTGCCGCATCCTCGCTGTCGTGGCGTCTGCTGCAGCAATGGATGTCGCCTTTGAAGTGTTTGGCACCCTTCTCGATCCTCCGCCCATGCAGACGATTCCGGCATCGTGGCGTTATACCGGAGCACAGGACGGCGAAGGTGAGATCATCATCGCAGGTGGAGACCAACCCTTTGAGCGCGAGTCATACTACGGTACCTAATACGCGACCAACCAACTGACAGAGGTGGAGCCGTTCTCATAGGGATACTATAGGCTCACATCCGATGATAAGGTTCTATCGCAAGTGTTGAGATGAGCTGCGACCCTGCGTTCGTGAGTTGCTCCGATCCCGAGTGGGCAACGGTGCGCCTGGGTGGAGGAGTTTGGGATTTCCTATGGAATACTACGGCATAGGTGCATCGTTGGACTGATGCTGTCGAGATACTGTTCTGAAGTCTAGAAGAGACAAGCTTTCCTGCGACACCACACCTTCCGACACTTCTTCGTCATCCATATTCTTGAGATCGGCTATGACATCGGAACAGTGAGACAGATGTTTGGTAGCCATTGCCGCCTGGTGTCGCTATGAGGACACGCATTAGGTGCGACGGCACTATGAGGACCATGAGAGGCCACGAATAACGCCCATATATGGATACGTGGGATCAATGTTGTGCGCACACTTGAACTGGATCATATGATAGGTCATCCGATAGGAATCTTGTCATTATCAACTCAAGATGCGTGAGAAGACAACACCGACCCAGTGCGCTCTTGCGCGAAATGCACTTGACATGGAGGTTGGGAATAATGGCAAGATGCAGGAGAACAATTGGATTGGAGGTCCACCATAGGCGCAGGGATGGCGGTAATGACATTGGGAATGCCGAGGTGCTATGCGACCGTTGTCATGCAGCTACAGGAACCTACGGTACCCCTGGCAAGACACCACCGCCGTTTTCTGATGATACCAGGAAAGCTGCACTTAAGAGAGCTGGATATCGATGTGAGTGCACAAGAACTGGTGATTGTCACTAATCGGGATGATGAACCACTTAGTCCATATCTGTCAGAGGTAAGCAGCTATTGGTTCAATCGTTATCGTGATGATGGGATCAGCCATCTGCAGGTATGTGAGGGCGAGCAACAAGTGATTCAGTTGTCAACATTGTGGTACCGGCGCGGAACGCTTCATCTGGCCTCCGGCGAAGTGCCCCTCTTTAGTGAGTCACAGCATGGCAGGTTTCTGCCGTAACGAGGCCTATGAGCGGTGATCCTACTGCCTCCAGGCACTGGTCCTGAGTATGATCCACTAGCGAGGCTTGTAGGCCGTAAGGCTCAGCTCCACGTCCCATGCGCTAGAAGCAGCGTCACACAGAGCAAAGGCCGCGACTCGACCAGCGGTTTTTTCGGTGACTACAGGTGCGGTTGAGCTGAAATCGGATATCAGGCTTCTGGTTCTGTCTGTCTCAAGAGACAGCTTCGAAGGTATGGCGAGTCCAGGTGGTAGCGCTTCGGACACTGGTGAGGGTGCAAGCGGGAGAGGAGAGTCATGGGGCACGAACGAGTGTCATCCCTTCCACAGAAAAGCCAGAAATGGGTCGACCTTGTTGATAGCATCGGAGTGATGCATTCTGTAGGCATTCCTATCGGCGTAATCGCGGCCCAGACACTTAGGAATGTCCAACGCAGATACGAGAGACTGTCCCGAGACGCGGCGGTCAAGTCGGCGTTTGCTTTCCTGGTGGCGTTCTCCCGAGAGTCTGGACTTGGGGAGAGAGCGCTCGGTAGCGAAACTAGCATTTCCTTGCCGCATGGACCTACACCACTCGCAGTTGTCAAGGAGCTGAGGCGGTTCGCTCCAGCAGAAACGTGGGCTTCAGAATATGGGCAGATAGCGTTTGCTGCGGCAGCAGACGCACTAGGTCAGTGGTACAGAGACCATGCTACAGGACAGATGTCGCTGTTTAGGCCCACACATGATCCCAGCGAGTGCTGGTCTGGCCTTGCGACTGGGTCTGGGTTCTGTGAACTCAGTCGGCTGTTCTTTGCCCGACTCACAGAACGCTATCTGAACTACTTCTTGGACCGGATCGCATCAGCCGTGGCTCCGTCCATTCAGATGCGAGATCAGTTACACACCGCCATGACACAGCACATCGACGGCGTGTCGAAGCACGCCTTTGAGACAGCTAAGATCACGCAATCCTTCGCTGCTGGATGGTACAGCTCTCGCGCTCGCGAGAGAAACCCTGATGAATCGGATATTGAGCGATTTCTCTCCGTCGCATTTGGCAAGCTCCGCGAGGAGCTTCGGCTAGAGGAGGAGAGGATATGACTGCCCTCACTCCTCATGTGTTTCTGTGCAACGGTGCCTTGGAGCCACGCGGTCTTGCTTCCAACGCTAAGGTGGTTCCCCTGAGCTACACGAACCATACGTACGGACGTAATGTCTGCCTGCAGTTGCCTCGGTTCGTGAGTCAGGTCTTTCATCTTCCACCGAGGGTTTTGGACCTGCTGGAGATTGGTGCATACGTCTTCGCTGCCGACCGGATAGCTAGCCGAGGATCAAACGACGCAGTCGAATTGCACGCCTGGCACCGCAGAATGCGGTTTGCAGTTCAAGTACGGGATATTGATTTCTGGCAGCAAGCATCCGTGAAAGACAAGCTGACCGCAGCTCTTCTTTTCATGACTGGTGATAGCGAGTATGTTTTTGATTTCGAAGCAGGGCATGCGACCCCGCCTACATCGCTGTTCGACCACGAGGAGTTCTTGGTCACTTCTGGCCGACCGTCGTCGGTTGTTCTGTTCTCGGGTGGGTTGGATTCGTTAGCCGGCGCGCTGTGTCGGTTGAAATCGACTAGCGAGGATGTGTACTTGGTTAGCCACCGGTCAGGGCAGCCGAGCACTGCTCGGACTCAGCAGGTTCTGGTTCGGGCGTTAGAATCCCAGTATCCGGGTAGGGTCCACCACTACTCATTCCGCTGTGGACTCTCCCGCCTTCGGGCGTCGGAAGAGAGCCAGCGAACTCGTGCCTTTCTATTCTTCTCAATCGCGTTTGCATTGGCTAGCAGGTTGGCTCTCGATTTCGCCTATGCGTACGAGAACGGAATAACGTCACTGAATCTATTGCGTCGGCAGGATCTAGTCGGAGCGAGGGCAAGTCGCACCACTCATCCGAAGACTCTCCACTTGATGTCCAGCTTTCTGTCTAAGCTATACGGTTCGGAGTTCAGAGTACTCAATCCCTTCTGGAACAGAACTAAGTCAGACGTAATGACCTTGCTTGACGATGTCGGAGGGCGAAATCTGATTAGCAGTGCTGTTTCGTGTAGCAAGACGTTCAGGCGTTCTCAGATGGCGACTCATTGCGGAGGATGCTTCCAGTGCGTTGATCGACGGCTTGCGGCGTATTCGGCGGGGCTTCAAGATGTTGATGGCGCTGGCATCTACTCAACAGATGTGTTTACCGACCCGATTGATTCACCTGAAACGCGAACCACTGCACTGGACTACCTTCGTCAGGCCCTCTTGTTCGCCAGTCAGACAGACGATGAGTTTTACGTTGATAGGCTCTCTGAGCTCGTGGATATCACTGACTATGTATGTAGCTCTGAGGAGGAATCGGTTGAGGCAGTCTTTGAGCTTTGTCAAAGACACGGGAACCAGGTGATTAAGGCACTCAAAGAGACGCGGTACCACCTTGATGACCCTAGAACGAAGATGAAGGAAGGATGTCTGTTGAGGCTAGTGGCTGACCGGGAGTACTTCCTTGGTGAGACACAGAGAATGGCGAGAAGCGTGGCTTCGATGCTAGAGAGCGCCTTGCCGTTGGCATTCCAAACGAGGAGGCCAGCTAGAGAGATCGAGCTAAACGATCAGATCCAGGCTCTGCTGAGAGCAAATGGCGGTGAGTTCGAGAGGGAGTTTTCTTCGGTGCGCTTCTGCCTGGGCAACGCGGTGCCCGACCACACGTGTGTGGATGCAGACTTACTCGTGGAGGCCAAGTTCGTCAGGAAGGGAACTCCTCCCAGTAAGGTGTCAGAGGGGATCGCCGCTGACATCACCAAGTACCCCAAAGACGCCTTTGTTTTATTCGTTGTGTATGACCCAGATCGGGCCGTCGTGGACGATGGCAGGTTCAGGGCAGACATTCTCAGCAAGCGAGACTGTGAAGTCGCCATAATTCGCTAGCGACGGCACTGGTGCAATGCTGCATTGGTGTGGTGCTGTGGATCACTTCGCCAAGATCTTGGCCTCTGCATGCCGATTCCCCGCGTACCATCGTCTGCTTCGCCATCTGCAGTGGACAGCCTCGCGTGCACGAGTGGTTACTCCGCTCGGCGCTGCCGCATCAATAGTGTACCGGTGACATCTCCATGCCAGAGAGGGATATCAGCGATTTCGCGCTGGTCAGGCACCAGCGCAGATCGGAGTCCTGGTCTGCGACACCTCTTTTCGTGGCCAGCTCTGCGTAGGGCTGCTGCTAATTGTTGGAGGAATCCTGCAGCCAGGGACGAATAACGGTAGCATCTGGACAAGTCATCCAGATGTGGTGGTTTGAGAGGACCGAATCCCGAGGAGTGATTCTCCCAAATGTCAGACATCTCGCACTGTATAGAGGGCCTTCGCGCTCAGATAGAGCGTCACAAACGTAAGGGGCTGAAGGAGTACCCTACACGCACAATTCTGATTGACCCCCTGTTGCAGGCTCTGGGCTGGGACGTCAGAGATCCCGACATCGTGGAGTTGGAGTATCCAACTATTGATGGCAAATCAGTGGACTATGCTCTGAAGATTAACCGTAAGCCTGTTCTTTTGGTCGAAGCGAAACAGCTGACCGATCACCTTGACGACATCAAGGCAGTCACCCAAGTGGTGGGGTATGCAGCGAACGATGGAGTAAAGTGGTGTGTCTTGACAAACGGTGCACGGTACAAGGTCTACAGCACCTCGGAGCAGGCAGCTGCTCCTGAAAAACTTCTGTTCGAGGTCTCGATTGAGTCGAGGGACAGCCAGGGCCTGACAGTTCGACAGATTGCTGATCAGCTCTCGAGGCTTTCGCGCGAGTCGTTAGCACGAGGTGTGTTGGATGAGCTTGGCGAAGAGATCTTCACAACGGCTAAGGTACGCAAGGCTCTAGGGAAGCTGTTCAGCGATCCTCCCAACTCGTTGATCAAGGCAATTCGTCGCGCCATTGGCGATGATTCGGTCAGGCCAACGCAGATCAAGAGGGCGTTGGCGAGAGTTATGGGAGTAGGCCGCTTGGAGTCCCGCCCGAGTGCAGTGCGCGACCAGCAGGTGCCGACTACAGACTATGCATCTCGCCCAGGGAAGCGTCGCACCTATGATGAGGTCCATCATACTGTCGGTAGGCCTCAGGAGGTCGTCGAGCTGTACCGGGCGCTTGATCGGATGTGTCAGGACATGGCTCCTGGGGAAGTCACTCGGAGGTATCTTGCGAAGTATGTAGCTTGGTCAGTCAAGAAGTCCACTTTCTGCAGCGCTCATCTCCAGCAGGGCGGCATGAGGGTGTGGCTAAAGCTCTCACCACAGGACGTCCCGGAGTCTGCTACCTTTGCCCGGGACGTGTCGAACGTGGGTCATTGGGGAGTTGGCGATGTCCAGCTGGCAGTTGGCGACTTGTCGACATTACGCGATGCAGAGCAGTTGATCCGTACCTCATTTGAGAAGAACACCCGGCGTTCGTGAAGAGGCCTTTGCAGTTGGATGTCTGATGAGTGGTCACGATTTGACATCGCAAGCCTTCTGGTCGGGGTTGACGTAATGGTCAGAGCTCGCACTCTGTTCCTACAATTTGGACCGTCTATGTTGTCCTACTATTGGTGGTGAAATCATCTACATGTCCGCTGGCATCGAGACGACCTTGGATACTCAAAGGAGTCGACTTCTGCAGCTTATCGACTACTGCCGTAAGACGACGACGCTTCGAAGCAGGCCGGTTGCACGTGTCGAGGACCACCGTTCCTTTTCCCTGTATGAACACGAGATCCAAGGCCTACCCGGTATCAAGATCAGCATCATGAGTGATGACGACGAGGTTTGGTTGGTCGTTGATCGGCTCCACGAGACCAGGCCACCTGATATCACTAGCGCGTTGCTAGCCCCTTGGGTGAACACATCCAATGATCCTTCGTCTGAGCCGACCTTGCGAGAGCATATCGACGGTGAGAGTCTCATCCTCGCAGGAACACATCGCCGATCCTCTGATGAATCGCAGGTGGACAAGCCGGCCGTAGATCCCTTTGAGCGTATCAGCCTCGATGATTATGATAGAGAGAGCGAGGTAAGGGCTCAGTTCGCAACATACTTGGATGCGAGGTGGCGCCCATGGGCTCAGACTGAGAAGCCGCGTCGAGCTACCATCCGGGTATATTCCAGGCTTTTTACCCTTGAGCAGCAGCTAGAGGGCAGTATAGTCGAATCCCAGCTTGAGGTTGTGTGGGGAGTCGGGATTGGAGTATGGAATGTCGGTGGCACTGGAGTGCGATATCCCATTGTTGGGCGGCTAGTTGAGGTGAAGCTGAACCGTGATACAGCCCAGATCGAGGTCCGACCACGAGACGTCGAGCAACAGCTTGAACTCGGCTGGTACTCCGCCGCAGGCAATCTAGGAGTGGCCAGTGTAGAGGAGAGAGCCAAGGCTCTCTATTCTGAAGCGACTATGACATTTTCACCTTTTGACCACGGGACATTCGAGGCGGTTCTTCGCGCGGCGGCATCAAGCCTCGATGGCGATGGAGTGTACTGGCCAGATCTGGAGCCTGAGGACGACCGACGAGTGCCGCAGTCCGGGCCCAATCTGAAAGTGACTGATACCTGGGTGCTATTTGCACGGCCCCGTACGAACAACCTGTTTCTCCAGGACCTCGGAAAATTGAGAGCGGAGGTTGAGCAGGCTGAGGGTAGATTTCCACTGGCCGTGTCTAGCATAGTCACTGAGCCGGATACGGAGAATCAGGAAACAGTGCTTCCTCGCTATCGGGGAGTGTCAGTCTCATACCATGACAGACACAGTTCCGCATCCGAGCGCGAGCGGGAGTTGTACTTCCCCAAGCCGTTCAATGATGAACAGGTTAGGATCGTTCAGCTACTGGACACCTGTAGTGGCGTTGTAGTCCAGGGACCTCCTGGCACCGGGAAGACCCATACTATCGCGAATGTCATCTGCCACTACCTTGCTCAGGGTAAGCGGGTACTGGTTACATCCATGAAGGACCCAGCTTTGGCAGTGCTGCAGGAACAGCTTCCAGAAGATATCCGGCCACTGGCGATCTCGCTGTTGACCAGTGAATCGGAGGGAATGAAGCAATTTGAGCACGCCATCAGCAGGATCGCAGCCGAGGTGCAGAGCCTTGACCGGGCTGGTACCGAGCGAGAGATCAAGCGTTTGGAGGAGTCTATTGATAGTCTTCACGCGCGGTTGGCGGCAATCGACTATGAGATAGGCGAGTGGGCAGAAAGGAATTTCCGTGCAATTGAGCTGGATGGGGAGAGCATCGACGCGCTCAAGGCGGCCTATGAAGTGGTCGAAGGTGGGGACCTAGCCAGGTTGGTGCCAGATGAGCTTGGCATAGGGCCGGAATTTCGGCCTCAGTTCACGGATGCAGACGTGGCGGCTTTGCGAAAGGCAAGGTGCTCACTCGGGAAAGACATCGACTATCTCGATTCGTCGGTACCTCAGCCCAGCGAATTCTCCGATTCCGATCTCATCTCCGAGGTTCACCAGGATCTGTCGCAGCTTGAAAGATTGAGGCAAGCAATCCAGAACGGTGAGGTCCCCGACCTCGCTGATTCTGGAACAGAGACGCTCCAGCTTGCACGTGAACTGCTCTCGCGTGTTCAGTCCGTCAGGAACCTGCGAACGGAGATCCAGCGTGCTGACAAGAACTGGACCACATCTGTGTATCGCCGATTGAGTGACGGGGGGAACCGAGATATTCTGCAGCTATTGGAGACTCTGGGGCAGGAGATCGAGCAGGCAGTAGAGCGGCATACGACATTTCTAGTTCGGCCGATAGCCGTGCCGAACGGGATTGAGCTCGACTCGGAACTCGTCGAGGCAATAGACAACCTGGCAAGGGGTAGTAGTGCCTTTGGGATCAGAGGTCTCTTGGGTAAGCGGGACCAGCAAAGAAAACTGGCCAGCATCTCAATACTAGGGAGCTTGCCGGTGGGTGCTGTTGACTGGGAGTACGTCAGCGAATACGTTGCTCTCCTGAAGGACTGTCGTCAACTCGTGCTGCGCTGGAACGCGATAGCCAACAGCCTCAGGCTACCGATCATGGAGGAGCAGCCAGAGAGCATCTTGGCAGTGGCAGAAGAACATGCTCTCTATGAGAAAATCAGAGGCCTGGTCGATGCAGAGGTCGCCATTTCGAATGGCGCTCCAAGGGTATTCCCAAACTGGGCTGATGCTCGTGGGGAGGTGCGCGATGAAGAGGACCTTTCCGAGCTTGAGTCAGCTCTCCGCCATCACATCACCCAGAGTCAACTCGCGAATGCGTGGGCCAAGCGGGAGCGTTGTGAGACTGTGCTAGCCGGTAGATCCGGGCGCATTGTTGATCGCATCCGCCATTTCCTCCGACATACGTTAGGGAACTCTGAAGTCGATAACGCCACAATGCGGAGCGAATGGTTTTCAGTCATGGCTGAACTCAGGCGGGTCCATACGCTTAGTGGTGACCTTGATACGGTTCGTGTAGTGTGCAGGAAGGTAGCGGCGTCCGGGGCTCCTGAGTACGCTGCATTACTTCGTCAAGCTGTAGATTCGGTGGTAGACCATCTCTTACCGGACAACTGGCGACAGGTGTGGCGCCTGAGACGTCTCGATACCCATCTAGAATCGATCGATGCTCAAGAGCAATTGCGACAGCTGGCCTCAAAGCGCTCTGACCTGCAAGACGACCTTGCGCGGGCCTATCGTCACGTTGTGGGAAAGCGTACGTGGCTGAAGTTGGCTCAGAACGCATCCCCCGGTATCCGGTCGGCCCTTCAGGCGTACCTGAATGCAATTCGTAAGATCGGCAAGGGCACAGGTAAGCGAGCAGCACGGTTCAGACAGGACGCACGTAAGGCCGCGGCAGAGGCAAACCCGGCCGTGCCGTGCTGGATAATGGCTCACTATCGGGTCTCCGAATCACTTCCATCGGAACTTGGCTGCTTTGACCTCGTGGTCATTGATGAGGCATCGCAATCCGACCTCACGGCCTTGCCAGCCATTCTGCGAGCTCAGAAGGTTCTGATAGTGGGCGACGACAGGCAGGTTTCGCCGGAAGGTGTGGGGCAAGACGAAGAGAAGATCCGTACTCTTATGGCCCGCTTTCTTCGCGACCAGGTAGATATTTACCGCGCACAAATGTCCCCTGACCGCTCTATCTATGACCTATTCAAGGTCGTCTTTGCGAATAGCTCCGTGATGCTCAGAGAGCATTTCCGTTGTGTGGCTCCGATAATCGAGTACTCGAAGCGCGAGTTCTATAACCACGAGTTGCAGCCGCTTCGAGTTCCTAGACTATCAGAGCGCCTCGATCCGCCGCTGATCGACGTAACGGTGACGGATGGGTACCGTGAGGGAGATGTGAACTGGCCTGAGGCCGAGTTCATTGTAGACGAGATCACTCGCATAGTTGGTGACCCACAAATGACGACTCGGTCGATCGGAGTCGTGTCACTTATTGGTCATGACCAAGCCAGGCTAATATGGGAAAGATTGGCTGAATCGCTTGGTCCGGAGGTAATACAGCGGCACCGGATCACGTGCGGAGACGCGCGGACGTTCCAGGGCAAGGAACGCGACATTATGTTTCTCTCCATGGTCTCAGCCCCGAATTATGTGGGGATTCCCCTCACGCGAGACACCTTTGCTCAGCGCTTCAACGTTGCAGCCTCTCGCGCCAGAGATAGGATGTACCTGGTCCGCTCTGTCAAGCTGGAGCACTTGAGTCCTAGGGATACACTGCGGCGGAGCATTATCGATCACTTCAAGACCCCGTGTGCGCAGGACGAGGTTCGAGTTGAGAATCTTCGAGAGCGCTGCGAGTCTGATTTCGAGCGGGAGATGTATGACGAGCTAGTCCAGCGTGGTTACCGAGTGACTCCTCAGGTGCAGGCTGGCCGCTATCGCATTGACTTCGTTGTCGAGGGGCATGGCGATGCCAGACTCGCCATCGAGTGTGATGGTGATAGGTACCACGGCCCAGAGCAATGGGCAGATGACATGAGGCGCCAGGCAGTACTGGAGCGGGTTGGGTGGAAATTCTGGCGTTGCTTCGCCTCGGCGTTCGTCCGCAGACGGAGGGAAGTGATGGACGAGCTAGTGTCGATACTGTCGGAACGCGGGATCGAGCCAGTAGGATTTGAGGAGCTACCAAGGAGTCTGCACACTGAACACCGTGTGGTAACAGCAGTCAGAGACGGGCGAGTCTCTGACTGGGAGCCAGAAGTGCTATCTGAACAGATTGCGGTTACGGACGAAACGGTCCAGCGACCGAGTGCCGGATTCCCAATGCTGCCTGACGAGTCTTCCGTACGGGTTGTTGCACTAGCAGATGGTCTTAGCGATAGGGACCATCATCTGTCTGGCCCTGATGGCGCTGTTGTCTTGAGCGATGAGTCAGTAGCAAGTGTTTCCCTGACTGGGATACAGGTTGGACTGCCGATGACTGACTATATCGAGTACTCGGACCCTCCCTGCGTTGACCCACGCACTGCAGGCCAGCACCAGGTGATGGAGGGGATTACTCGGATCATCAAGATTGAAGGCCCGATGGTGGCGAAACGAGCCTATGATACGTACCTGAGGAGCTGTGGGATCAAGCGGATGGGCGGTGAGCTTAGGAAGGTGATGAACAGAGCTCTAGATCAAGCAATCCGCCGGAAATGGGTAGTGAGTGAGGATGAGATGGGAACTGGTGACCTTCTGTATTCTGTAGTCAGAGTTGTCGACGCCCCGGCTGTCAGGCTAAGGAGCAGAGGACCACGAACCCTCGAGGAGATACCTCCCAGCGAAGTACAGCTCGTGGCCAGGTGTCTGGCTAGACAGCATGGCTTTTCACCGGGCAGTGATGAACATCTGCACGCCATCTTGGAGTGCTTCGACCTGGTACGTCTGACTACGCAGGCTGGTGCGAGGTTGCTCGAGATCCTTGACAAAGAGTTTCCGTATGTGGATGAGTTCCTGCGAGGCATGGGTGAGTAGAAGGTGTTGCACGTGCTCTGAACCGACAGCCAAGCTCCTGCCGGCAGTGTGAAGATCCCGTGAGTGGTATTCGACAGCGATGATACCTGTTCCATGTGTCGACCGGCGTAGCATCACCGTAGCAGTGGCGGTGCCAAGGCAACTCTGCCCGACACTGTGTATAGCTGTCTCACTTCCCCGTCCTCCAACGTTTTGAAGACCCCCTCGTGTCGCTGATGGGATTAACGATCAGTGCCTTCTACGGGTGCGAATCATTTCGTTCGGTGAAGATACGGTTAGTTCGTCACAGGCGATGACAAGGCTGGCCGCCCGAACCCGCTCCCCCCGGGCCGCTTGTAGCGGAGATAGCCCTTATGGAGCTGCTAGTCGGCGCAACGCTATGCTCTCTCTGTCAGGGCTAGGTCAGATGGCATCGGTTGGCTTTTCAAGTAGCAGAAGTCCCCTGTAAGAAGGTCCCACTGCTCCCATGTCGAAATCCAAGGATGAGTCGCATAGGTCACAACGTCCCAAACGCCAAGAGGTGGTGCCGACACCAATCGTCTTGGAGAGGATCTCGGACGAGGGGTATACGTCACTCTTGGTCTTGTGGCTGGCGGCAACTAGATCACGAGGGGTCGGAGCATGGACAATCAGTTCTTCGATAGGCCGATTCTCAACTCACCTTACGAGTATCCAGCTAGACATTGGGAACTCGACAAGCAAGGGCAGCCGACCGGACGAGTTGTCGAGCGGCGCCGAATAGCGGAGTTCATAACGCCTATCCCTAAGCCAAGGAAACGCAGAGGACAAGCAGTCGAGCAGCAGATGATCTTCGATGAGGGCAAGGGCTTGTCAACCGAGGAACAGCAATACGATCCAACTCCAGTGATCAATGCTCTGCGCCAAGAAGTGGATCAGTGGCGCATGCGTCCCGAATCCAGTTGGCGGGTCACTGCTGAGACCGCTCGTTTGCTGAAACACTGGCGTCATCACAAGTTTGCTGGTATTCGGCCATTTTTCTGTCAGATTGAGGCGGCCGAAACCGTGATCTGGCTGACTGAGGTCGCCCCTAGGGAGGGAGAACGGGGAAGAGTCTTTCTTGACCATCTCGTCGACGCCAATGCTGAAGCGAATCCTGAGCTGGCGCGTCTAGCCCTGAAACTCGCAACCGGCGCCGGCAAGACCACTGTGATGGCTATGCTCATCGCCTGGCAGACGATAAACGCTGTTCGTCACCCTACTAGTCCTCGGTTCACCAGAGGATTTCTGGTCGTGACGCCGGGACTCACCATCCGGGACAGGCTCAGGGTATTGCTGCCCAATGATCCAGACAGCTACTACCGAAGCCGCGAACTCGTACCTCATGACATGGTGGCGGATCTGGACCGTGCGAAGATCGTGATCACCAACTTCCACGCGTTCAAGCTCAGAGAGCGAATGGAGATATCAAGGGTTGGACGTGCTCTTCTCCAAGGGAGAGGGAAAGAACCTGCCACACTCGAAACCGAGGGACAGATGCTTCAGCGCGTAATGCCCGAACTCATGGGCCTAAAGCGGGTGATGGTGTTCAACGACGAGGCACATCACTGCTATCGTGAGAAACCTGACAGTCCTGTTGACTCAGGTCTGAAGGGCGACGACCGTAAGGAAGCAGAGAAGAACAACGAGGCTGCTCGGCTGTGGATAAGTGGTCTAGAGATCGTGGGACGCAAGTTGGGGATCACTCGAGTGATTGATCTGTCGGCTACCCCGTTTTTTCTCCGCGGGTCTGGATACGCAGAAGGTACACTGTTCCCTTGGACTATGAGTGACTTCTCACTCATGGATGCTATCGAGTGCGGGATCGTCAAGCTCCCCCGAGTCCCAATCGCTGATAACATACCTGGCGAGGACATGCCTAAGTTCCGTAATCTCTGGGAGCACATCCGTACGCGTATGCCTAAGAAGGGGCGAGGCAAGGCGAAGACCCTTGATCCTCTCAGTCTGCCTGCGGAGCTCCTTACGGCTCTGGATGCCCTATATGGTCATTATGCCAAGACCTTCGACCTGTGGAATGCTGCAGGAGTAAAGACCCCTCCATGCTTCATAATCGTGTGCAACAACACGTCAACATCGAAGCTGTTGTATGACTATGTGTCGGGCTTCTACCGCGAATCAGGTGATGACCCTCCCATTCTGGTGAATGGACGCCTGCCCCTCTTTCGCAACTTCGACGAGCACGGACAGCCACTTGCGCGGCCTAACACACTGTTGATCGATAGTGAGCAGCTCGAATCTGGCGATGCTCTCGACGAGGGGTTTCGGAAGATGGCAGCCGATGAGATCGATCGGTTTCGACGAGAGATTATTGAGCGCACAGGCGACAAGAGACAGGCAGAGAATCTGACAGACCAGGATTTGCTCAGAGAGGTCATGAACACCGTAGGCAAGCCGGGTCATCTCGGAGAGTCGATTCGCTGCGTTGTGTCTGTGTCCATGCTCACCGAGGGTTGGGATGCCAATACTGTGACCCACGTGTTAGGGGTTAGGGCGTTCGGTACGCAGCTCTTGTGCGAACAGGTCATTGGAAGAGCGCTTCGACGTCAGTCCTATGACCTGAATGAGGAAAGCCTGTTCAATGTCGAGTACGCCGATGTGCTGGGGATTCCGTTTGACTTCACTGCCAAGCCAGTAGTGGCTCCGCCCCAGCCCCCGAGAGAGACGATTCAGGTGAAGGCCATCCGGCCCGAGCGTGACCATTTGGAGATACGATTTCCTCGCGTTGAAGGGTACCGAGTTGAGTTGCCGACGGAACGCCTCACCGCCGAATTCAGCGAAGACTCCAAGTTGACGCTCACTCCTGATCTCGTAGGACCATCCATAACCAGGAACGCGGGTATCATTGGCGAAGATGTGGACCTCAGTCTTGAACACCTGGACGATATGCGCCGGTCCTCAGTGCTGTTCCATCTCACGAGTCGGCTGCTATATACGAAATGGCGTGACCCAGGCCAGGATCCTAAGCTGCATCTATTTGGTCAACTCAAGCGAATCACCAGGGAGTGGCTTGATACGTGTCTGGAGTGTAAAGGAGGAACATACCCTGCTCAGTTGATGTATCAGGAACTAGCAGACATGGCATGCGAGCGCATAACCCAGGCGATCACGAGGTCAATGGTCGGAGGGCGCTCGATCTTAGCAGTCCTGGACCCGTACAACCCCACTGGGTCGACGAAGTACGTTAACTTCCGTACTTCGAAGAGGACCCGATGGGAGACTGACCCGCGTCGCTGCCACATCAACTGGGCGATCCTTGACAGCGATTGGGAGGCTGAGTTCTGTCGAGTCGCTGAGGGGCATCCGAGAGTCAGAGCCTATGTCAGGAGCTACGGCCTAGGCTTTGAGGTTCCCTACCTTCACGGGTCGGAAGTCAGGAGATACATCCCCGACTTCATAGTTGTGCTCGACGATGGCCGGGAGGACCCGTTGCACCTAGTAGTGGAAATCAAGGGATACAGGGGCGAGGACGCCAAGGAGAAGAAGAGCACCATGGAGACTCGTTGGGTTCCGGGAGTCAACAATCTACATGACCACGGTAGGTGGGCGTTCGCTGAGTTCACTGAGGTCTTCGCGATGGAGTCCGATTTCGCAGCGAGGGTTGAGGCCGAGTTTGCCAGGATGGTCGATTCGGTGATAGTAGCACCGGCAGGGAGATGATGCTGATATGGCAAGGAAGAAAAAGAGGGAGAAGACCATTGAGACGCTAATGCACGATGGAGCAACTCGGAAATACATCCCTACTGCCGAGTACCAGTCGATCATGAACAAGAACGACCAGACTCCGATTCGCATCGCCTATGAGCGTCGCAACCGGGACCTAGATCCTCAGCTGGTATGGCGAGGCAAAGATGAGCAGGATTGGTCCGACCTGGTCGTTCATGCCGCGCCTCTATACATACAGGAAAAGGTCCATCCCAAAGTGCTGATCGACGACTTGATGCGGCGCACGAGGTTTCAGAATGCCGCCGAACAGCCTGAGCTTGACCTATTTGCGGACTTCAACGGTCTGCCGAACGAAAATGCTAAGACGGAGTTCTACCAACACGATGCTAACTGGTCGAACAGAATGATCCTCGGCGATAGTCTGCAGGTCATGGCGTCTTTGGCTGAGCGCGAAGGGCTGCGAGGGAAGGTACAGTGCATATACATTGATCCTCCATACGGGATTAAGTTCAACTCGAATTGGCAGTGGTCCACCACCAGCCGAGACGTCAAGGACGGGAGCGTGGATCACATCACTCGTGAGCCAGAGCAGGTCAAAGCCTACCGGGACACGTGGAGAGATGGAATCCATTCGTACTTAACCTATCTGAGAGATCGGCTGATTGTGGCGAGGGAGCTGCTGCATGAGAGTGGGTCAGTTTTCGTGCAGATTGGTAGCGAAAACGTACACCGAGTTCGCCTGCTACTAGATGAGGTGTTCGGAGATGACAATTTTATCAGTCTCATTTCGTTTGTGAAGACTGGCGGGCTAGTTCAGGACTTTATCATGAACAAGTGCGATTACATCATCTGGTACGCCAGGAATAAGTCTATTGCCAAGTCTAGAGGAGTGTACACAGAGAAGCTCGTCGGAGGGGAAGGAGGCTCGAAGTACACAGGCGTGGAATTGGCTGATGGTGTTCGGATTACGGCTCGCAAAGCTGAGCAGCTTTGCGGGACTGCTGTCCCCGATGGAGCTCGTAGCTTTCGCCTGGATAAGGCGACTTCGGAAGCCAATCCAGTCGTCGAAGTGTTACTTCAAATGGGGTTCTTCCGAGGGCGCTGGAAGACGACGACCGAAGGGATGCAAAGACTCGAGAAGGCCGGACGTCTATCGCCTAGCACGAACATACTGAACTACGTACGGTATCTGGAAGACTTCCCAGTCCAGGCCGTCTCAAATGTTTGGGATGACATCGGAGGCATCCAGAGCCGCCTTGATACCAAAATCTACGTCGTCCAGACAGCTACCGAAGCAGTGAAACGCTGTCTGCTCATGACCACCGACCCCGGCGACCTCGTCCTCGATCCCACTTGCGGCTCGGGAACCACTGCATACGTTGCAGAGCAATGGGGACGGCGATGGATTACGATTGACACTTCCAGAGTCGCACTCGCCCTAGCTCGCGCCCGTATCATGGGTGCGCGATACCCGTACTACCTGCTTGCTGATAGCAGAGATGGCCAGCTAAAAGGAGCCGAGGTAACACGCACCGCCCCTTCTGAGGCGCCGACCTATGGCGACATCCGTCAGGGGTTTGTGTACCAGAGGGTACCGCACATCACCCTCAAGTCGATAGCCAACAACGCCGAAATCGATGTCATCTGGGAGCAGTATCAGAAGGTGCTCGAACCACTGCGCCAGAGGCTCAACAAGCTGCTCGGCCAGGCATGGGAGGAATGGGAGATTCCTCGAGATGTCGATGAGACCTGGTCACAGGAAGCCAAGGACGTTCACTCTGAGTGGTGGGAGCAGCGCATCGCGAGACAGAGGGAGATCGATGCTTCGATAGCCTCCAAAGCAGACTATGAGTACCTCTACGACAAGCCATACGAGGACAACAGCAAGGTACGAGTTGCCGGGCCATTCACTGTTGAGAGCCTGTCTCCTCACCGGGTTCTTGCTGTCGATGAGAACGACGAATTGGTCGCAAATGCCGCCGGATCAGGGACCTATGCAGGCAATGGGCATGATTTTGTGAAGATGGTCCTCGAAAACCTCAAGATAGCTGGTGTGCAGCAGGCTCGTAAGCAAGACAGGATCAGCTTCACTTCGATTATGCCTTGGCCCGGTCACATGATCTGTGCAGAGGGACGATACGTCGAGGGTGACGAGGAGTCATCCTTAGAGAAACGTGCCGCGATCTTCGTTGGTCCTGAGTTCGGTACGGTGTCTCGCCCTGACCTCGTATCGGCCGCACGCGAGGCAGGCGACGCCGACTTCGATGTCCTCATTACCTGCGCCTTCAACTACGATGCTCATTCATCAGACTTTGACCGGCTTGGCCGGGTACCCGTACTGAAGGCGAGGATGAACGCAGACTTGCACATGGCGGATGATCTCAAGAATACCGGCAAGGGAAATCTCTTCGTAGTATTCGGTGAGCCCGATATCGACATCATCGAAGCCGATGAGGGCAAGATCCGCGTCCGGGTGAATGGCGTTGACGTCTTTCACCCACAAACGGGCGAGATCCGCAGCGATGGCCCTGAAGGCATAGCGTGCTGGTTCGTTGATACTGACTACAACGAGGAGAGTTTCTTCGTCCGACACGCCTACTTCCTAGGCGCAAACGATCCGTACAAGGCACTTAAGACAACCCTGAGAGCTGAGATCAACGCCGAGGCTTGGGACACACTGCACAGCAATGTGTCCAGGCTCTTCGATAAGCCCAAGAGCGGCCGCATCGCTGTTAAGGTCATTAACCATCTAGGTGACGAGGTTATGAAAGTGTACAGGGTCGGGTGACGGTAGGTATGGAGTTTCGGATCTCTGACACGTTCATAGACAGCCTGGCCAAGCTGACTGGTGGGGAGCAGAAGGCGGTCAAGACAACAGCTTTTGACCTTCAGCTGAACCCTTCCTCGAATTCAGGGATGCAGATGCATCGAATTGAGAGAGCCAAGGACAGAGGTTTCTGGTCAGTGAGGGTCAATGACGACATTCGGCTGATTGTGCACAAGACAGACGAGTGTCTACTGCTGTGCTACGTCGATCACCACGATCCGGCCTATCGGTGCGCGGAGCAACGCAAATTGGAGGTGCACCCGTCTACCGGTGCCGCTCAGTTGGTGGAGTTGCGAACGACAGTCCGAGAGATCTCCATACCGCGACTCGTTGTTGAAAAGCCAGAGCAACCATCGAAACGACCTCCTCTCAGTGATTTGTCGGACGATCAGCTGCTGAGCTATGGTGTTCCGGAAGAGTGGCTCGACTTGGTACGAGAAGCAGACGAGGACGCTCTTCTTGAGCTTGTCGAGCATCTGCCCGGCGAGGCTGCAGAGGCAGTCCTCGATCTGGCGACAGGTGGAGTTCCGTCGGCAGCGCCAGCGGTGGCAGCTGGGATCAGCAGTTACGAGCACCCTGATGCTCAACGTCGGTTTAGGGCGATGGCAGATACTGCTGAGCTTGAGCGAGCTCTCGAGTGTCCATGGGAGAAGTGGATTGTATTCCTCCATCCGACGCAGCGCCAGTTGGTTGAGATGGACTACAGTGGCCCGGCCCGCGTCTCCGGATCGGCTGGAACCGGAAAAACAGTTGTAGCTCTGCATCGCGCTGTCTTTCTTGCCCGCAGCCGTCCTGATGCGAGAGTCTTGCTCACCACGTTCTCGGATGCTCTGGCTAATGCCCTGCAAGCAAAGGTGGCACGCTTGATCAGCAATGAACCACGAGTGCGAGAGCGTCTCGAAGTGCATTCTGTAGACGCGATCGGCTATAGGTTATACGAAGCGCACTTCGGCAGACCCAATCTGGCCTCTCCCCAGGTGATTGAGAGATATGTGGCGGAAGCGGCCCAAGGAGTGAGAGACTCCAGGTTCAGTCAGCGGTTCGTATTGACTGAATGGCGCGACGTCATTGATGCATGGCAGCTGGAAACCTGGGAGGACTACAAGGATGTAGTGAGACTTGGGCGTAGAACGAGATTGTCCGAGAATCAGAGAGCACTCCTTTGGTCGGTTTTTGAGACTGTGAAGTCGCGTCTACGAGCTGATAACCTGGTCACGCACTCCGAGATCTTCGCACGGCTCGCGAGGCACTTCGAGGAAAACCAGCGGTCGCCTCTTGACTACATTGTAGTCGATGAAGCCCAGGACGTTAGTGTAGCACAGCTGCGCTTCCTGGCCGCGCTTGGAGCAGGACGGCGCAACGGTCTCTTCTTTGCTGGCGATCTGGGCCAGCGGATCTTTCAGCAACCATTCTCTTGGAAGGCGCTAGGTGTAGACATCCGAGGACGATCCAAGACGCTTCGGGTCAACTACCGAACGTCTCATCAGATCAGAAGGCAGGCTGATCGTCTACTGGCGCCTCAGTTGTCCGATGTAGATGGGAACGTCGAAGACAGGAGACGTACTGTATCTGTCTTCAACGGACCAGAGCCAGTTACCAAAGTCTTTGAGACTGCCAAAGCCGAAAGCGCTGCCGTCGCCCGATGGTTGACTGAAAGGGTCTCTGATGGTGTGTCTGCCGGCGAACTGGCTGTTTTCGTTCGTTCCTCCGCTGAAGTCGATAGAGCCTGCGCAGCTGCGATGGAAGCTGGCATTCACTACAAGGTACTCGATGAGAGCCTAGCCATTTCATCCGATTGCCTATCCATCGGTACGATGCATTTGGCCAAGGGCCTTGAGTTCCGTGCAGTTGCTGTTGCAGCATGTGATGATGAGATCGTTCCCCTCCAGGAGCGAATCGAGAGTGCGGGAGACGAGTCTGATCTGGAGGAGGTATACTCCACGGAGCGACATCTTCTCTATGTCGCATGCACTCGTGCCCGAGACCATCTGCTTGTGACGGGGGTCTACCCAGCGTCAGAGTTCTTGGACGATCTCGAGGTTTAGGTGCCCAGAATGTTCTGGATATGCCAACTCCATGACCTCGCCTGAGCATGCCACCAGCCTTCTGGCTTCATATGGTATCAGCAGCAGTTGGAGAGGGAGGAGAACTCGGTAGCGGATCCGCGATCGATTCAGGCGGAGTTCGCTCAGTACGATGAACTTGTGGCAGACTTGCGCGCTGTCGACGAGCGCCTAATGCGGTACGGACAGAAGCTATACCAGTTGCTTGTTGGGCAATAGAGAAAGCGCGACAACTAGTCCATCAGTTGTCGTTTCCGTAGTATAAACTGGAGTTGCCCCGTTTTCGTGGACAGGTCTCCGCTATGCGACGGATCTCTCGCTCTTCTAGCAGGATTCGATTCTCTCTACGAAGACGCCTGAGTTCCTCTTTTTCCTCGGTAGTCAAGCCGGGCCGTTCGCCTTGGTCGATCTGACTCTGCTTGACCCAGCTACGGAGAGACTCAACCGATA
>JAAYXD010000222.1 GCA_012516065.1 Clostridiaceae bacterium
GTATAAATAGCCAATTATTTTCTTTTACTATAGAAAATAATGTGGTATAATTATTTTGTAGTTGTAATACATCTTACAATGTAGGAGAGGCAAAATGACAATTACGGCAATTAAACCAAAACGTATAAGCGACGAAGTATTTGAACAAATGAAAGAGCATATCATTACAGGCGAGTGGGCTCCGGGGAGTAAGATTCCCAGCGAACACGAACTGGTTGAACTGTTCGGCGTAAGCAGGGTTTCGGTCAGGGAAGCAATTCACAGGCTCGTCGGCATGGGCGTTTTGACCATCCGCAGAGGAGAGGGCACTTTTGTTAATGAAGTGCTTCCGGAGAATTACATGAATACTCTGCTGCCTATTTTGATGATTGAGAGCGCGAGTTTTTCCGAAACGCTTGAGTTTCGTGCAATAATGGAAGCGGAAAGCGCAAGGATGGCCGCAAAAAGAGCCGATGAAAAAGACATAGCCAGGCTTGAAAAGGCTCTTAAGGCTATGGAAAAGAAAAAAGGCAATATTCAGGAATTTGCCGAGGCGGATTTAAATTTCCATGTAGCTGTCGCTATGGCGACGCATAACAGTGTTATCATCAAAGTAAATGCCATAATCCACGACATGTTGAAAAAAATAATGGAAGAAATTGTTGATATCACCGGGTATGAGGGTGGACTCTACTATCACGGAAAAATCCTCGAGGCGATAAAAAACAGGGACGAAAGCACGGCAGCGAAACTGATGAGAGAGCATATCAGCGCGACAGTGGATAAAATAAGCGGCTTGGATGAACTGAAGAGTAAAAAGCCGCTCGCCTGATTTGCGAATTCAATTTATTCAATACGGGGGAATTTTTGCCTTTTATAAATGTATTACATCATACAAGTAGACAATGGAGAGGATGATTTTATGACTATTCAACAGTTGGAAAGGAAAGCGCAGGAAATCCGGCTGACTATTGTAAAAATGGTTGGTCCGGGTAAAGCCGGTCACTTCGGAGGTTCATGCTCCATCGCGGATGTAGTGGCAGCGTTGTATTTCCACAAGATGAGACATGATCCGAAAAACCCTAAATGGCCTGAACGTGACAGGCTGATCTTCAGCAAAGGACATGCGGCGATTGCCCAGTACGCAGCGTTGGGAATATGCGGATATTTCCCCGAAAAAGAACTGTGGAATTTAAAGGAACTGGGTTCGATACTGCAGGGACATCCCGATATGAATAAAACTCCCGGCATCGAAGCGAATACTGGATCGCTTGGCCAGGGTTTATCTATATCATGTGGAATCGCAGCGGGTTTGAAGCTCGATAAAAGCAGCGCACGTGTATATTGTATTGTCGGAGACGGCGAGCTGGCCGAAGGGCAGATTTGGGAAGCCGCAATGGCAGCTTCTTATTACAAACTCGACAATCTGCTGGCAATACTCGATCACAACAAACTGCAGGCTACAGGTCCGATTGCGGATCGTTTCGATACGAGACCGATAAGAGAAAAATGGGAAGCCTTCGGATGGCATACCGTTGAAATAGACGGACACAACATGAAAGAAATAGTTGAAACCCTTGACAGTATAGAAAAGGTAAAGGGCAAACCGTCAATAATTATTGCCCATACGGTTAAAGGTAAAGGTATACCATTTGCGGAGAACAACGCGGCCTTCCATAACGGCGCGATGACGCAGGAACAGTTCGAAACGGCTTGCGGAATCCTTTCGGAACAGGGGGTAATGTAATATGAAGATGCAGAACCAGAGGACAGCGTACGGAAAGACGCTTGTGGAGCTTGGCAGGGAAAATGAAAGGATTGTCGTGCTTGATGCCGATCTTAGCAAGAGTACAATGACCTGCCTGTTTGAGCAGGAATTTCCGGATAGATATTTTGAAATGGGTATCGCGGAAGCCGACATGATTTCTTTTGCCGCAGGGCTTTCGCTGACTGACAGGATTGCGTTTGTGAACTCATTTGCCGTGTTTTCAACGGGTCGTCCGTATGATCAGATCCGGCAGGGCGTTGCAATAGGCAAGCTGAATGTCAAGATTATCGGTTCGAGCGCCGGGCTTTCGGACTTCGGCGACGGGGCGACACACCAGTCCGTCGAAGATGTCGCGATTATGCGGGCAATACCGAATATGACCGTTCTTGTGCCGTGTGACGCGATTGAAACGGTAAAGGCCGTAAGGGCTGCTGTCGAATACAATGGTCCGGTTTATATCCGGATTTGCAGGAATGATGTTCCGGATATATTCCCTGAAGACGAGGAATTTGTTATCGGTAAACCGTATGTATTGCGTGATGGCAGTGATATAACGATATTTGCGATGGGCAGGATGGTATGCGAAGCGCTTGCTGCAGCCGACAGGCTCGGTGAACAGGGTATTTCGACAAGGGTCGTTAACGTAAGCACGTTAAAACCGGTTGATGACAATTCGATTATAAAGCTTGCCGAAGGCATGAAAGGGGTTATAACGGTAGAAGAGCATTCGATTATAGGCGGCCTCGCCAGTGTCGTTACCTATGCGTTGAGAGGAAAAGGTATACCGGTGGAAACGATAGGAATAAACGACGAGTTCGGCCAATCGGCAAATACATATGATGCGCTTCTTAAACATTACGGGCTTACGGCTGATAATATCGTAGAAAGGGCAAAAGCTCTTTAGAAAGGAAGATGGCAATGGAAAAGACGATGAAAGCGGTTGTCAAGTATGATAATGTAGCCGATGCTACGGAGCTTCGCGAAATGCCGGTTCCGGAAATCGGCCCGACGGATGTTCTTGTACGGGTCGCGTATACCGGGGTTTGCGGCACTGATCCGCATATGCATAAAAATCTTGTTTCGATTCCGTTGAATGTTCCGCTGATTCTCGGGCATGAGTTTGCAGGAACTATAGAAAAGGTCGGAAGCGAAGTAAAAGGCTACAAACCGGGCGACAGGGTAACAGCGGAAACCCATGCTGATTACTGCGGAGAGTGTGAATTATGCCGGACCAACCAGTACCCGATTTGCAGGGACAGGAAAGGCTTTGGTTTTAAAGTTCACGGCGCGTTTGCGAAATACGTAAAGGTTCCGGCAAGGATCCTGCACAGGGTTCCCGATAACGTATCGCTGAAAGAAGCGTCGCTGACCGAACCGCTTTGCGTGGCATATAAAGCAGTCGTGCACAGCAGCAGGGTAAACCCGGGAGATACGGTAGTTGTAATAGGTCCGGGCCCTATCGGAATGCTTTGCATTAAAATGGCGCAGATCTGCGGGGCCAGTGAAATCATAGCCGTTGGCGCGAACGGGGATGAAGAGCGCCTTAAGATGTCGCTCGACTACGGCGCGACAATGGCGTTAAACAGCGAAAAAGACGATGTTGCATCGATAATCATGTCGATGGGAGACGGTTACGGCGCCGATCTTGTCGTTGATGCCGCGGGCGTATCGCAGACGCTTAAGCTGTCGATGGATGTCGTCCGTCCCGGCGGTCAGATCACGAAGATAGGCTGGGGACCGAAGCCCGTCGGATTTTCCCTTGACCCGATCATATCGAAAAGCGTTACGCTGAAAGGGCATTTCAGCCACACATGGGATGTTTGGGAAAAGTGCCTTGTGCTGCTTTCAAAAGGCCAGGTCGACCTTAAGCCGCTGATAACGCACGAACTTACGATTGATCAGTGGGAAGAGAGCTTCAGGCTTATCGAAAGAAGGGAAGCAATGAAGGTCGTGCTGAAACCTATTGATTAGTACATAAATATATAAGGGGGTAGTCATCGTGAAAATTGGTTTTATAGGACTCGGAATAATGGGCAAGCCTATGGCGAAAAACCTGTTGAAGGCCGGGTATTCCGTCGTAGTTTACGATATCGTTCCGGAAGCCGTGAAGGCGCTGACCGACGCCGGAGCGGAGAAAGGGGAGTCTTCCGCGGACGTAGCGTCGAAAACCGAAGTTGTCATTACGATGCTTCCGAATTCACCGCATGTAAAGGAAGCGGTATTAGGGAAAAACGGAGTGCTTGAAGGCGCAAAGCCTGGTACGATACTTGTCGATATGAGCTCTATCGCTCCGCTGGCTTCCAAGGAGATTTCGGAAAAGGCAGCCGAGAAAGGCGTTATTATGCTCGATGCGCCCGTCAGCGGCGGTGAACCGAAAGCAATCGACGGGACACTGTCGATCATGGTCGGCGGTCCCGTGGATGCGTTCAAAAAAGTTGAAGATATATTGAAAAAGATGGGTTCATCGGTAGTTCATGTAGGCGAAATCGGCAGCGGGAACATGACAAAGCTGGCGAATCAGATTATCGTCGCGCTGAATATCGCAGCAATGTCCGAGGCTATGGTGCTTGCCACTAAAGCCGGCGTCGATCCCGAAAAGGTGTACCATGCCATTCGCGGAGGGCTGGCGGGCAGCACAGTACTGGACGCAAAAGTGCCGCTTGTTTTGCAGAGGAATTTTAAGCCCGGCTTCAGGATAGAACTCCATATTAAAGATTTGATGAACGCGATTGAAACAGGCCATGAAGTCGGAGTGCCGCTGCCGCTCACAAGCCAGGTGATGGAAATTATGCAGGCTCTTAAGGTAGACGGCAAAGCCGGAAATGATCACGGCGGCATTATACAGTTTTACGAAAAACTCGCGCAAATCGAGGTAAAAAAATAAAATCCTTAAAACTTGAAGCTGAAGACGGATCTTTATGACGGACTTGTTGGAATCATAAAGATCCGTTTTCTGAATAGAATAATACCGGATAAACAAGCTCCGTAAGAATGGGGGGCGACCGGTATGAACAGCGAATTACTCATCCTGCTTGCGTGGATTGCGGGAATTATTATCGTATTTGCGTTCGGCAAAGCTTTGAAAGTGCCTCTGAAATTTGCCGTTAAACTTATGATTAACGGCATTATCGGAGGCATTGTCATTCTTTTGATAAATCTTATCGGCCAGTATTTTGATTTCCACATATCGTTGAACATCTTTTCGGCTTTGATAGCGGGGACGCTCGGGCTGCCGGGCGTGATACTGCTTATTATACTGAAGTACCTGCTGTAGGTGTGTCTGTTTTGTCCAAGCCTGTGTTTTCCGGTGTTTTGGTATAATCAATATCCCAGCGGCATATAATTGTTCAGTAGACAACATGCCTTATCGAGAACTGTTGAACCCATCTGTTTGCGTTGTGGGTATTATACAAACCTGCTGATCTGCGTCTCCGGGAAAGGATTTAAAACCTTTAGTAAAAGACTGGATGGGAGAACCGTATGCATGAAGCGAAAGGATTAATTGAAGCGTATTATGGCATTCATATTTTGGGGATCAAGCCTTACCGGGCGGGATATATCCTGGAAACCTCCGGCGGAAGGAAATACATAAAAGCATGCCAGTACCAGAAAGAGCGTGTTGAATTTATCCATCAGGCGAAACAGCATCTTATAAGCCGTAATTTCTCCCGGATAGATCCTTACTGTATTGCACAGAACAATAAGCCGTATGTTGAGATCGACGGGAACGTATATACTATGGTCAATCTGATTGACGGCAGGGAGTGCGAGTTTGACGACGACCGCGATGTGGCTATGGCTGCGGAAGCGCTCGCCTTAATGCATAAAGCCGGGCACGGTTTTCTGCCGAAAGATGTGAAATATGTCCCGAGCAGCCTCGGTAAACTGCCTTACAGTTTCAAAAAACGCCTTGAAGAAATACGCAAGCTCAGAAGAAAGGCCGAAAAGGAACGCAACGGTTTTGATTATTTGTTTATCGAGCATTTTGACGATTTTTACAAGCTCGGGTATGACAGCCTTGAAATACTGTACGGATCAAAATACAACAAGCTTGTTGAGCAGACACAAAAGGAAGGCATGATATGCCATCATGATTATTCGTACCAGAATATAATAATCAAGGGCGACAAGACTTTTATCATAAATTTTGATTACTGCAACCTGGAACTTAAGATATACGACATAGTGAACATGTTAAGAAGAAGAATGAGAAAATGCAACTGGGACATAAAAAAAGCAAAGGCTATCCTTGACGTTTACAGGAAGATAGAACCTCTGGAACAGGACGAAATGAAGGTAATGAAAAGCATGCTGCTGTTCCCGCAGAAATTCTGGAGGATAATAAACCGTTATTATAACAGCAAGCGCTGCTGGGCGCAGAAAAATTTCACAATTATGCTCGAAGAAGTTATAAACGAAAAAGATGCGCACATTGCTTTCATGAAAGAATTCGACAAGCTGTAAAAAACGCATAGGGTAAAGCAAAGCTTTACCCTATGCTCAGGGAACGATTTTATGAGACAATCCCATTTTATCAGAATAATCCGGTTATAGTACCATCGGGACTAATGTCAATCTTATTTGCGGCCGGTTCTTTTGGAAGACCCGGCATTGTCATTATATCTCCCGTTAACGCTACAATAAAACCCGCGCCGGCGGAAACACGCACGTCCCTGACCGTCAGATCGAACCCTGTCGGGCGGCCCAATAAAGAAGGATTATCGGAAAGTGAGTACTGTGTTTTAGCCATGCATACCGGGAGTTTGTCCATATTAATCGCTTCAATGCGTTTTATAGCTTTCTCGGCCGAATCGGTGTAAATAACATGTCTTCCGCCGTATATTTCCCTGTTAATAATCTCTATTTTCTGTTTAATCGGAAGGTTTACATCGTAAAGGAATCTGAAATCCGACGGTTCGGTTTCTATAAGCCGGCACAGCTTCCGGGCCAGCTCGATACCGCCTTCCCCGCCTTTTTCGAACACTTCGCTTATGCCGACATCTACGCCGAGATTGCTGCAGTGATCGATCACATATTTAATTTCCGCATCGGTGTCGGTTCCGAAACGGTTGAGCGCGACTAAAACGGGCACACCGAATTTGCGTATGTTTTCTATATGCTTCTCAAGGTTGGCAATGCCTTCTTTGAGCGCGGGCAGATTCTCGCGCGAAAGATCCGCCCTGCTGACGCCGCCGTTATATTTTAGAGCCCGTACCGTTGCGACAAGAACGACAGCGGAAGGCGTCAGCCCGGCGTAACGGCATTTTATGTTGAAGAATTTTTCAGCACCGAGATCGGCTCCGAAGCCCGCTTCGGTAATAACATAATCCGAAAGCTTAAGCGCGAGTTTTGTGGCCGCTGCGCTGTTGCATCCGTGCGCGATATTTGCAAACGGGCCCCCATGCATGAAGGCGGGAGTGTTTTCAATCGTTTGTATAAGGTTCGGCTTTATCGCGTCCTTAAGAAGCAGCGCCATCGCGCCGTCAACCTTGAGATCTTTCGCCGTAACGGGGTTCCCGTCATAATCGTAGGCAGCGATGATTCTGCCAAGCCGGGACTTTAAATCGGATAAATCATTGGCAAGACAAAGAATTGCCATTACTTCCGAAGCAACGGTTATTAAAAACCCGTCCTCGCGCGGGAAACCGTTTGCTTTTCCGCCGAGGCCGACAATTATATTTCTGAGCGCCCTGTCGTTCATATCGATAGCGCGCTTCCACACGATTGTACGAATATCTATGCCCAGATGATTTCCCTGGTGGATGTGATTGTCTATCGCCGCTGAAAGAAGGTTGTTGGCAGCGGTTACGGCGTGCATATCGCCTGTAAAATGCAGATTCACGTCTTCCATCGGCACTACCTGCGAATAACCCCCGCCTGCAGCACCGCCTTTTATTCCCATAACAGGCCCAAGGGAAGGCTCCCGCAAGGCGATTACGGCCTTCAGGCCAAGCTTTGTCATAGCCTGTCCAAGACCCACGGTTGTAGTGGTTTTGCCTTCGCCCGCGGGAGTAGGGTTAATGGCTGTCACAAGAATAAGCTTCCCGTTGGGTCTGTTTTTAACCGAGTCATAAAGCGATGGTTTTATTTTAGCCTTGTAGTCGCCGTAAAGTTCGAGGTCGTCCCTTTTAATCCCCAATATTCCCGCAATTTCTTCAATGGGCTTCAGTTTTGCTTTTTGAGCGATTTCAATATCTGTAAGCATGTTAATCTCCGATCTTTTTTTCGTTATATTATATCAAACCCGAAAAATTAAATTCAAGGGGAAGACGGGGAAAGAAACCAGAACCGGACAGCAGCCGGCGGAAGCCTGTATGGTCACCGGATAAGGGCCATCACCACTTTCCCTCCGTAACTTAACGGTTTATCAAGGTACAGTGTAACGGTCCCTTCAGTTTCTTTGCTGATTTCGTTTGTTCCGACCCGTTTCCACACATTCCCCGTTTTCAGCTTATAAACTGTAAAATCCCTGTGGTATCTGTAAGTAGTATCATTTATTCTTATCCTCGAAGTGTCTGCGGCCTGTATCGAATCGGATGAGGCGTACGGGTAAACTATGCCGGAAACCGATAAAATGCTGCTGCCGCTCATTCGGAGTTTCAGAACGGCGCCGGTTGATAATCCTGGTATAGGGTCGGTCGAATAAACGTATTCTTCTCCCTGTATCAGCATCGTTATAACCTGCTCAGTCCCCATAGGCGTATAGTTTGTTTTGTATCCGGTGACAAGGCCGTAGGAAATACCTTCGTCAAGGACATTATCGAGGAAAATAACATCAATATCCTTAAAGTCGCCCGTTGTATGAATGTATTTCACCTTCGACGCTTCGAGTTTTCCCGAGGGCAGATCCGACCATTTTAAAATCGATGCTTCGCTGTTTCGACCGTATATATTATGAATCAGGTTAAATATAATAACATTGTCGGTCACATACGAATCGTCCAGTCGGCGCTCATCCTTAAACACTTCGTGTGTCTTTTTTTCCAGGTATTTAACCTGTGTCAGCGTAACCGTATCATAATCCTCGCCGGTTTCCAAAATGCTGTATGTGGCAAGATCGCCCTTTAACGCGCTCATATCGCGTTTAGTAAGGTATGTTTTAATACTGCCGTCGGTATGAAGAAGATTTACGAAATATAAAGTTTTCCCGAAGTCTTCCGCTCTGCGGGATGTTTCGCTGTAACTGTCCACAACCAGTACAAAATGATCATTTTCCCCGGTTCCGCTCAGGATAATATCGACAGCCTTGCCATCCTTCCCTAAAAGAACAGTAACGGTCTGACCGGTTTCAATAGCTCCGGTGCCGCTTATTTTACGCTTTGGGAACGATGAATCAAGCTGGTAGGCAACCCCGTCGATCTCAATTGAGGTCGGCGATATAAGATTCGGCAGGATTGCCGTAACATCGCCTTCCGCTTTTTGCGCATAAACAAGTATGAATCCGTTGTTTTTCCAGATATCGGTGATTTCATATACGACATCGTTTACTTCCAGCTGCGACGGGCGGATGCTCTTTCCCTGCCGGTCTATAAGCCTGCCCGAGTACATCGATTCAAGCATATCGCTCGTCATGGCCTGCGTTATGATTTTGGGAGAAGAATAAACCGGGTCATAAACCACTCCGTATTTCGGTTCCCCGTTTTCAAAAGCGATAATCACCGAGGAATTTGCCTGCAGACAATCTGTTATCGAACCGGAATCCGTTTCGATGCCGCCGTAATAATATTTTATGTTTTTCGGAAGCTGCATGCTTTTCCCGTTGTTAAGAAGAATATATTGACCGGATACACCCTTGACCGAATAGTTTTCATATTCGTAATCCCTGCCGGCGAATGCCTGGATAATATTGTTTTCTGTTTTCACTATATAGGCGTGTCCGGGCTCAAGCTGCGGCATGCCTTCCTGCAGATAGAATTCGCCGCAGTCGGTCAGAATCCTTAACGGATCAAGATCGTTACGTATATTTCCGTTTTCAAATACAATAATGTTTTTGTAGATACCGGTTGTATCTATAAAAAGCTGCTGGCCGCCTTTTATTTCCGTCTGAAACAGGCGGTTTATAATAACCGCGAAATCTTTGCGCAGCACCTCCGCCTGAGGGGAATACCTGATTCCGTCCAGGATATTCAGGCTTGCCATTAAATTCAGGTAGTTATAAGGCCAGTTTCCGGACAGATCGCTTTCAATATACCCGAGAAGCTTGACAATGACCGGTGCGAGCTGGGAATACGTTATAGGCGCGTCGGGATGAAAAAGGCCGTCCGGCATTGCGGTTATATAACCCTGTTCAGCCGCCATGCCAATCACGCCGTTTGAGCGGTGCGATGCGGGAATATCGGGAAACAGGCTGTTATTTTCATATAAGACGGTTTTCTTTTCCTGCCCGGAGATTTTTGCAATGATCCGCACGTATTCTTCGCGGGTTACCGCACTGTCGTAAGATAAATCCGCCTGTTCCGTGTCAAAAATTCCAAGCCTGACCATCATATCCAGGCTGAAACCGGCTGCGTTATCCCGGCTGTCTGAACCCGATGCGGGAACCTGCACAGTCAATGTAAAAGCGATAACTAAACACAACAAAACAATTTGGGTTCTTTTTTTCATTGAAAAAACCTCCCTATTCATGTCTTAGTGCCATAATCGGATCCAGTTTGGACGCCTTGTTTGCTGGAAACATTCCGAAAATAACTCCTACCAAAAGTGATATCCCGAAAGACAATGCCATCCATAACGGTGAATAAACAGCCGGAACGAGCCCTGCTTTTCCAATCCCCCAAATGGCTGTGCATCCGATGATAAGGCCGAAGGCTCCTCCCAGCCCGGTTATAAGTAATGCTTCGATTAAAAATTGTGTCAGAATATTCCTTCGTTTCGCACCGACAGCCTTGCGGATTCCGATTTCCCGCGTCCTCTCGGTTACAGAAACGAGCATGATATTCATTATTCCAATTCCTCCGACCAGCAGCGAGATGGCTGCAATTCCTCCAAGCACCGTCATCATTGTCTCGGTTACCGAATTTAACGTATCGAGCATTTGTGCTGAATTTGTCACACGAAACATATTTTCGTTCCCGTAAACATCCGTAAGGAATTCCGATATTCTTTCCATGGCTTCTTTTACGTTTTCCGGGGAAGTAGCCAGGAACGAATAATTTCGTATTGCTGAGTTCCGGGTGATTCTCTGAGCGGTGGAAACCGGGATAATAATCTGATCGTCCTTTGTGTTCTCCGCTCCGTCCTCAAGCTCTTCCAATATGCCCACAACGGTAAATATCTGCTCCCCCACTTTTATTGTTTTGCCAATGGGGTTTTCATTCTCAAAAAGTTTGTCTTTTATTCGTGAACCGATAACGGCAACCTTCTGCCTTAAATCACTGTCGATATCCAGGATATATCTGCCTTCGGATACTCCTTGGCTGTTAATTACGGAATAGTCATAAGTTGTTCCGCGGATGGTTGTAGACAGGCTGTTCCTTCCCGCTTTCACGGTCATGTTTCCGGTGACCTGCGGTGCCACTGCGGCAATAACGTCTGCATTGTCCGAAGCAAACTCGCTTAAGGTTTCCCAGGTCAGATCACGGTTTGTATTCCTGCCGAAAATATTTACCTGTATTAACTCCGTCCCGAGTTGGGAAATTCTGTCCGTTATTTGTTTCGTGCTTCCCTGAGCAAATGCGACCGCGGTAATAACTGCCGCAACTCCGATTATTACGCCGAGCATCGTCAGGAAGGAGCGCACTTTATTAGAAAAAATACTTTTAACAGCCATCCGGAATGCCTGCCATATTCCCATATTAACCAACCTCCACATCATCGACGATCTGCCCGTCAAGAATCCGAATAATTCTTTGAGCCTGTCCGGCTATGTACTCGTCATGGGTTATAAGCACAATCGTGTTCCCCATTTCGTGCAATTTCTGAAAAAGTTTAAGGATATCGCGGCCGGAATGGGAATCCAGGTTCCCCGTGGGCTCGTCGGCGAGTATTATGGGCGGCCTCGTTACCAGTGCCCTGGCAATGGCAACACGCTGCTGCTGCCCGCCGGATAATTCGGACGGAAGGTGGCTGCTCCTGTCCGTTAGCCCCACCTTCTCCAGCGCTTCCGCAGCAAGGCTGCGCCTTTCTTTCTTCGATACTCCGGAATAGATTAACGGGAGTTCCACATTTTCCAATGCCGTCAGTTTTGGCACCAGGTTAAAACCCTGAAAAACGAATCCGATTTTCCGGTTCCGTATTTCTGCGAGCTGATTATCGCTCATATTGCTTACTTCCATGCCGTCCAGCAGGTATCTGCCGGAGGTTGGTGTGTCCAGGCACCCGAGAAGATTCATCAACGTTGATTTACCGGAACCGGACGGGCCGACAATTGATACGAAAGAATGCGCCGGGATATGAAGGGTTACATTGTCCAGTGCCTTAACTATCGTATCGCCTATATGATAGTGCTTTGACAAAGCTTCCGTTTTTATCACGGTCTTCCGCCTCCCGGTATGCTGAAACCTCCTCCGCCCATTCCGCCAAATCCGCCCATTGGCATTCTGAATCCTCCCATTTGCCGGTTTCCTTCGAAAGCGGGAGCGGCGGTACCGGCGCTCTGCTGCGGCAGAATGACAATATCCCCTTCTTTCAGGCCGCTTACTATTTCGATGTAATTTTCGTTATATAAGCCGGTCTCTACGGGAACCAGAATCGCCCCCTGATAATAATTGTCCTCTCCGGGACGGATTTGCTGCCTTACCGCAGAACCGCGGGAATTGGGTGCTGCGCCTGATTCGGCCTGGCTTCCGATATTCCTGCGCAGTGCTTCTCCTGCTTCTCCCGCCGCATTTCCGAACCTTCGGTTGTTTGAGGGCAGCGGCCTGTCCGTTTTCCCGGCATTTGCAGCGGCTGCGGATCTGTCCGTTTCCCCGGTATTTGTCGCGGCTGTGAATCTACCTGTTTCCCCGGTGTATGCTCTGCCTGCCCTGCTGTCATCCGTAGTTTTCAGCCATACCATATAGGCACCACCGACTTTTTGCAGCGCTTCCAACGGTAAAAGCAGTGTATTTTCCTTGTTCACAACCTGGATTTCGGCATCAACATTCATTCCGACCTTCAGTTCGCTCCTTCCCGGTATCGAAATCGTTACCGGATAACTTGTCACACCGTTCGAAGTGGTGCCTTTAAGAGCGATATTCGAAACCTTTCCTGTAATGGGATCATCCTTTGTGCTTTCAATGGCTTCGGTGGTGACAATAACCGGCTGCCCTTCCTTTACCTTGTTGATATCCAGTTCATCGATGCTGATGTCGAATTTCATTTCATCCGTATTGATAAAGGAACAAACAATATCTCCTTTTTTAAGTGAATCTCCCACAAGCAGTTCTTTTACCGAGATTATATATCCGTCCATCGGTGCCGTAATGGTATACTGATCGGTGTCTATACGGGACTGCTCAATGTTGTATTTTGCTTCTTCCACCTGGAGAAGCGCATTTCGCAGGTTGATTTCGGCCTCTTCGTTATACAGCGTAATCAGCGTCATACCTTCGGAAACAATTTGGTTCAGTTCAATATTAAGGTTTTGTACTATACCCGATGCCTGCGCATAAACGGTTTTTTGGTTATACCATTTCAATGTGCCGGTTGTGCTGCTTAATGTTTTTTCAAAACTTTCCGCTTCGCACCATACGCTTATTCCTTCTTGAAGTGAGCCCGGGTTTTTAACGAGAAGTTTTATGTCAACATCATCCGCATTTTGCTGAATTGATATAATGTCAGCGGAAACAGTCGTCATATAATCAGGAATATGAAGCATTACCTGCTGTGTCAGGATGCTTTGGGCGGATGTATTTTTGAAGCTGACTTCAGCCGTAAGGGCGGATGTATCGGTTATTGTCAGAAGCTTCGTGCCGGTATTGACTTCATCATCCGCCGCAACAAAAAGCTCGGTGATTTTTCCCGAAATCGGAGCCTTTACGGTTAATGCCTCATTTTTCTTCAACTGCTGCCGGTAGGCCAGTTCTTTCTGTTCAAGCGTATTCTGCAGTTTTTTGTTTGAGATGTCATAATCATACTTGTTCAGAACCAGCAGAACCTCACCGGCCTTAACCGCCTTTCCTTCCTTCAGGTAATTCTCTTTTATCGTTCCTTCGACATTTACCTTTATATCCGTACTGACGGCAGGATACACGGAACCTGACCCCGACAGCGTTACCTTAAGCGTTCCGCGTCTAACGACAGCAGTACGCTGAATAACCTCTCCCGAAGCTGCCTGAACCTTTGAGCCTTTCAGAAAGTACCACCCTGCCGCGCCGGCGATCAGAACAACAGGGATTGCAATAAACAACCATCGGATTTTCTTTTTCTTCATTACAGCATCCCTCCATAATCCGGGTATTTTAAATACTGCGCCGTGGTTTGCTTTTACCATTATAATTTCAGATATATTCCAAAATCTCCGATAAACTGCGGCAAATTTGCGGCAGATTTGCCGCAAATTAAGCGGAGGGGATGACTCTTTTCCGGGATGTGATAAAATATACATGACAGTGGTATTATGGCGCGGAAAAGGAATGTTTCTGTCAAATGAATCCGAAGCTGATTTACATAGCCGACGATGAAGTTAACATATTGAATATAATAAAATCCTTTCTGACTAAAGAAGGTTTTCTTGTGGAAACCTTTCGGGACGGCCGTTCGCTTTTTAAGGCCTTTACCGAAAAGAAAGCCGACCTTCTGGTACTTGATATTATGATGCCCGAAATGGACGGGTATTCGTTATGCACTGCCATTCGCAGCATAAGCAGTGTACCGATTATTTTTGTATCGGCAAAGGATAGTGAAACCGATCGAATTGCAGGACTGACCTTGGGAAGTGATGATTATTTAACGAAGCCCTTCAGTCCGTTGGAATTGATCGCCAGGATTAAAAGCCTGTTTCGAAGAATTGAACTTGACACGGCATGCAGGAATGAACCGGAAATAATACGCGCTGTGGATGTAACCCTGGACAGCGGAGCAAAAACTGCCACCTGCAGAGGAAAGAACCTGAACTTAACCCTTATGGAATTCAACCTGTTATTATACCTGGTTCAAAACCGGGGCCGTGCCGTCAGCCGTGAAGAACTGCTGAACAAGGTATGGGGATTTGAAGTAATCACCGAAACCCGCGCGACAGATGATACGGTTAAGCGCCTCAGAAAAAAGCTTGAACTTGCGGAATCGGCACTGAAGATTGAAACCGTCTGGGGATTTGGCTTTAAAATAAGTGGGGAGACAGTGGAATGAAACGGGCGACAATTAAATGGAAAATATTTAGTTTTAATGTGTTTACCGTCGGCCTTTTATTGCTGATCACCGCTGTAGCGTTCAATATATTTGCAAGAATCTATATGGAGAACCAGACTCTGAACCAATTAAGAGCGATTGCCGGCCAGGTAAGTGAAGAAACAGGCCGCCGGCCTCCTCCCAGAAGAACAGGGGATGAACGGATGTCGGTTATCGGGCCTTATATTGCGCTTACCCGTGCCATCCGGCGCCCTCATTCCGTATTCAGCGCGGAAGTGGCCCTTGTTGACAAAAATATGAACCTTCTTGCGCCGTATGAAGAATTCACGAATGAATCAACTGCTTTCGAACACGATATCGTGTCTTTCATTCTTTCGGATGCTGAAAAAAAAGGAACGAACGAAATCACATTCACTTACTCCGGGGATGAATATGCCGCTATTATCGTTCCGTTTGATTATGAATATATCAGTAAAATTATAGTTTATACCAGCATGGAAAAGGTCAAAGACCTTCAAAAAAGCATTAATTTAATCCTTCTTGCGATATTATTGGTTTCCGCATTGATTGTAACGCTGGTATCATCATATCTGTCCAGAAAAATATCAACCCCGCTGTCAAAGCTCTGCAAGCACATACGGGATTTATCCGAAAGGCAGTTCAGCAACCGCATTCAAATTCCTGCAGAGGATGAAATTCTTGAACTGGTGAACAATATCAATAACATGGCGGAAAAACTGGAAACATATGACAAAGCCCAAAAAACATTTATGCAGAACGTTTCTCATGAACTGCGCACGCCTATCATGTCGATACGGAGCTATGCTGAGGGAATCCGGTACGGGGTTGTGGAAAATGATGAGGCCGTCAGGGTTATTCTGGAAGAAACAAACCGTCTGACCGAACTGGTTGAGGATCTTATATATCTGTCGCGCCTTGATTCGATTGAAGAGACCTATCACATGGAGTATCTTGATTTTCACGAACTTCTGCATTTCTGCACTACGCGTATGAAAGCCATTGCTAAAAACCAGGGAAAGGAAATATGTGTTTGCCTTGAGCCGGAATCAATTTTTATGTTTGGGGATGAAGAAAAACTGACACGTGCCGTTACAAATTTGCTTGATAACAGTATCCGGTACGCGAAAAGCAAGGTTATTTTATCTTCGAGGCTCCTTAATGCGGAAGTCGTGGAATTTACGATAACGGACGACGGTCCGGGTTTTGATGCGGATGAACTTGAGCATGTCTTTACCCGTTTTTATAAAGGTAAAAAAGGCCACTTCGGGCTCGGTCTTTCAATAACGAAAAGCATTATCGAAAAGCATAAAGGGACAATTACCGCAGAAAACGTTCCGACAGGCGCCGTGATAAAAGTTATTCTGCCTGTCGGACAGGGTAAAGCGGCAGAATAAGGCTCTGTCTTTGTAAACTGAAAGCAGTCCGGTTTAATTTGTATATTTTTTCTACGACTGCAGATACTATTTGGTAATTTCCGTTGTTTTTAAATGCAAAACGGAAGTTAATAAATATATCATTTGTCCGGAAGGTGATTGTATTGGCAGAGCATGCGGATATAAAAATAACATCTTACGACAGGCTGTTAAGGGCCTGGGAGAATTCAATGGAACTTACAAGGGATTTCGAGGTATACTCGAAAGAAGTTGACGATGATGAACTTAAGAAGGTTTTTAAAAAGTTTGCCGAGGAAGAAGGAATGCATGCGGCTAAATTCAGGGAGTTGTTGGTAAAGCGCCAGAATGAAAGATTGAACTGAAGCGGAATGACAGCCATCCGTCGCCTCGTGGATGTCATTTATGTGTTTATGAATTATACAACAAGATTATGGAAATAATAAAACAAGGCGGAAATAGCCGGCTGTTTGTCAAATAAATCGCGCATTATGCATCAAAACTACGCAATCTGTCCGGCAGACAAGCATTATCAGCAGTTTAGCGGCATGTAAAACCATAAAATAGTTATACTGACATAATAAGGCCGGACGAGATAAATTTGGTGCGTAAAATATAAAAAATTCATAAAAAAAGTGAAAATATTCACCGAAAGACTTGACAGAAGTACTAAACGCTAGTATAATAATTCGCTTTTGTTGACACAGCCATGAAATTTGTGATATAATGTCAAAGACAAAAGAAGAGGTGATTGGTATGGTTGAAAAAAACTCTCTGGTTCAAATCAAGAAAGAGATGGAGTCCTGTATCGGTAAACGTATCCAGCTTAAAGCAAACAAAGGAAGAAAGAAAACGTTCGTAAAGGAAGGCATTTTGGAAAGTACCTATCCCAGCATATTCACGGTTCGCTTCGAAAATGATTACAAGAACGTCAGAAAAGTGTCCTACAGCTATACCGATGTATTAACCAACACCGTAGAAATTAAAGTTTGCGGCAGCAATAAAATGATTGTCTGATCCGGTTTGGTTGCATTATTTCGGTAATTATTTGTGAATCCCGGTTAATAACCCCAAAAGCTCCGGCACCTGCCGGAGCTTTTGTTCATTGCGAATTAAGCGGTCGGCGCTTTTCCGGTCATGGTCCTGTGCATATGACAAATTCGCCTTTTCTGACCGCGTCAATAAAATCCCTTATATCGGTAATTTCCCGGAAGAATTCCATGCCGGCGCCGACAATTTCACCGGTATGATGCGTATCCGAACCCGCCGTTTGAAGCAGCGAATGCTCTTTTGCGTATTTAAGCGCCTTGTCATTGTACGGTTTTAAATTTCTCGCGTTGTACACTTCCACCGCGTCCACAAGCGAAGGATAAAGTCTTATGGCCGGGATGTAAGGAGCTTCCCTGAACGGGTGGGCATGGGAGATAAACCCCCCGCTTTTGCGGACCCTGTAGCAGTACTCCTCGGGCGTCCATGAAAGCATGTCCGGGTGGGAAAGAAGGAACGTTTTATCAAGTCCGTAGGTTAAAAATTCCGTGCCGTTAAAAGCATATTCCCAACCGAAAAAGACATGGAAGGAATACGGTTCGGCCGCTTTTTTCGCGTTTTCGTATCCCTTGCAGAACAGGTTGACCCTTTCTTCCCACGGAAGAGAGCCAGGAATGGCGGTGTTTCCGTTAAAAAAGTGATCGGTTACGATTAATCCGGCATACCCCGCCTCAATGTGAGCGATGACCAGTTCGGCGCCCGTGTTTTTTGCGCAGGCGCTCGCCTCGCTTGTGTGCATGTGCGTTTCGAATTTATATCTTTTCGTTTGTATCATCCTTTATCCGTAATGTTTCACTTGATTATAATAACTCAATATCGTTTCCGGTACAATATGTCGAAATATGTCATTTTTTATTTATTATCATCCGCCCGTACAATTCTTAATGAAATAAATCACCGGGCGTTCTGCGGAATTAAAAACGGTATTTATACCACGAATGAAGCGGTCTTACGGTTATTATTGCATATTAACATAAGTTTATTGCAAAAATTTATTGATTAATTGCACTGGGGTTTTCATTGTGTTAATATCAAGCTGTACGTAAATTGAAATTTGTACCAAAGGAAGTGTTTCTATGGCATTTGATTTGGATATGAAAAAGTTCTGGGAAATAAATGAAAAGTGTAAAAATCTCAAGGGAGATATAATAAGGGTACCCGTCAGCATCCATTTGGACGGGGACTGGATTTGCGAATATTTGAAACTTGATAACGCAAAATACTACTCCGATTTTGAATACCAGCAGGAAAACCGGCTGAGATGCTCCGAAATTACCGAAAAAGAACTTGCTTACACTATAAAACCGGACGTGGATTTCGGCGTAATTATGGATTCGTCGATTTACGGCGGCACGGTAAACTATGAATCAAATGCGACGCCTACACTCAAGCCGGTTGTGAATGATCCCGAAGAGATTGATGCTCTCATCGAGAAAATGCAGAAAGTCGATATTCTTGAGCAGGGTTTGATTCCGAAGTACCTCGAATGGAGGGAAAAGATTAAAACAAGGTACGGCATCGATCTTAAATACGGAGGCGGCATAAAAGGCTGCGCGACGATGATGGGGCAAATCTGCGGAATTACCAATTTCCTTACGTGGATTATCACTAACCCGGATGAGATACACAGGCTTATCGGGTGCTGGCTTGAAACATCGAAACGGTATTTGAAAATAATGAGAGAAGTTACCGGTTTCCCTGAGGATCACCGCGGGTTCGCCTTTGCAAGTGACGTGGCTGGTATGCTTTCACCCGATCTGTACAGGGAATTCATTATGGAGGCCGAAAAAGAGCTGTATGACACGTTTGCACCAAACCCCGAAGATACGAGGTTTTATCATGCCGATTACCATATGCTGCACCTTTTGGACTCTTTAAGGGAGATCGGCGTTAATGCCGTTAATATCGATCCGTATATCGAACCGAAGCAGATTATGGAGAAAATGCCCGGTGTTATAATTCATGGCCAGATTCCTCCCACAAAGGTACTGCTTTACGGCACGCCCGAAGAAGTGTATGAATGCGCGAAGCGGGACATAGAACAGGCCGGCCCGAGCAAGCAGCTTGTCCTGTGCACCGCGGGAAGCATTAATCCCGGGACTTCATTCGAGAACCTTAAGGCAATGTGCCGCGCGGCGGAGGACTTCGGCTATATTTATTGATATGCATGACAGGTTTACGCTGCATTATAACGGTACTCCGTTTTTTAACTCCAGGGCAGGGTTCTGTTTTTCCTTTGACAGAAACCCTGTTTTTATTTCAATAGCAGGTTTCCTTTCTCACCGCAGCCTGGTATTATCTTCAAAATAATATTTACTTTCCTGCCGCAGAAACATTTCGTTTTTCCCGGCCATACCGGTCCCTCCCCCTGCCGGACAGGGCATTTCCAACCGGAAGCGTTGAAAAAATATCCTCGGAAAAGACATATTATAAGGACAACATTCATATATATTACAAAATGGATTTTGTGCCTTAAGGGGGATTACATATGTCTGTTGAGTTGATAAAAAGACCCGTTAACGTTTATCAGACAATTGACGAACAGCAGAAGGAAGAGCTTATAGAAACCGGTATAATTGTTCCGGACAGCAAGCCTGATGTCATGGAAGTGCTCGTTGTCGATTCGAATGTCAACGTAAAAACAAGGGAAAAAACCGGAAAGGTCATGGAAGTAGGGGGAGAGATAAACTATCAGGTTGTCTACCGCGCAGATAATCAGAACCAGGACATCGAAACGATTAATGTAAAGGCGCCGTGGTCCGTTTCGTGCAATTACCCGGCCAGGGAGGAAGATGTATATACGCTCGTCAGGAGCAGCATAGAGCATACTGATGTGGAAATTGCGAACGGGCGTAAATTAAGCGCGAAATCGGTATTGAAGCTTAATGTGAAATATCTTGTCGCAAAAAGCGTAGAAGCGGGTGAAATGATGTCCGGGGATCAGGTTTACCAGCGTTCGGATACGCGGGAAGTATCGGTACTCGAAGATATCGGGGAGAAAGCTGTCAATGTGTCGGAAAATGCGGAACTCCCGGAAGGCAAGCCCGAGATACAGGAAATATTGTGCTTCAACAGCAATATAAGAGATTTAAAGGTACACGAAAACATGAGCATGGAATGTGTTTTGGAACTTGACTTTTTATACCGGCCGAATAACAACGATAAAGATGTTGAGAACGTCCACATGGAGTTCCCCGTTAATAAGAACCTGGAAATAGAGAACTTCGATTATTCCGACGCGAATGTCAACGCAAATGTTAAATCCGTTTCGGTAAAACCTGACGAAGACATTGACGGGCTGTTGACGCGCGTAAGGATTGACGCCGAAATAGGCGTTGAATACATTCTTTACTCGAAGGAAAATGTGCATCTTGTAAATGACGCGTACTCGACGGATTTTGATTTCGAACTTGAAAAGAAATCCGTCACGTTATGCGTAGAAGAAAGGGATCTGCAGGATACTCTTCAGGTGACGGGAAAAATTCAGCTGGACTGCGGCGGCGAGCCGGTTGAGGAAATTGTGTATATTACCGTTAAACCGAGACTTTTATCGGCTGAAAAGGACGGCAGCGATATTGAAGTAAACGGCAGTCTTGACATCTGCATGCTCTATGTGTGCGGGATACAGAACAGGATACTACGCGGTTCAAACCAGGAAATTCAGTTTACGCACAGGATCCCGCTGCCTGAATGTGACTGCCCTTATGAATATGATGTTGTAATGACCGCAGACGGTTTCAGTTACGAGATCGTGTCCGACGATGAGGTTGAAATAAAGGCCCAGGTCTTTGTAAAGGCGCATATCTCAAAAAAGCAGCAGCTCGAGGTTGTAACGGGAGTTAAGGAAATAAGGCCGGCAGAAAAGAAGGAAAATCCTCCCCTGTTGATATATTACGCGCAGCAGGGCGATAATCTCTGGAAAATAGCCAAAAGATATAAAGTGCCGGTACAAAAAATACTTGAAGATAACCGTATGGCCGAAGAAAAGGAACTGGAAGCGGGACAAAAAATACTTTTAATCGGATGAAAAAACCGGCGTGACATATGGCACGCTGCTGTCGAAATATAATAAACACATAACCTGAAAAATTTCTGTCTTTATTCTGAACCGCCTTCGGAGCGGTTTTTTTGCGCGGATTGCATTCCATCAGGCGGTGTCGGTTCGTTGCGTTTAAATTGTATATTGTATATAATATTTATTAGCAATAAAACACATAATGAATTATAAACACATCTGCGGGCAGAATTTAGGGCAATTCCGGCGTTAAGAAACGGCGCCGGCTGAGACGCTCTGTTCTACAAATGAAAATAGTATGTTTCCTGCGGACGGCAGGCCGGGTTTATGTTACCGCGCGTGCGCGCAAAAGGAAACAGGAAGGTGTGTGGTGTTTGGAACAGATAACTATTGCAGCCCCTGCTAAAATAAACCTGTCTTTGGATATAACCGGAAAACTTGAAAACGGGTATCATACTCTTGATACAATAATGCAGACTATATCCATTGAAGATAAAATTACGCTGACAAAAACCGGCCGCGGAATATCGGTTTCATGCGGCCATCCGCAGGTGCCTGATGGGGACGGTAATATATGCTATAAAGCGGCAAAGGCGTTTTTCGAAAAAACAGCAATAGACGGCGGTGTGTTAATAACAATTGAAAAAAACATACCGGTCGGAGCAGGCCTTGCGGGCGGAAGTTCGGATGCGGCTGCGGTCATAAAGGGTTTAAACCTGTTATACGGCGCAGGCCTGACACAGAAGGAAATGTGTGAAATCGGCCTTAAATGCGGTGCGGATGTCCCGTTTTGCATTACGGCCGGTACATGCCGCGCAATGGGCATCGGCGAAAAACTGACGGTTTTGCCGTCGTTCGCCGGCGTTTATATTGTGCTTGTTGTACCGGATTTTTTAGTATCCACGGCATGGGCTTATAAAAATTACGTTGCTGACGACAATATTGAAAAACCCTGTACCGAAGAGATCATAAAATACATGGGCAGCAGGGATATAAAAAACACGGCCGAAAGAATGGTAAACGTTCTTGAGAGTGTGACCGCAAAACAGCATCCGGTAATACGGGAAATAAAAAATGAAATAATAAAAAGCGGAGCTTGCGGAAGCGTAATGAGCGGAAGCGGCCCTTCGGTTTTCGGCTTGTTTGAAAGCGAAAGGGAAGCCCGGACAGCGTATTCCGCGATCCGGGAAAAATATAACAGGTCATATCTGGCTTTGACTGTTGATGGAGGAATTAAGCAATGGCAAAACTGACAAAGATAAAGTTTGACGATTATATGCCCCTTAGAGATGTGATATTCAATACCCTTCGGGATGCGATTGTATCCGGGGAACTGAAACCGGGAGAACGCCTGATGGAAGTCAGTCTTGCTGAAAAAATGGGTGTAAGCAGAACACCGGTAAGGGAAGCGGTAAGAAAGCTTGAAATGGAAGGCCTGGTAAAAATGACCCCGAGAAAGGGGACACATGTTGCCGAGCTTTCGGCTAAAGATATAATTGATGTCCTTGAAATAAGAGCGGCGCTTGACAAGCTTGCCACAAAACTCGCGGCTGAAAGGATCAGCAAGGACGAACTCCGCAGGCTTGAGAATATACACAGGCAGTATATAGCTTCTCTGGAAAAGGAAAACCTTGCGGCGGCAATAAAAAAGGATGTCGAGTTCCACGAAGTGATATATAACGCTTCCGGCAACAAAAAGCTTGTAACCGTTGCCGGAAACCTGCGTGAACAGATATACAGATACCGTGTTATTTATATGAAGGATTTTTCAAACGCCGAAGAAGTATTAAAAGAACATGAACAAATCCTGAAATCGATTTCGGAAGGAAACAGCGAAGAAGCCGGCAGGCTCGCCGAAGAGCACATTATTCACCAGCAGCGCACGATAATAGAGCGTATGTAGGGTAATTTATTCTTGTTTTCGGATGTTTTATGTGATAAAATCAATAAAGCTGTCACAGATTCCTTGCTCTGCCGTACGCAGGGCCATAGTCCAGAAGGAGGTGAACATCTGAATGAAGAAATACGAAGCCATTTTTGTAATAAATGCTTTGCTGGAAGACGAGAAAATTCAGGAAATAATTACAACGGTTAAGAACCTCGTTGAATCTTCAGCACAGCTTGAAAAGGTGGACGAATGGGGAAAGAAACGCCTGGCTTACGAAGTGGATAACCAGAAGGAAGGCTATTATGTGCTTATCCATTTTTCCGCAGAACCCGACTTCCCCGCCGAACTGGAACGAATCTTCAAGATTACCGAGGGCATTATGAAGTACCTTATTGTCAAAAGACAGGAAAAGTAAATCTTTGAGAGCCAACGGGTTCTTTATTGGAGGTTGAATGTATGAACAGAGCTATTTTGATGGGTCGTTTGACAGCAGATCCGGAACTCAGGTACACCACCGAAAATGTCCCGGTATGTCGTTTCAGGCTGGCTGTTGACAGGCCTTATGTCAGACAGGGTGAAGAGCGCCAGGCTGATTTTTTCAGAGTTGTCGCCTGGAGAAGCACCGGAGAATTTGCAAGCCGTTATTTCAAAAAAGGCATGCGGGTTCTTGTGGAAGGCTGGATAAGAACCGACACTTACGACGACAACCAGGGAGTGCGCCATTATACGTTTGAAATTCAGGCCGACAGGCTGTACTTTGCCGACAGCAGGAAGGATGATATCGGCGCCGGTGGATTTACTCAACCTTCATATAAAGACCAGCCGCAGGGCGAACCTGCAATGATACCGGAATCCGGTGACGGTTTCTTCCCGTTATCGGATGACGACGACGATTTACCGTTTTAGGTTTAATCTGTTTTTACACTCGGCCGTTGCATAACGTTGCGGAAAACGGCAAAAATAGCACACACAACAAATTAACGCCCTTTTTATACAAAAAGGGTTTCTTTTTGTTTACTGATAGATTAAAATCTTAATTGCATAACAGCTTGATGCCAGAGAATTATTGGAGGTGGAAAGGGTGCGCTATGTCGCCGGAGGTATTCTTGCGGTAGCAGCCTTTTTGCTGGTCATGATGTGTATGCCCCAAACCGGCGCGATATACTCCCATGACACGCAGTCTTATGAATACGCGGCTTCTACTCTTATCGAGTTGGGAGATATGAGGTATTTCGGATATGATACTCCAATAATTCAATGGCCTCCATTTTATATCATAATGCTCGCGTTTTTGAACCTGATTGGCCTCGATACGGCAAACGGCGCCGCATGGCTTAACGCCATTCTGATTGCGTATATGATATACGCGTCCGCCGTTTTTCTGTTCGACCTGCTGAAAGTAAAATGGATGGCGGTCCCGGCGGCGTTGATGATGGCCGTATCGGTGCCGTTGCTTTATGTATCGGGGTATGCGTGGAGCGAAACGCTGTTTATTTTTCTGTCTGTAGTCTCAATGATTTTTCTGCTCCAATATATAATAAAGAAGAAAAACGGGTGGTTTTATGCCGCCGCGGTTTTGTCATCTCTTTGCTGGCTTACGCGTTATATAGGGATTGTGCATGTCGCCGTTGCCGCGCTTACCCTTTTCATCGGGGTAAAACCGTTTTGGGAAAAGGTTAAGAAAATGGTCATTTTTCTTTTTATCTCATGTGCTCCGATGGCATTGTGGGTTTACAGGAATTACACGTTATCAGGGACTTTTACGGGCGGAAGGCAGCCCGGCCAGTTCACCCTCGAAGAGAACGCCGAGCTTACGGTGGAAGTTCTTGAAAGCTGGTTTTACGAATGGGAGCCTGTTTTCGCTTATATCGCGGCCGGGTTTTATGTATTGCTCGTAATTTTGGCCGTGGTTTTCAAAAAGAATAAAAGGAACAAGCAGGAACCGGGAAAAGGCGTGTGTCTGTTTTCGTTCTTTTTATATATCGCTGCTTACGCTGCCGTCCTTTTTGCGACCACGACAACAACCGCGCTCGATCCGATAAGCAGCCGTTTATGGGCGCCGGTATACCCGCATATTGTATTTGTCTTCGTATTACTGCTTGATATATTGACACAGAACATAAAGATGCAAAAGATCCGGAAATGGTTTGCCGCCGGGTTTACGGTGTTTGCGCTGACAGCGCTGATTAACCCCGCGGTTTGGATTTTAAACGAAGGAATCGAAAGAAGGGAAGCTCTTCTTGGAACGAAAGAATCGCCGGAAATAAAAAAAGCTCCAATTTTGAAAGTCGCGAATGATTATTTGGAGCCGTCCGAGGATACCCTTATAATAAGCAACCAGGCTTCGATACTTGCAATGCACACAGATTTTAAATGCTACTACCCGCCTAAAAAAGAAGGTATTGAAATTTATACTTTTAGCCGATACAAAGAGAAAATGGAGGATTTTCGCGATATATACCTGGTCTGGTACGGGGACCCGCAGTCGCAGGATTTTATGGACATACCCGAATTCAGGCAGAACTATGAGCTTGAGGTTATCGCCGATGAAGGTATTTGCGTGATACTTAAGATAAAACAGGGCTCTTAATTGAGTTTACGAGGAGACTTGAAAAATGTTTAAAGATCTGATTATGCTGATTCGCCCGAAACAGTGGGTAAAAAACCTTTTCGTTCTCGTTCCGCTTATTTTCTCAAAAGCGTTTATGAATACCGATTCGGTGTTTAAGGCTTTAGCGGTGGCGCTTTGCTTTACGGCGGTTTCATCGTCGGTTTATATCCTCAACGACATAATAGATTATAAAAGGGACAGGCACCACGACAGGAAACGGACAAGGCCCATAGCTTCCGGGAGAATGGATAAACGGAACGCTGCCGGTTTTATGCTTGTATTTATGGCGGCGGGCCTTATCCCGGCATATTTCATCCATCCTTATGTTGTTCTGTGCCTCATTGCGTATATTGTACTGAATATCCTGTACAGCGTAGTCCTTAAAAAAATCGCGATCCTTGACATAATGATTATAGCGATAGGCTTTGTGATAAGGGTTATTTCGGGAGCTGTCGGAATACAGGTTTATATTTCGTCATGGGTACTTTTATGCGCGTTTTTCATATCGCTCTGTATAGGCGCCGGAAAACGCAAGTCGGAAAAGGCCGCGCTTATGGAAAACTCGACACTACACAGGAAAGCGCTTGAGAACTATACCGACAAGTTCCTGGACGGCGTAATGGAAATAAGCGTTACGGGAACCGCGATAACATACTCCCTTTACACGATTCTCGAATATGAAACGCAGCTTCCGATGATAACGATATTGTTTGTGTTTTTCGGCCTCCTCAGGTATATGCAGCTTATTTTCGAGGAAAAAGAAGGGCGTCTGCCCGAGGAGATAATCCTGTCGGACAAACCGCTTCTTTTGAGTATTTTTCTGTTCGGAGCGGCATGGATATTAATTTTCCTGACGATTTGACAAAAAACCCTGAAGGATTTTATCAGAAAAAGCATGGTATAATAAGAACGGCAGTAAGAGCGTTAAGCCCTGCCGCTTTTAAAAACACGCGGGATTAAGCCGGCGGATTAAAAACCTGCCGTCCGCAAACCGACCGCAATATAAAAAGGAAGATATTATGCTGAAAGCAGTTATAAATCTCATATTAAAAAGGCCGATTCTTGCGATATACGATGTTACGAAGCTTTGCAACCAGCGCTGCCTTATGTGCAACATATGGAAGACCAAAAGCGATGATATGACCGTTGAACAGTTGGAACGGGAAATAAAAAAGCTTAAGCGGTTCGGCGTCAGATATGTTTTTGTGCAGGGCGGGGAACCGCTGATTAGAAAGGATATTATAGAAATAACAGATCTTTTCATTAAGCACCGCATTAAGCCGACAATAATAACGAACGGTATTCTTCTTACACCGGAAATTGCGGAAGAAATTGCGAAGCGCCGCTGCAACCTTGCGATAAGCATCGATTCGATGGATCGGGCGCTGTTTGAAAAACTGCGCGGAAGCGATAAATTACCCGTGATACTTGATAATATAAAAAAGATATCGGGGCTTAAAAGAAAGGGCAACTGGTCTATAACGACGACAATAACGGGGCTTTCGAAGTTCGACGATATACGGGAAATTGAACGGTTTGCCGCGGAGCACGGCTTTATGTACGCAATACGCCCGTATATTTACGTGAGAGGAATCGCGGGAAAGAAAAACGACGAACTGGCATATGAGTGGAAAGATGTAAGGGAAATATTCCTTTACATGCTCGCAAAGGCTAAAGAGAACAATTTCCTTGCTTACCTCGTATACCGGGAACATATCCGGTATATAAAGGGCGAGGCGATGCCGGTATGCGACGCGGCGCGGTATTCGTTCCTCATGACCGAACAGGGTATTAAGCACCCGTGCATAGAGTTTACCGATTATACCTTTAACCTTGAAACTTTCCGCAGAGACAAAAGGATGTTCCGCAAAGCGCTTGAAGAATGCAACAGGCAAACGCCGTGCTTCTATAATGACGCGAGGGAAATAGGAATTCTCTGGAGAAAAAAGTGGTTAATACTTTTAAATGCTCCGAGGATTATACGCCAGCTTATAAAATACGGCAACTTCTTCTGATTATAAAAAGCCTGAACCAATTACAGGTTCAGGTTTGCAATAAAGCCTTGGAGGGATTTGATGAACGTAATGGTAACGGGCGCATCCGGTTTTATCGGAAAACACGTTGTTGAAGCTATGTCAACGGAACCTGCCGTTGACAACATATTCGCGCTGTACCGGAACAAGGAACAGATAGCTTTTCTGCCGAAAGTAAACCCGGTTATCGGCGATTTGGATTCGCTGCCTTCAATAAAGGTTGACGCCCGCATCGACATTATCGTTCACCTGGCGGGCTATTATAAAACCGAAACGAAAAAACTGTGTGAGAAAATAAACGTTGACGGAACAAAAAACACCGTTTCATTCTGCAGGGAAAACAATATACCGCGCATTATTTTCTTCAGCACAATAAATGTGAACCTGAAAACAAAGGGCTGTTACGCGGCGTCGAAGGAAAAGGCCGAAGAAATAGTCAGAAACAGCGGCATCGAGTATATGATTGTAAGGCCGTCGCTGGTATATGCGGGCAGGGCCGGCAGCCTCGGCAGGATCATAGGTTATGCCGAAAAATTTCCCATATTGCCCATTTTCGGATCGGGCAAGGCAAAAGAGCAGCCGATACATATTAATGAACTGGTTGACCTGACCCTGATGATGATAAAGGATTTCAAACCGGGTGCGGAAATATACGCTGCAGGCCGCGACGCGATGCCGTTTTCGGCGCTTGTTAGGACAATAGGAACTTGCATCGGCAAAAAGGTAAGAATAATGCCGATTCCTGCAAAACCTGTGTACTGGCTTGTAAAGCTCGCCGAAAAAGCGGGCATCCACCCCGGGCTGTCCTCCGAGCAGATAGCGCATATGAGCCAGGACCTGACGGCGGACATGACAGAAACGCTGAAACTGTACCCCATAGAATTGAAACCGTTTGAAGAAAATATCAAGTCCGACCTGAAAGGTAAAAGATAATTATGATCACGGTTATCATTCCCGCTTTCAATGAAGAAAAGCAGATAGAAAAAACAATATCCGCGGTAAAGGACGTTTTTAAAAACACCGGCGAGAACTGCCGCATTGTTGTCGTCGATGACGGCTCGGCCGATGGAACATGGGACGTCCTGAAAAACCTTGCCAAAACCGACGCGGCGCTGAATGCGGTGCGTTTAAGCCGCAATTTCGGAAAAGAAGCCGCAATCATGGCAGGGCTTTCAAAAGCAGGCGGGGATGCGTGCATAATTATGGACGCGGATTTGCAGCATCCTCCGGAAATAATTCCGGAAATGATCGCGCTGTGGAAAAAGGGGTATGAGGTTGTTGAAGCGGTAAAGGAGGACCGGGGCAGGGAAAGCGCAGGAAAAAAGATCGGAGCTTCGCTGTTCTACAAGATTATGTACCGGCTTTCTGGTTTTAATCTCGAAAATGCGTCGGACTTCAAGCTCCTTGATGCGAAAGTCGTAAAAGCCATACTTCAGATGCCTGAAAGGGAAACCTTTTTCCGCGGTCTATCGGCATGGGTCGGCTATTCAAGAACACAGGTGCATTTCAAGGTTCAAAACAGGGAATACGGAAAAAGCGGATGGTCCCGCGTAAAGCTTTTCAGGCTTGCGGTGACCGCTCTTGCGTCGTTTTCATCGCTGCCGCTTCAGTTTGTGACATTTATCGGGATTCTGTTTTTGATAGGCTCGTTCATTCTTGGAATACAGACGCTTGTAATGAAGTTCCGCGGCCTTGCTGTGGACGGATTCACAACCGTTATCCTGCTTATTCTTATAACGGGAAGCTGTCTTATGATAAGCCTCGGCCTTATAGGAACGTATATAGCGAGGATATATAACGAAGTTAAAGCCCGCCCCAGGTATATTATTTCGGAAGAATGCGGCCCGCGGGAAGAAAGCATTCAGGGGCGTAAGGATTCCTGAAAAACCAACAACAAACGTGAATTGCTGAAAAATTGAAAATGTAATATACTGTAATCGGAGGGAAATATACAAAGGCAGGTGGAGGTGAAAATAGTGGCAAACACAGTTATGACTGTTGAAGAGATAAAACGTAAGATTGCTCCAATTTTTCAATCTTATCCTGTCAAAAAAGCTGTACTTTTTGGATCGTATGCAAAAAGAGCATCCGATAATAACAGCGATATTGATTTATTCATTGACTCGGATGGCAAGCTTCGTGGTCTGGATTTTGTCGGATTACTTGAAGAATTGGTATGTGCACTGGGAAGGGAAGTCGACCTGTTTGAAAAAACACATATTAATCCGGATTCTCCTATTGTTAATGAAATAAGAAATCAGGGGATAATACTGTATGAAAGACCGTAAATTGATATATAGGATGCTTGAACATATTGAAAAAATAATGAGATATGTTCAAGATACTGATTATAAAAGTTTTGAAAATAATAAGATGATGGTTGAGGCATGTGTATTCAACCTAAGCCAGATTGGTGAATTGGTAAATAAATTAAGTGCAGAATTTATTAATATGCATGCTGATATACCCTGGAACAAAATAAGAGGTTTAAGAAATAGAATAATTCATGATTATGAAGGGATAAATCTAAAACTTATTTGGGAGATAATCACTGCTGATCTTGATAAGCTCAAAAAACAGCTTATTGGTTTAATAGCTGAAAAGGAGAGCAATGGATGAGCGGTGAACAGGGAATACTTTTTTCGAAGAAAAATAAAAAATCAAATCTTAAAATCGGTTCATTTACCCCGAAAAACAACATATTCCTGGCCCCAATGGCCGGCATTACAGACATGCCTTTCCGTTGCCTTTGCGCCAGGTTCGGCGCCGGGTTGACGTATACCGAAATGGTAAGCGCGAAAGGCATGTACCATAACGACAAAAAAACAGGCCGCCTCACAATGACACATCCTGACGAAGCGCCGTGCGCCGTTCAGATATTCGGCTCCGAGCCTGATATTATGGCGGAGGCCGCGCGGGTTTTCAACGAACGCGGCGATATTGCGCTGATAGACATAAACATGGGCTGCCCCGCGCCGAAAATAGTAAAAAACGGCGAAGGCTGCGCGCTTATGCGGGATGAAAAACTTGCATCGGAAATAATAAAAGCCGTTGTAAAAGCGTCGAAAAAGCCTGTTACAGTAAAGTTCAGAAAAGGCTTTGACCGCGTTAACGCTGTGGAATTCGCAAAGATGGCCGAAGAATCGGGAGCCGCGGCGGTTACCGTTCACGGAAGGACAAGAGAGCAGTTGTATTCCGGGAAAGCTGATTGGGACATTATTGCCCGGGTAAAGCGGTCGGTATCTATTCCCGTAATCGGAAACGGCGATATCCGCACCCCGGAAGATGCGGCCGATATGTTTGAACAAACCGGATGCGACGCGGTTATGGTGGGCAGGGGCGCGCTGGGAAATCCCTGGATATTTCAAAAAATTGTCCAATATATATATAACGGGGTACAAACACCCGAGCCGGCCTATGACGAAAAATACCGCATCATTAAGGAACACCTTGAAATGATGATTGCGGTAAAAGGCGAAAAGACCGCGGTAAATGAAATGCGAAAACACATCGCGTGGTATATAAAGGGGATGCCCGGCGCATCGCGTACGAGAACCGAAATAATGCGGATATCGTCGGCCGGGAAAGTATTGGAACTACTGGCGGAATATTTTAAAGTACTTCCAAATTTATCTTATTTATGATAAACTATTTTATTGCAACAGCCGATAATTATAGAGGTTATCCCTTTACGGGAAACGGGTTGTAAGCCCAGGTAAAGCGACGATACCGGACGGAGCCTGATATTGGAAAGACGAAAGCCTGTCCGGAGCGGAACAAAGCAGCGCTGTTTAACGTCAAAACGCAGGCGCATTGTGTCTAAAATGCCTGGTATTACTGAATATTACGGTACATTGTTATAAAGTTACAATTTGTTTACACATATACAGGCGTTGTTGACGCCCCTATTCCTCAATGATATAATTACTTTGAAATTCATGATAAACGGCCACGTTTATCTTGAATTTATAGAGCAAACAAAGCGGGTTATTTAAAGGAAGCAGGATAACCCTGCTTTGCAAAATCAATCGTCTGCTTCCATAAATTTCAAAAGGGAGGATTTTAAACATGAGAAGTCTTAAAAAGCTTTTAGCGGTAATCATGACGGTTGCTATGATTGCATCAATCATGGTTCCTGCGCTTGCGGCTGATTATGATGATGATGCCCAAAAGCTTTACAAACTCGGCCTGTTTAAAGGAACCTCAGGGTCTTCATACCAGCCTGATCTCGATGCTACGCTGATCAGGGAAACCGGTTTGGCTCTGATGATCCGTGCAATGGGTCTTGAGGAAGAAGTTTTGGCAATGTCTGACGCAGAAGTCAACGAACAGCTTGCAAAAGTCGTTGATGCCAGTGACATTGCTGATTGGGCAAGACCTTACGTAGCATATGCCGTAAAGAACGGTCTTACCAAAGGTATTGACGCTTCCGTTGCCCCGAACATTAAGTTTGGTGCGAAGCTTGATCTCAGCGGTAGGGAATTCATCGGCTTTATGCTGTATGCAATGGGTTACACCAATGTAGGTTGGGACGATTTTCTTGACAAAGCTGCCGAAATAGGTATGCTTTCTGCCGGTGAAGCTGTTAAATTCGGAACAATGAACCCGATTAACAGAGACAGTGCTGTAGGCATACTGGCAAAATCAATGCACGGAATAACTGCTGCAGGAATCACACTGGGGCAGGCACTGGTTGAAGCCGGTGTTGTTGATGCGGATGCTATGGCAGAAGCCGGATACTTTACACCAACAGCTACTCCTACACCTACACCTGCTGTACTGACTGCTACGGCAAGTACCGACAATCTTATTCAGATATACGTAGTATACAGCCAGGAAGTAGATAAGGATTCTGCGGAAGATCTGGACAACTATGAAATTGATGATGTAGATATCGTATCTGCAGAGCTTCAGGAAGACGGTGTTACCGTTGTATTAACACTTGATAGCAAACAGGCTCAACAGAGCAAGGTTGATCTGGTTATTAATGATGTTAAAGATACAGCCGGCACCGAAATAGCTACCGATTATACCATTAAGGATATCGAATTCCTTGATATGATCATTCCTTCAATAGAGGAAGTAAAAGTTGTTGGTAATGACACAGTCAAGGTCGTATTCTCAGAACCGATGGATCCGGCAACATTAACAGTAAGGGGTAACTATGAAGTAAAGAGCTCCAAAACTCTTTATGTAAAACAGGCAGTTCCTCAGAAGAATAATACTGAAGTTTTGGTTGAAATGTATGCAAAACTTCCTGAGGGACAGATAACCTTCAAAGTAAAGAGCGATGTTAAAGACTTTGCAGGATTTGGCGTTGTTGCCGATGCGTTCACTCTCGATGTTGTTCCGGATGAAGAGAAACCTGTAGTAATCGGTTATGAAAAAGCTTCCCAGGATGAAGTAACTCTTATATGGAATGAAGACATCGAAGTTAAAGACGGTGCTAAAGCTAACTTCTATCATACGAACTACAAGAACACGATAGATGCTAACCTGACAGCATCGGATATCGATGGCAACAAGATGACACTGAAATTCACAAACAACCCGCTGCCTCAGGGAACGGCTTACGTATATGTTTTGGCTAAGGCAGTAAATGATTTGTGGGATAACGAAAATGATCAGCAAATGGTTCAGATCGAAGTAGCGGTTGACGAAATCCCGCCTGAAGTCGACGAGATAAAAGTTAAGGCAGAAGACGAGATTGAAATCACATTTACGGAAAATCTCGACGCCGATACGGCAGAAGAAGAAGACAACTATACGATTCTTGATGATGAGGGCGATGAAATCAAGGATATTATCTCCGATGTTACCCTCAGCGGCAAGAAAGTAACAATTACCTTCGTTGATAAACTGGCTGGCGATTACTCAATCGTTATTGAGAACGTCAAAGACAAGGCCGGCAATAAGATAGCCAAAGTTACGGTACCGTTCACCGTCGGCGACAAGACGGCTCCGGATCCTGGTGAATTTAAAGTGACTGTTTACAATCCGGGTGAAGAAGGTCAGATGCTGAAGGTTGATTTCTTTGACAAGATGGCAACCGAAGGCAAATATTCAGTACTCGATGTTGAAAAATACGTTATTAGAAGAGGATCCACCGATTACAGACTTGAAGACATAGACGGTGTAAAAATTGAAATATCTGAAGATGGAAAATCTGTTGAAATTACCATTCCTTCAGATGATGACGTTGATGATCCGGCCAAGGATGACTATCTGAACATTAATACTGCTACCGATAAGCTTGTTATCGCACGCGTGGCTGACGCAGCAGGCAATAAGATGGAAGCCCTTTATACTGACCCGATAGACATTGATCTTAGCGATGAAATCGGAATTGCATCTGCAGAAGCAACCGCGCTCGATACTGTCAAAGTAAAATTTGATGGTAAGCTTGATAAGTTTGAGGTAGAAGATCTTGCAATTACAACCGGCTCGACGTATGTTGCGTCCCAGAAAGTTGGTATTGGAGCGGTTGAAGTAGGCCTTGACGATGGCAAGACCGTTGTAACCTTCACGCTGAGCGAAGATCTTGATCCCGAGTACGATAGCGGTGACTTGTATGTACACGTAATAAGCGATGCATCGGAAGACGCATATGGAGCAAAAATTAAGAACGGTGACAAAAAAGCAATAGACGATAAGATTGCTCCTACAGTAGCCGAAAACGCATACGAGAAACCTGATATCGTATTCGCGAACGGTACAACCGACAGCACTATTACAATTACGTTCAGCGAAGAACTGAAGACTAATACTGACGGTGCTAATTACGAATATTATAAGTTTGACCTGATTATTAGAGACAAAGATGGAAAACAGCTGAAGGCCGATAAGTATACGGTTTCTGTCAGCGGTGATCAGTTGATAGTTACTATACTCAACGTAAACAATTTGAAAGACTACTCAATCCAGTCAGTTGACAGTCCTGCTTATATCGTAGACAAGAATGACAACGCGATTACAAAATTCGCTAGAGTCAGGAACTAGTTAAAACTGTCTGATCAGAACCGCCCCGCTTTTGTGGGGCGGTTTTTTTATATTTAAAGACTATACATATTTATGGTATTATATAAAATAAAATATAATTTTTTGTCAGGTGCATATCAAATGGCGAAAAAAACGAAAGCAAGGAAAAAAAGACTAAATATTAAACTGATGCCTGTCTATGCAATGGCAGCCTTTGTTCCTTTAATTGTATACATGAAAAGGATAAAACGGCTCTGTTAACTAAGTATGAAAGAAATGAGACCTGAAAGACCTTTGGTAGGCAAAAAAAGAAAAAGGCCTACAAATGGAAACGACTAAGTGTAAAATAGCACGAAAAAAAGAAATGTGCAAGCCTTGAAGAAATAATTA
>JAAYXD010000019.1 GCA_012516065.1 Clostridiaceae bacterium
ATCACTATGAAGAAATAATGTCCATAGAAAAAGCGGAAATATTGTGAACTATTTAACAAACTTTTTTGTGCTGTTCGTACAACCGATGAGCATAAATCTTCACAACAGGCTTAAAATTCATTATGGAACTTATTGAACTGAAGCGCCGTCAAACAAAATGCGGCACACAAAAACCGCGCCGGCATGAAATCTTAATCAGGCCGGCAGCCTATCAAAGGGGGTAAATTACGATGAAAAAAACAATCGCAGTAGCATTGGCAGTATTGTTAGCCACCGCGGTATTCTGGGCTGCAAACCCGTCCACACCCGTTTACGCCGAAGAATACCGGAACGGCTTTCTTCTTGCCCCTGTCGGCTTTGATGCGACAGGCATATACACAGATACGGCTTTTATCCTGAAAACACAGAACGGTTATACCGTTGATCAGATAAACGGGATGATCAGTTTAATTGGGGATAATCCGATAAAAATCACAGAAAACAGTAAGAACGAATTTCTTATTACTCCGGAAAAGGAATTCGAACCGAACAGCCTCGTCAGGTTTGTTCTTACCACGCCGGAAAATGAAACCGTTTCATGGGTATTTCAGACAAGGCGGAACTTCACGGTTTTAGGCACGCTTCCCGCCCACCAGTCAAGCTATGTTCCCGTTAACAGCGGAATAGAGATATATTTCAGCCATACCGGCTTTGCAAATCCCGAGAAGTATTTCGAAATATCGCCGAAAGTCGAAGGACGGTTTGAAACAAGCGGATATACTGCAGTATTTATTCCGAAAAAACTCGAACCGGCCACAATATATACCGTGACGATTAAAAAGGGATTGCCCCTTAACGGCACGGATATGAAACTTGCCGAAGATTACGTGTTCGCTTTCGAAACGGAACCCGGACAGGCGACCGGTACAAAAACCTGGAACAGCCTGTACTTTACGGATGTTCTTATGGAGTTTTCAACAAGTGAAGCTCCGTTGATTCCGCTGTACATATATTCCGCAGGCAATCAGGATAAAGCTGTGGTTAACACAAAGATATACAGATATAAAAACACCGACGACTTTATTGAGGCAATGAAGCTTAAATTTGAGCAGCCGTACTGGGCATACAGCATAAACCAGAAGAAAATTCTTTCGTCAGAAGGTCTTGATGAAGTTTCGTCCTTTGAGCAGACCTTCGATCTAAGACAGTGGCAGGACAGGTATTTATCCGTTCCGGAACCCCTGCCGTCAGGTTTCTATCTTGTAGAAAGCACATATGACGGCATTACGGCTCAAATACTCGTACAGTCCACCGATCTGACGGCTTACATCACTGAAAGCCGAACACTGACAATTATGTGGGTAAACAGCTTAAAAGACGGTAAACCGGTCGTCGGCGCCGATGTCCTGTTAAGCCCGGAAGGAAAAACATACAAGACAAACTACGGCGGACTCGCGGTATTTGATACGGCAATAAAGGAAGAAGATAATCAGGATGATTATGAACTTAAGTATTACCATATAAAAAGCAAAAATGGGGAGCTTGTACACGCGATAAACAGTTATCAAATTTACCGCTATACGGATCATGCGCAGGAGAATTACTGGAGGTATTTTCAGACCGACAGGAGTCTTTACAAACCGGATGACCTTGTTCAATTCTGGGGCTACCTGAAAAACCGCAGTGACGGAACTTCTCCTGAAAAAGTTACCGTAGAAATTGCCGAAGGCGGATACTGGGGTATCGCAAGAGCAAGCATTTTGGGATATTTCCTGCCCTCTATTGAAAAGCCGCTCGTTTCGATGAGCATTACCACAGACAACGGATTCTTTGAAGGCAGTTTCCTGCTTCCGAAGCTTTCCCCGGGAGGGTACAGAATATCGATAAAGGTTGACGGCGAGATAGTCAACAGCCATTATATCAGTGTTGAAAACTATGTGAAACCGGCATACAAAATGACCGTCGAAAAGGACAAAAACGCGGTATTCCTCGGAGAAACGGTAAACTTTACGATAACTCCCGCGTTCTTTGACGGTACGCCGCTTCCGTCGCTTGATATTTCATACAGCATTAACGGGTACCCGTTCGATGAGATATATGAAACGGTAAAGACAGGACCGGACGGAAAACTGAGCATCCCTTACACGGTTAAAACCGATAATACCAAAGCCCAGGGCGAGTACAGCATCTGGCTTACCGCGAACGCGTCTCTCCCTGAAAGCGGTATGATAAGCGGCAGTGAATATGTACGCGTTTTTGTAAATGATATACACGCGTCTTTTCAGAGCTATTCCGAAAAGCCCGGAGAGATAACCCTTAAAGCCGCAATAAACGAAATTGTCCTCGACAGGCTTAATAACCCGGAATCGGATGAATTCATTTATTATTCGGATTATATCGGCGATCCGGTAAAAAACAAGAAGATCGACGGGACGGTTTATTACCACTATTACGAAAAAATTTACGACGGAGAGGAATACGACTATATAAACAAGGTGGTAAGAAAAGTCTACCGATATGAAGAAAGAAAGAAAAAAATAACAAGTTTTTCATTCACGACGGGAGAAGACGGAACCGCGATTAAGTCTTTCACTCTTGAAAACCCGAACAACGGCTGGTACGAGGCAGAGCTTGTCTGGGAAGACAACAGCGGCAGGACAATGACCCGGGATGTATATTTATCAAACAGAGTGAACATGGAAATTGATGAAGAAAAATACGACTGGTATCACCTCGAAGCCGATAAGGACAAATACCGGGTCGGGGACGAAGTTGCCGTTACGCTTAAAAACCACGACGAACCGGTTTCGGACGTCAGGATCCTCTTTATTGAGGCTCATAAAGGTATAACAAAATACGCTGTTCAAAACAGTCCCGAATACAAAACACGCTTTACCAGAAATATGGTACCCAACTTTTACGTGGGCGCGGTATTTTTTAACGGAAAAAATTATTTTGGCACGGGAACGACAAACATAAGGTATGACAGCGATCAGATGAAAATAGATTTAAGCATTGAAGCCGACAGTGAATCCTACCGTCCCGGTGATACCGTTAACCTGAAAATTACCGCAAAAGACGAAAAAGGAAGACCCGTTGCGGCACGTCTGAACCTTGCGATGATAGACGAAGCGATGCTTCAGATTTCGTATTACAGCGTTGATGTTCTTAATACACTCTATCAATGGCTTGGAAGCGGCATTTCGTATTCCGGCTCATCCCATGATACAGGCTTTTCAGGTATCGACGAAATATACTCGAAAACTGCCGAAATGGCAGTGGGCGGTATGGCGCCCGAATTAGCACGGGCTCCGTCGGCAGTCATGATGGATACGGCAAAGAGTGAGGGAATGCTCAATGGCACAGGCTTCGGCATTATTGACGTAAGGACCGAGTTCAAGGATACGGCGTTATTCCGTGTAATCGACCTCGCGGAAGACGGCACGGGCACTGTTTCCTTTAAGCTTCCCGATAATGTTACGTCATGGCATCTATACGCTGCCGCGATCTCTCCCGACCTTTACGGCGGTACCGGTGAATCAGACCTGAAGGTCACGCTGCCGTTCTTTATCAACGACAGCCTTAACACGACTTATTTAAGCGGCGACTTCCCGTATATCGGCGTGACAGGTTATGGCAGCAGTCTGAAAGAGGGAGAAAAGATAAGCTGGCAGGTCACAAGCCCGCAGGTTCCGTATTATGTCGGCACAGCGACCGGAAATGCATTTGAGCGTGTAAATATTCCTTTATGGAAACTTGAAGAAGGGATTTATGATATTGAAATAAAAGCGATCACCGAAAGCGGATTATCCGACGGAATCAGAAGGACAATATACGTAACCGATACGTACCATGAAATTGAAGAGGCCGTAACTGAAATACTGAAGCCGAATATGCAGATCGCCGGCGGGAAAGACGGACTCACAACCCTTATTTTTACCGACAGGGGCAGAGGAAGGTTTATACCCGTGTTATACGGACTGATGCACTATGGAAGCAGGCTTGATCAAAAATACACGGCATACACGGCGGAACAGCTTCTCGATAAGATAGCTCCGGACAGGAAAAGCGGCAGAACGATAGAAATTGACCTGTCTCAATACCAGAAACCGGACGGCGGATATGGAATCCTCCCGTATTCCGAAAGCGATCCGGAACTGTCCGCGCTGCTGTCTCCGCTGCTCAGGAACGAAGCGGGAGCGCAGAGGCTCAGGCAGTACTTCTATACGCTTATATTTAACGAACCCGGGAGAATAAACGCACCCGCACTGTATGGGCTTGCAGAAATGGCCGAACCTGTTTTAATCGATTTAAATAACGCTCTTGACGTTCAAAACCTGTCACTAAGGGATTACATGTACCTTGCGCTCGCATATGAAGCACTTGGCGAGTCACATACCGCAGAAAAGATTTACAGTGAAAAGGTAGCGCCCGTCCTGGAGAGGAAGAGCCCCTATATCCGCGTTCTGAACTCGTACGATACCGATGAAATACTGAAGGATACCGCTCTTGCCGCGGTTCTTGCGTCGAGGCTCGACCTGCCCGATAAGGAAGGTTTGTTCAATTACATTGTGTCGAACTATTCCCGAAAAGTTTTGGTCAGCGCCGAAAAACTTATGTATGTGATTGAAGAATATGAAAAACTTCCGGACACGGACGTCGAATTTACGTATGAATATGACGGAAATACTTATACCGAAAAGATAAGCGGCGGAGGTTCCGTTTCCGTTACAATACCGTCAGTAAAACTGTCCGAATTCAATATAACGGAAGTTTCCGGGGAAGCTGCTGTTGTATCGGTATACAATGCCCCGCTCGTAAACATCGCGGAACAGGATAAAAACCTGAAAATCAAACGCACTTATTACAGCTATGCGACGGGAAAAGAAACTACCGAATTCAAACAGGACGATATTGTAAAGGTCGTACTGGAATGGGACGCTTTACCTGCGGCTATAGACACGTTCTATGAGATTACCGATTTTGCTCCTTCCGGGTTAAAGCCTATTGAAAGCACATATCAGATTGCCGAACGGCCGGATAAGGAACTGATATGGTGGTTCAGGAACGTAGACGGGCAGAAGGTCACGTTTAACGTATACCGTGACGCGAAAAACAAGGACGCCCTTGTCTATTACGCGCGTGTCGTAAGCCCCGGAACATTCACTGCGGACGGAACCATTATGCAGGGAACACTCGTTAAGGACAGCATCCTGGTTGGCAAAAGCACAACAATTAAAATAAGCGAATAGCTTAATATAATACTGATTGCCGCGTTATAACAAACGCGCTGTAAACAACATAACTGGCAATAGTAAGGGGAACACACATCAACGTGTGTTCCCCTTACATTTATAGCCCTTCTTTGCCGAATAACCGGAAAATATTCCCCTGATTAAAATTAATATGCTTGGATACTGCTTATTGTTTGTATATTATTATTAAAACAGGGACGTATTCTTGAGGACCGAAGCATTTCAACTGAATGCGTCGGGGGGGGGTGATTTCGTGAATGAAGTGATTTTCCGCGATCAAACATTAGCCATAATAAAAAGAACCGATGGTTATTATATCGAAACCTTTGCCAAAGGGAGAACCCCTCTGTATTTTAACGCTCTTTTGGAACAGTTCCCGTATATTAACGTTACGGATTATTCCGCCGTAGTCAGCGCATTGAAAAACGCTCCTTATGGGCCCGTACGGTTCGGTATCGGGAAAGAGCGCATAGCCGTCGATATTTTCGATAATGGTCTTGAAGCAAAAATAACCCTGAATCTGCCTCCCGAAGAATTATCGATTGATAACAGGAGAAACCTGGTTATTGAAGTGCTGGAAGCTCTGAAAAAAGCAGGAGTCAATTTCGGCGTTACCCTTGAAAACCTGCGCGGGGAGCTTGAGCCCGGAAAACCGATTTTAATCGCCCGCGGAATCCCGCCCGTAAACGGCAAGGATTCGATTGTAAAAATGTACGAGGTAACCGAACCGAAACCGCGCATTATTGAAGATGGAAGCGTCAATTTTTATGATTTGGATCTGATACACCAGGTTAAGGCCGGTGACTGGCTTGGAGAACGGACGCATCCCACTCCCGGCATTCCGGGCAAAAGCGTGTTCGGCACTGAGATTAAGGCCGCCGATGGCCAGTACCTGCCTTTGAGGTATGACCGGAATTCGGTCGAAATGGTTCGCGAAGAAGGCAAAGACGTGCTGTACTCGCTTAAAACGGGTGCAGTACATTATGTGGGGGATACTATCGCGGTTTATGACGTTTTGGAGATCAAAGGCGACATAGACTTTAATACGGGCAATATCGATTTCAGCGGCTATGTTACAATAAAGGGCGGAATTGAAGATAACTTTACCGTAAAAGCAAAAAAAGACATAGAAATAATGGGTGAATACGGGATCGGCGCCGTCGACACAATTGAAAGCACCGAAGGCAGCATTTATATAAGAGGGGGTATAGCCGGTCAAAACCGGGCAAAAATTATATGCAAAAAAAACCTGTATGTAAAATACCTCGCCGATGTTGATGTAATATGCGGAGGCAGTGTTTATGTCGGTTTTTATATAAGAAATTCAAACATCAAAGCAAAGCAGGTTATAGTCGATTCCCCGCGCGGACAGATAGTGGGAGGACTTGTTGAAGCTGACATACGCGTGGAATGCGCAGATATCGGAAATCGCATGGAAACGAGAACCACAATAATAGTTCACGGCTTTAACCGCAGCGAGATGCAGTCAAGGCTTGAGGAGCTTAAAAACATGATAGATGAAAGCAAAAAAGAACATATAAATTTAAAGCTTATGCTCGATAAATTAAAAGAAGAAGATTCAAAAACGGAAAGCCCGTTGATCCAAAGGACTCTCCAGTCTTTGCGTGCTGTCCAGGACGGAATCAGAAACCTTGAGCAGGAAAGGCTCAGTATTATGAATTATCTCCGCACACCCGGCGAAGGCGCTGTAATAGTAAAAAGGCGAATATATCCGAAGGTTAAAATAGTAATACAGAATAAAACGCTCGAGCTCAGCGAAGAAGCCGTAGCGCCGACATATACAGTAAAAGAAGGATCAATCGTTCAAATCTAATATCCTGTGCAGAATAGCTGCAATTTCGGCTCTTGTCGCAAATCCCTTCGGCCTGATATATCCACTGCTTCCCTCAATATAACCGGACTTTATCATTGAAGCGACCGCCGCTCTCGCATACGCGCTTATTTCGCCTTCGTCCCTGTACTGCCTTAATATGCTCTCGCTCGTGAGCTCGAATTTATATCCCGATACGGCTATTGTCCTTAATAATATAACGAACATTTCTTCACGGACAATATTTTCTTCCGGATAAAAATACTCGCCGATTCCGGGAATCAATCCGAGCTTTCTGGCTATCCCGGCCTCATTGCGGTAATAAGCGTCACCGGGAACATCAATATAATTCGTCTCCCATTCGGCATCAAGGCCGAAGGCTCTGACAACCATAACTATGAAATCCTTGCGCTTTGTGTTTTCCGACGGGAAGAATAAACCGTTTCCGTTTCCAAGAATTATTTTCCTTTCATACAATTCATCAATTGCTTCCGCCGCCCAGTAAAAATCCGGACCGACATCCTGGAAATACGCCGACTGGCCGTAGGTTATAATGCGGCCTTCGCTCTCGTTATGCAAGCGGTCGAGCGCGGTTACCATATATTTTACCTTTTCCGGATCTTTTACTTTCCTGTCGATATACTCGGTGGTTTGTCCCTGTTCTTTTCTTATCAGGGCTACGAGGTTTTCAGCGATAATGTTTGAGTTGTGCATTATCGCTTCATCCCTGCCGAAACGGTATATGGCATAATAACAGGTATCCGGATCATTGTCTCCCCATGTCAGTTTTATGCCTTCGGGAACAGCTTCAATCTTTCCCCATCCGGGCATATCCGGAGCCCTGCCGCCTTTCCACGGCATAACGGGAACCAGCGCCTTTGTTGACCAAAGGTCGTTTTTAATCGCTGTAACAACCTGCTGTTTTCCCGAATCGGTAAAATTCTTTGCCCTGAAAAGAATGCTTCCCATAATCCGCGGCTGGGCGACATTGTATTTTAACTGGTTCGAAAACTCCTTAAGAGCATTGCTGCCTTTAAAATACTGATCACTGTCGTCGTTTATTTTATACAGTGCCTGCCCGATATACAGTTGTACGTTTTTGCCTTTCACAACATCGGCCCACCATGAAGTAAGCTCGCCGTATGGCGCGTTCCGGTTAGCAAATGTAAAATACACCTGCGGCGCAATATAATCGATAAGCTCTTCTTCAACCCACCTCTTCGTATCCGCGAAAGCACTGTCGTAATTTGTAAAGCCCGAAGAAGTGTTCGATCCGTCAGGATATCCGTCTTTCTTGTTAGCCCATATTCCCATCGGGCTGATTCCGAATTTCACCCAGCTTTTAGACTCGCGGATTTTCTCCGAGAGCTCCTTAATTAGCAGATATGTATTATTCCTTCTCCAGTCTTTAATATCTGAAAACCCGTCCGGGTTATATTTTATGTATGTCTGTTTGTCGTCAAGTTCCCCGAAGGTCCGCTCGTAGTAAAAATAATCGTCAAAATGAATACCGTCAATATCATACTTTTCAACTATTTCCATTACCCTGTCGATAACCCATTTCCGCGCTTCGGGGACCCCGGGATCGATGACGTACCTGTTCATCGCTTTTCTTATCCATTCAGGATGCTCCTTATACACACTTTTCGGTATATTCAACGATGCGGTTGTATCCTTGTCGGTGTACATTGACACACGGTACGGATTAACCCATGCGTGCAGTTCAATATTCCTCTTGTGGGCCTGTTCTATAATAAATTCAAGCGGATCAAAACCGGGATCTTTCCCGAACGTACCTGTCAAATACCGAGACCATGGAACGAGTTCGGATTTATAAAGGGCATCTCCTTCAGGGCTTACCTGGAAAAATATCGCGTTAATGTTCAGCGAGGCGGCCATATCAAGCAGCGATATCAGTTCTTCCTTGCTCTTTTGCACACGTTCACCCGTGTCTTTAATATCCCTCGTTTCCTTTGAAGGCCAGTCCAGGTTAAGCACGGTGGATATCCACATCCCCCTTAGATGTCTTTTTGAAACGAGCATTTCCGCAGGTATGTAATGTTCATAAGGCTCCCACGGTGAAGCGGCGGCTGTAATTGAGAAAAGGATCATAACCGCTGTCAGAATAAGTAACATCAGTGACTTTTTCATAAGTACCCCCGTCTTTTGTATAAATATTCGGGCAAACATAACCCAATAGAGAAGAAGAGATGCCAAACCAACAACAGAGAATATGTTCCGGTTATTGACATAATAAATTATACCATAAGGGCTGCCATTAAAAAACTGTTTTTATTAAGGACCCGCGGAAATAACGCAATAACCCAGCGGGTGGCTTGGGTGCTTTCGGTGACGATGGGCGACAAACTCCAACGTCCTGCTGCCTACAAGCAGCTGTGGAGCGTGATAATGAGCGACCCGGAATATGGAGACCTCTGTGTGAAAACAGTATATTAACAGAAGCGTGATGTCCGTATGTGCTTTGTCGCACAAGGAAACGAAACACCCGAGCCAGGACCCGCGGGAATAACACATTATCGAAGCGGGTGGCTAACGGGTCGAGGCATTGCTGCCGCATTCCGGTGAGTACGCGGCTCCGGCTCGGGTGCTTTCGGTAACGACGAGCGGCATGTTCGGTGTTACAACACCTTTGATGTTGGTAAATAATAGGTAGATGCCAAGTATGAATAATTTGGAGAGCAGTAAGATGAAAATTAAGGATATAATGAAAAAAGATTTTATATCGGTCAAAGAAGATGATCTGATTGAAAAAGTTCTTGATATAATGCGCGAATCGAAAGTAAACAGCTTGCCCGTTGTGGACAGCAGCGGACTATTGACCGGCATTGTCGTCAAAGCGGATATATTCCGCTTCATGATACAGCCCGGTCATTACGATTCATGCCCTGTCGATTGGGTAATGTCAAAAAAAGTGTTAACAGTCAGCCCGGAAACCGGTATAAAAGAAGCTGCGAGAAAAATCCTGGACAATCATATCATAGCGATGCCCGTTATGGATAATGACAAGCTTGTCGGCATGATTTCGATCGAAGAATTGCTTTCATATTATATAGAGAATGACAATTCATAAAGATTTTGTCACTGCGCGGCAGAAGACTTTACACTTTCTGTTGCTGTTTCGCCCGAGTCGTTTGCTTCCGTTTCGTCCGGTTCGGTTTCTACGGTTGAAACCGATGTAATAAGCCATTGATCAATACGCGTACTGTATGTATATAAAAAACGCAGCACATTTTGTCCCTGCTTTAAATACTCCTGGTTCGCGTTTTCCGTCAGTTCGACATTCACATGGACCAAAACCTGCATTTCCCAATCCGGCGTATCGGACGATTTTATCTCGATGACGGGCTGTTTCTGCTCTTCTCCCTCATAAACGGGTTCGATAGACGCTATATTTGCATCAAAGTAATCCGAAAAACTTTTAAGCGACCATACATTACCCCAAAACCTGCAATCCGATTCACTTTTCAGGAAGGCAACAGGGTAGTTTTTTTCAGCAATATTATGTATCCACGCCATTGTCGTGCTTCGGATAGGTTCGTGGTCTATCCGCGTTTTTAATACTGAAATGAACTGCAGCTTATCGTCAAGTTCACTTTGCAAAGACTGTATCTGGGCTTCAAGCTGTTCTATCTTCTCGTTTCCGTCCCTTATCTGGTTATTGAGCTCATCAATTTGCTTTTCCAACCTGCTCTTATCTTCGTTAAGGGTCATGTTGATGCGGCTGAGGGCGTCAATGCTTGCCTGGTTGGATTCCCGCAGCGTAACAAGGCTTTCCCTGTCCCACAAAAGATAATTCAATGCAATAAAGACAAAGATAATCAGCAGTGAAGTAACAATTACAACAAAACGTTTCATAACCTATCCCTCCTGACAAGAGAGGCGAAGATTAAAGAGCCTGCAGGCATTTTCCGCTGTCGCCCGCGCTACCTGTTCATATTCCATATCTCTTATTTCCGCGATTTTTTCAATAATAACCGGAAGGTAACCCGAGTCGTTACGCTTCCCCCTGTATGGGACCGGAGCCATATACGGACTGTCCGTTTCAACAAGAAGCCTGTCTATAGGTACATATTTTGCCACTTCAACAGGTCTTTTTGCGTTTTTAAATGTAACAGCACCACCTAAAGCTATATAAAAACCGGCGTCCAAAACTTCCCTGGCCATTTCTACACTACCGGGAAAGCAGTGAAAGACGCCGCCTGCAGAACCGGCGTTTTCAGCTTTAATTATATCAATTACATCCTTATGCGCATCCCTGTCGTGAATTATCAATGGAAGCTTTAATTCCTTCGCAACGGAGATGTGAGCGGCAAAACATTTTTTTTGGGCTTCCCTCGGGGAAAAATCATAATAATAATCCAATCCGACCTCGCCAATTGCAACAACTTTTCCCGATTTAGACATTTCACGGATGGTATCAAGAAATTCGATTGAAAATTCAGCAGCATTATGCGGATGAAAACCGAGCGCGGCATATAGAAAACCGTATGCTTCGGACATTTCCAAAACTTTGCGCATTGAAGCCAGGTTTTCCGAAGGGTTCACAACAGCTGCAACTCCCTGGCTTTCAATTTTTTTCATTACCATGTCCCTGTCAATGTCAAATTGCTTATCATCGTAATGCGCGTGGGAATCAATCAGCATATTTCCCCCATCTTTTTACGAACCGCACAGGAAATTACCCGTGCGTTCCGTTTTTCTACGGCCTTTAAAAGCTGTCATCCTATGAAATACGGCTGCCTGTAGGTATATCCGCATCTACTGTCGCTAAAACGAGTTTTTCATCTTTTCCGTAAACGGCAGCAAGTATCATTCCCTGTGATTCTATACCCATTAGCTTAGCGGGCTTTAAATTGGCCACGAGTATTACGTTTTTCCCGACTAAATCCTCGGGCTTGTAGAATTTCGCGATACCCGAGACAACCTGGCGCGTCTCAATGCCTATATCAAGTTTCAGTTTCAGCAGCTTTTCAGACTTTTCAACCTTTTCACATTCGATAACGCGCGCAACCCTTAAATCAAGCTTTGCGAAATCATCTATTCCTACCTGCGGCAGAATTCCCGGGATATTTTTAGCCGCACTCGCCGGCGCGTTTATCTTTTCCAGTTCGGCCAATTCCTTTTCGATGTCAATCCTCGGGAAGATAGGATCGCCCGGGCGGACCGGGTTTGTTCCGCGGTATTTTCCCCACTCGAAGGCGCTCTGCCAGCTCCGGCAGTTCTCGCAGACCCCTAACTGTTCCCATATTTTATACGGGGTTTCGGGCATGAATGGCTGTATCAGTATCGATATAATGCGTATGCTTTCCGCAAGGTTATACAAAACCTGTGCAAGCCTCGGCTTTTTGCTTTCATCCCTTGCCAGAATCCACGGCGTTGTCTCGTCAATGTACTTGTTTGTCCGCGAAATGGCTTTCCATATCTCACCAAGCGCAGTGCTGAACTGGAGCTGATCAAGAAGCTCTTCAACCTTGCGCGGAGTGCCTGTAACAACACTTATAAGGTCATCGTCGGGCTCACCGGACAGTCTCTCTTCGGGCAGCGTTCCATCGAAGTATTTCTGAATCATCGCAACTGTCCTGCTTACGAGATTGCCGAGGTCATTCGCGAGATCGGAATTAATCCTTTGAATAAGCGCTTCATTCGAGAATACGCCGTCGGACCCGAAAGGAACCTCTCTTAAAAGGAAATAGCGAATCGCGTCAAGTCCGTACTTTTGAATAAGTATTACCGGATCTATAACGTTCCCTTTCGACTTCGACATTTTGCCGCCTTCAAGAACAAGCCATCCGTGTCCGTATACCTGTTTCGGGAGCGGAAGGCCGAGAGCCATAAGCATCGCGGGCCAGATAATAGTGTGAAAACGGACGATTTCCTTGCCGACAAGATGCACGTCCGCAGGCCAGTAGCGCTTAAAATCCGAATCGTCTTCCGAAAGATACCCGAGCGCCGTTATATAATTTGACAAAGCGTCAATCCATACGTAAACGACATGTTTTTCATCAAATGTAACGGGAATTCCCCACTTGAACGATGTTCTTGAAACACAAAGATCTTCGAGCCCGGGCCTGATAAAGTTGTTTATCATTTCATTCTTTCTTGAAACGGGCTGGATAAAATCAGGATTTTCTTCAAGATGCCGTATCAGGCGGTCCTGGTACTTTGACAGACGGAAAAAGTAGCTTTCCTCTTTGGTCAGTTCCACTTCCCTGCCGCAGTCGGGACATTTGCCGTCAACGAGCTGGGTTTCGGTCCAGAATGATTCGCAGGGCGTACAGTACCAGCCTTCATACTCGCTTTTGTATATATCACCCTGATCATACAGTTTCTTAAATATCTTCTGGACAGCCTCAACATGCTTCGGATCGGTGGTACGGATAAACTTGTCGTTTGTTATTTTCATCAGGGACCATAGATCCTTTATTCCTGCAACTATGCGATCGACATATTCCTGCGGCGATACACCTTCCTGTTCGGCGACACGCTGTATTTTCTGGCCATGCTCGTCCGTTCCGGTCAGAAACATCACATCATAGCCCTGGAGCCTTTTGTATCTTGCCATAGTGTCCGCAGCTACTGTAGTGTAGGAATGCCCGATATGGAGCTTACCGCTTGGATAATATATAGGTGTAGTAATGTAATACTTTCCGCGTTTCACAGTGAATCCTCCCGTATATAAGCTGATAAAGCACCTGCTGTCTTTTCTCCGGCGGCATACATTTATGATGTCCTTATATGCTGCCGTTTACACAGGGCTTAACATTGCATCGAATACAATCCTTCTTCTATACTAACTTAATCCGCTGTTTTTTTCAAGCCGCAGTACAGCAGTGTTGCTCTGCCCCGGGATTACCGCAGCTGTCTGGACACCGGTTTAAAAAAAGAACCGCTGCTCGTTAACGGAAACAAGGCATGTTCCCTTTACCGCGCAGCAGTTCAACAAAAGCGGTCCGAGCGCAACCGGAATTAAATGCATCATGCGAAGGCATTTACAATTAACCTCAGGAATGGCGGGCAGCAGTTATCCTTCCAATATTTCCCCGTCAGTTGAAATTGTTACGACCTGCCACGGGATGAATTTGCCGCTGTTTATCAGGGCCCTTTTAACCGCGTTTTCAATGCCTCCGCAGCATGGAACTTCCATACGTACGACAGTTACGCTCTTTATGCTGTTATTCTTAATGATTTCCGTCAGCTTTTCGCTGTAATCCACATCATCAAGCTTAGGGCAGCCAATAAGCGTTACCCTGTTTTTCATGAACCTGTTGTGAAAATCGCCATGCGCATATGCCGCGCAATCAGCGGCAATTAACAGGTTTGCGTCGGTAAAATACGGCGCGTTGACCGGAACAAGTTTAATCTGGACAGGCCACTGCGAAAGCTGGCTTACATTTTCGGCCGTTTCGCTGCGAGTGCTCTCCTGTCTTTCCCTGCGGATAGTTTTAATGTTTCTTCCCGGACATCCTGAAGGAATGGTTGCCGCAGCCTGTTTTTTCAGCATATTTTCCCGGACCGCCTCTTCGTTATACTCCGCAGCTTCACGCATCTCAAAACTTATCGCGCCGGTCGGGCAAACCGGGAGGCAGGCTCCCAAACCGTCGCAGTAATCATCGCGCAATAGTTTCGCTTTCCCATCCACAATACCTATGGCTCCTTCATGGCAGGCCTCCGCACACAGCCCGCAGCCATTGCACTTATCCTCGTCAATCTTTATTATTTTCCTAATCATTTTTTACACCTCTTTCTTGCATTTTGCTATTGATTCTACGGTTTAAGTTTAATATACTGGAAATAACAAGTCTGTTGTAAATACAACAAAAAGAGATTTTTATGAAAAATTATACGGAAATTTTAAGAACGGTTCCATTATTTAAAGATATTAAAGAGCATGAGCTGCAGCCTCTTTTGGCATGCCTTGCGCCAAAACTCGCCAGGTACGAAAAAAACGATATCGTTTTCATGAGCGGCAACAGCATTAACAGTTTTGGCATTGTTTTATCGGGGCAGGTTCATGTTGTTTTGGAGGATTTCTACGGGAACAGAAACATTCTTGCCCAAATAGGCAAAGGCAACTTATTCGGTGAAGCCTTTGCATTCGCCGAATATAAATCCCTGCCGGTATCTATAATCGCAGCGGCGGAAAGCGAACTGCTTTTTATCGACTGCCGCAGGATTGTTTCTCCATGTGCAAATTCGTGCATTTACCACAGGCAGCTTATTCAAAACATGCTGAATATCCTCGCATTGAAAAATATAACGCTTACGCAGAAAATTGAATTGGTTTCCAAAAGGACCACGCGCGAAAAACTCCTGGCTTATCTGTCCTATGAAGCGAAGAAAGCGGGGAAAAGCAGCTTTCGCATTCCTTTCGACCGCCAGGGTCTTGCCGATTACCTGGCCGTCGACCGGAGCGCAATGTCGGCCGTGCTGAGCAAGCTGAGAAAAGAAGGTATAATAAATTTCCATAAGAATAAATTCGAACTGTTGAACCAGCGAAAAAAATCACCTTAGCAATATCAACACATCCAGAATCGCAAACAATTTCCGGATATTTAACCCGCAAAGTCACCGGCCTTTTTTGCATCAGCATGCGAATTACTTACCCGGACATGTAATTCATTTTTATAAAAATTTTTTATTGCCGGTAGTTGACAGGTTAATTTTTTTCTTGTATTATTGTATTAAGCGATTAATACAATAATACAAAGGAGTGATTAAATGCCTTGGGAACTGAACGCCGATCGCCCTATCTACACACAGCTTATTGAACAGATCGAGCTGAAAATATGTTCAGGAATATATGCTCCGGGTTCAAGGCTTCCCTCTGTCCGTGACCTTGCACGGGAGGCTTCGGTTAATCCTAATACGATGCAGAGAGCTCTTGCGAAACTTGAAGAAGACGGGCTGCTGTATTCAACCCGCACAAGCGGCAGATTCGTAACGGAGGATGATAGTGTGATTAATCAGGTAAAAAGCAAACTGGCACAGGAACAGATACAGGATTTTTTGAAAAAAATGAAACAGCTCGGATTTGACAACAAGGAAATATTAAACATGCTGAAAACAATGCTGGAAGAGGTGAAATAATGAATACCATTCTCGAGTGTAAAAACCTTTCAAAAAGTTTCGGGACGACAAAAGCCCTTGACGGCGTTAACCTTACGATAGAACGGGGCAGGATCATCGGCCTTCTTGGGCCAAACGGAAGCGGAAAGACCACGTTTATAAAAATATGCAACGGGCTTCTGACTCCGACATCCGGCGAAATACGAATAAACGGTTTTATCCCCGGCGTCGAAACTAAAAAAATAGTATCATATCTGCCTGAAAAGAATTATTTAAACGACTGGATGAAAGTTTCGCAGATAATCCGGTTCTTTCAGGACTTTTATGCGGACTTCAGTCCGGAAAAAGCATATGACATGCTGAAAAGGCTTAACATCGATCCGAACAGCAGGTTAAAAACCCTATCCAAGGGAACTAAGGAAAAAGTCCAGTTAATCCTTGTTATGAGCCGCGCCGCAGAGCTGTATCTACTTGATGAACCCATCGGGGGTGTTGACCCTGCCGCGCGTGATTATATCCTCGATACGATTATAACGAACTACAACGAGAACGCTGCCGTTATCCTGTCAACACACCTGATTTCCGATATTGAGAAGGTACTTGACGATATTGTTTTCCTTAAGGAAGGTCAGGTAGTCCTAAACAAAACAGTCGACGAAATCCGCGATGAATACGGAAAGTCGGTAGACGCATTGTTCAGGGAGGTATTCAAATGTTAGCCAAACTTCTGAAATACGAACTTAAAGCCACCGCGCGCTGGTTTATTCCTTTATATGCCGCGCTTGTTATGTTCACATTGATAAGCCGGGTTTTGCTCCATAATGACACGTCTGTGCTGCAAGAATCTGCAAGTTTTTGGAGAATAGCTGTTTTTCTGTCAATGTTTATATATGTGTTTCTCTTTATTGGAATACTGGTTGTGACGCTTGTTGTCGAAATCCAAAGATTTTACAAAAACCTCCTCGGTGATGAAGGATACCTGATGTTTACGCTGCCCGTACAGACATGGAAGCATATTGTGAGCAAACTGCTGATTGCAATGCTGTGGAACCTGTTAAGCGCCGTTATCGGCCTATGTTCGATTATGCTGCTCGTACCCGCTCAGGAATTGAAAGAACTCGGTTTATTGTTTATGAATATTAAAGAGTATTTGGGAACAATGGGGTATTTCTCGATTTCTCTGCTTTTATTCACATCACTTGTATTTGGCGTAATTGAAATGTACACGGCGATTGCTCTTGGGCATCTTTTCAGGAAACATAAGCTTCTGGCGTCTTTCGGAATGTATATCGGTATAAATACCGTAGCCCAGATTGTCTATATGCTGATTATTCCTTTTTTCCAAAATAATTTAGTTTTAAGACCTGCGCCCTCTTTGTACCCGGAGCAGCTTAATGTATTGTTCCTCGTATCCGCGCTAAGTTTTGCCATACTCTCAGCAGCATGCTATATAGTAACGAATATTATTCTGAAACGGAAGCTAAATCTTGAATAAAGATTGAGGCGATCAAAAAAATCAGTGTAAAAGCGGCTTTAACCTCATCATCATAAAACGCCGCTTTCCTGCAAAAGCCCTTCGGGGCTTTTTTTAATCTAAAGCCGTCACCGGCTGCGCTTAATCAATGATAATACGTCTACATGCTTATTGCTCTGAGGTATTCAAGATTGCTTTTTAATTTTTCATACGTTTCCTGTTCGTTTGAAAAGTCCTCAACCGATAAAAAACCGTTATATCCGGCAGCTCTTAAGTCGCCGCACAATTTTTTCAAATCGGCATAACCTTTTTTTAACGGTGTCCAGCGGGGTTCCCATATATCCGAGCCATGCCCGTCCTTTCCCGTCATTTCCCATTTCGCATTTTTAATATGAACATATGCAAGGTAATCACCGAGCAGTTCAATTCCGAGCCTGTAGTTTTCAAAACCTTCATGCACCATATTGCCAGGATCAAATATAACCCCGATATACTTCGGGTCAAAATCCGATACGAGGCGGTAAGCGGCGCTCGCACTCGGTATAATGTTTCTCATATGAATTTCATAGCATACCTTAACATTATAGTCCCCGGCCATTTTTTCTATTACTTTTGTCTGCTCTGCAACCCTGTCGAAAAGCACCCTGTAGTTTTCCGTTCCGTCGTAATTCGGCGTGAATACGCGAATGTTTCCGCATCCGATTATCACGGCAGCCTTCATTACTCTTTCAATTCTGTCCGTATCCCACGGTGATAGATATGTCGTAAGGGAATATATCTCGATGCCGTAACCGTCGCAGATCTTCTTCACATCCCCGGCTATTTCGGTAATTCTCGCTATATCCAGCGTGCTCTTGTTATATGTCCAATACCTGTTCTCATATGTGTAATTATAAGGCTTACGTTCCGGAGCGGGTTCACCGACTCTCCATTCAACGCCGTCATAACCTAATTCATGAAGAATCTTAACTGTTTCCTCAATGCCGTAATCGGGCATGCTCACGCTGAATACTCCGATTTTCATTTCAAATCTCCTCTTTCCGGTCAGGATAGCAGCTTAAAATACCGGCGCTGTGCCGGTCAGCGAAATGTTTCATTTATCTGCTTCAACAAGCAGTTTAGCTTCATCATATGCCTGCTTTGTCCGTTCATCGAAGCATACGATGATAACCTTTTCAATACTGTTGTCCTCTTTGAGAAACCCGTAAATTTCACGCATAGCGATTTCCGCCGCGCGTTTCAGCGGGAACCGGTAAGCGCCGGTGCTGATTGACGGAAACGCGATTGTCTTTAGCCCGTTGCTAACAGCAAGTTTCAGAGAGTTCCTGTAGCACGAAGCCAGCAGGCGATCCTCGTCATTTGCCCCGCCTTGCCATATTGGACCTACGGTATGTATTACATGCTTCGCGGGCAGTTTATAGCCTTTTGTAATCTTTGCTTCTCCCGTTTCGCAGCCGTTCAGCCTGCGGCATTCTTCCAACAGTTCCGGACCGGCGGCCCTGTGAATGGCGCCGTCAACTCCGCCGCCGCCAAGAAGTGTTTTATTTGCCGCGTTCACAATAGCATCGGCTTTAACCTTTGTAATATCACCCTGAACTATTTCAATGCGTTCCATTCCTTTTCCCTCCCTTTCTCCGTTTACTGTCATTATACAACATATTCCGGAATAGTGTATATTTGATCAGATAACTCAAGACCCGCGGGAATAACGCCGAAACATAGCGGGTGGTTCGGATGTTTTCGGTGACGACGGGCGACACGCTCCAACGCCCTGCTGCTTACAGGCAACTGTGGAGCGGGTTATTGAGCGACCCGGGATATGGAGACCTCCATGCGAAAATAAAAAAAACCCGAAGCGTGTTATCGGTATGTGCTTTGTCGCCCAAGGAAACGAAACATCCGAACCAGGACCCGCGGGAGTCACAAGGATGCGCAGTTGCCGGTTTAAAGCAAATTGAAGCAATTTAGGCAAACTGCTGCAGGGGTTTCAGTTTATAACGATCGAGTATTAGGTTTACGGTATCAATGTCATAAATTTTCCGCTCAAGGCAGAACGCGATAATCAAGTCAAAGATTTCGCTGCAAGATAAGCTGAATCCGCATGATTCCAATAAAGCATCCGCTTCGTCCCGCGTCAGCTCCAGAGCAAGGCAAAGAGCAATAACCGTATTTTTACCGGGACGGTAATCCTTATTTGAACGGATCTTTGAAAAATGCCTCCGGTCAATACCGGCTTTTTTATAAACTTCGGAATCGATTAAATTTCTTTCATCTATGTAACGGAAAAGCAGTGACTTAAAAGAAGGCTTCTTCTTGCTGAAAATGAAATCGTCCATTTCGCTTTCAAGTGTTCCGGGGTAAGCTTCCGCTTCCCTTAATACAATATCTTCGAAAATCGGAAGCGATTTCGCTGCCAGGTTTTCCTCAAGATATTTTTCCAGTTGTTCCAGGATTCCTTTTATATCCATAAACAGGCACCACTTTTGAAAATGTCGCCTTTCAGGCGACCATTTTGATATTTATTCAGGATATTATTATACCATAATCGTATTAGAAAGGGATGTGCGGCATGAAGAAAGGTTTGACCGAAATAATTTTCATACTTGACAGAAGCGGTTCTATGGCGGGTCTTGAAAAAGATACAATAGGAGGTTTTAACGCTTTTGTGGAAAAACAGATGGAACAAGAGGGCGAAGTGAGGATTACCGCGGTTCTGTTCGATAATTACTATGAACTTCTATGGAACGCTGTCAGGGCGGAAGAGGCAAAGCTTACCGAAAAAGAGTATTTCGTCAGGGGAAGCACCGCTCTTTATGACGCCGTGGGCAAAACAATCCTTGACATAAGCAGCCGGATCGATTATACGACGGAAAGTGAACGGCCGGAAAAGGTTATTTTCGTTATTATTACCGACGGGATGGAAAACTCCAGTAGGGAATTTACACACAATAAAATAAAGCAGTTGATTCACCATTATCAGCACAAACACAACTGGGATTTTCTGTTTTTCGGCGCAAACATCGATGCGGCCGCGGAAGCGGATCATATCGGCATTAACCCTTGCAGCGCGTTTAACTTTGAGGCGACCTGCGATGGAGTAAAAGCAATGTATGTAAAAGTCAGTGAGGCCGTTTCGGAAAAAAGGAACGAAGATATGTAAAATAGGAGCGGACTAATCCGCTCCTTTTATCCTGAATTAATTTTTTTACAAAGCCCGGTTAATCCCGGAAAAGCTATTTATTGCCCAGGTATATGCACTGTCCCGGTTCAGTTTGATATTCGACTGTTTCTCCGTTCTGCACCCTTACAGCGCATTTGTTTCCCGCCAGCGACAACAATTTCGCTCTGACAAGTTTACCGTTTTCCCAATAAATATCCACTTCAAATCCGCCCCTCGCCCTCAGGCCCTTAACATAACCGTCAGGCCATGCCTTCGGAAGTGCGGGCAGTATGTGAATCGTACCATCATGGCTTTGAAGCAGCATTTCCGCAATACCCGCAGTCGCGCCGAAATTGCCGTCAATCTGAAAAGGAGGATGATTATCAAACAGGTTCGGAAGCGTGGACTTTTTCAACAATTCGATTATATTTTCGTAAGCATTGTCGCCATCCTGAAGCCTTGCCCACATATTGATAATCCATGCCCTGCTCCAGCCGGTATGGCCTCCTCCGTGGGCGAGCCTCCTTTCGAGCGTAATTCTTGCCGCTTTGGCGAGTTCGGGTGTTCCATTGACGGTAATCTGCCTTCCCGGAGTCAGCGCAAAGAGATGGGATATATGCCTGTGACCCGGTTCGGCCTCTTCGTAATCTTCCGACCATTCCATTATCTGACCGTATTTTCCTGTTTCAATCCTTGGAATACGCTCCCGAACATCCTTAAGTGATTTAGTAAATTCATCATCAACGCCTAATATTGAAGCAGCGTTTATGCAATTCGTAAACAGTTCGTAAATAATCTGGCTGTCCATCGATGGTCCCATGCACAGGCAGCCGCTCTCTCCGCTTGGAAGAATATATGTATTTTCCGGGGATACGGAAGGGCATGTGACAAGCCTTCCTTTATCATCTTCTATAAGGTAATCGAGGATAAATTCCGCCGCTTCCTTCATTACAGGATATGCCTGTTTTAAAAATTCTGCATCCCTGCCGAAATCATAGTGTTCCCATAAATGGAGGCAAAGCCATGCCGCGCCCATGGGCCAGTAAGTCGCAGGTATATATATGTCCTGCGGCGCCGTATCTCCCCATATATCCGTATTATGATGGGCAGTAAATCCCCTGCATCCGTACATTACCCTTGCGGTTCTTCTACCGGGCTCGCGCATCCTTTCGATAAGGTCAAAAAGCGGCTTATGACATTCGGCAAGATTACAGTTTTCCGCCGGCCAATAATTCATTTGAGCATTAATATTAATCGTATATTTACTGTCCCACGGCGGCAGATAGTCTTTATTCCAAATCCCCTGCAAGTTTGCCGGCAAAGTCCCGGGTCTGCTGCAGGATATCAATAAATAGCGCCCGAACTGGAAATAAAGGCCGATAAGCTCATTATCCTTTACGCCTTTTCTGATATTCTCCAGCCTCTCATCAGTTGGAAGCATATGTCTTGATTCGTCTGAATCCGCATCATTTATATTAAACTCGACTCTCCTGAAGAGCTTCCGGTAATCGTTGATATGTTCCGCGAGTAATTCGTCATAGGAATGCTTCTGGGCGTTATTGATAAAATCCAGTGATGTCTTTAACGGATCTTCGTATCTGAAAGATGTCGCAGCGGATATAAACAATGTAACATTTACCGCATCTTCAACAACGAGGTGTTCGCCGATTATACGGACATTTCCCTGCTCCGCGGCGGCTCTGATGCAAAACGCAAATCTTACACCGCCTTCCCCTCCGCATTTTTCACTTATAACAAGAGTATTGTCTGAAACCGGGGTCACTTTTTCAAAATACCTGGCCCTTCGTAGTATGCATCTGAAAGAAATCCTTTCAGGTCCGCCGCATTTTATCCTCATTACGATAACCTGATGAGGCGCACTCGAAAAAATCTCGCGGGAATATGACGTATCTCCGACGGTATATTCGACTCTTGACACCGCCTGTTCTATATCCAGTTCCCTTTTGTAATCACGGTAATGATCATGCCCGTCAAATTCAATATATACATCGCCCAACGGCTCGTAGTGCCTCTGTCCTTCAGGGACACCCGAAAGAGCCATTGCCGCGAGCCTCTCGGCTTCACGGATTTTCCCGTTTTTAATAAGCTCCCTGATTTTCGGCAGGTTCTTAAGCGCATCGGGATTATTCCTGTCTCTCGGCCCTCCGTACCAGACACTGTCCTCATTTAACTGAATCAGCTCTCTTTGTACCCCTCCGAACACCATTGCTCCAAGCCGGCCGTTTCCAATGGGCAAAGCTTCGTTCCAGCCGGTAAATAAATCGGCGGGTTTTTTGTACCACAGCTTCAACTCTGGTTTGTTTTGGTAATTCATTTTTCTTTTTCCTTTCATAAAGGATTATGCTGCGAGCAGAATGCCGCACAGGCCGCCTGCGGCGGAAAACATCAATTATCACAATTAATTATAACATAATATAAAAATAACGTTGACAAAATGAGTTGTTTGGTTTGTGTCAAGTAAACGTGGG
>JAAYXD010000264.1 GCA_012516065.1 Clostridiaceae bacterium
CAATTGTAATGGGCAAGTCCTATCATAGGGGAGATGAGTTTTTATGAAAAGAGTATTGGCTGTTCTATTGCTTGGCATAATTTCTTTAACAAGTCTTACAGGTTTTGCCCGGATAGAACAGCAAGGCAGTCTTTTTAACTACAGAATAACAGTTCCGGTTTTTTCTATGCTGATTAACGGGCAGGAAGTAGGTACAGTAAAATCACCTGCAAAAGGTCTGGCTGTATACGATAGAGTAGTGGAAAAACTAATGAACAGTTATAGCGACGAAGTGTTTATTGATGCTGATGTAGTCTTTAGAGAACAAAAATTGCACTACGGACCTATAAGCTCCGAAAAAGATTTGGCACAAGCTATAGAACAGGCCATAGTTGTTAAAACGAATGCCTATGCACTTGTTATAAATGGTGAAAAGGTATGCTATGTAAAGGATACTGAAATTGTACAGCAGGCATTAGATGAGCTTAAGGATGCCCAGACTCAAAAAATACAGGATAAAGAAAACAGCGAATTGCAAGAGACACATATTAAGGAAGACATAACTTATCAGACGGAAGCTGTGGCTGTCAGCCAGCTTGTAGATAAACAAAAGCTGATGACAATTTTAACTCAGGGGACTGAAGAAGTGCAGGAGTATGAGGTAAAAGAAGGCGATACCCTATGGTCAATTGCTAAAGCGTTTAAAATACCGTTTTCGGTCTTAGAAGAGGCCAATGCCGATAGAGATACTGATGATCTGCATCCGGGAGATAAGGTAAAACTGACCGTTGAGAAACAGCTGGTGACGGTTGTAGCGCCGGAAAAACAAAAGGAAACAAAAGAGATTCCCTTTGAAACCGAGGTTCGCGAGGACAATGCTTTGTTAAGAGGCAAGACCAAGGTTCTGAACGAAGGTAAGAAAGGGAAGAAGGAAATAACCTATTTAGTGACCACAGAAAACGGAAAGGAAATAGCACGTGAGGTTGTGGAAGAAAAAATTATTGAAGAACCGGTTAAGCGTGTTGAGGTTAAGGGAACCAAGGTTCCTCCCCCGCCCCCGTCCAGGTCTAAATCAAAATCCTCTTCATCTACAGGTGCGGTTTTAGGTTCTGCAAAGGGGAGCGATGTAGTGGCTTATGCCAAGCAGTTTTTAGGAACACGCTATGTATATGGTGCCAACGGACCAAACGCTTTCGATTGTTCAGGTTTTACATGCTATGTATTCCGTAAGTTTGGCATTAATCTCCCCAGAAGATCTATAGACCAGCGCTATGTAGGAGTTGCTGTGTCAAAAAGTAATTTGGCTCCTGGAGACCTGGTGTGTTTTGGCAGCCCCGGACATGTAGGGATATATATAGGGAATGGACAATTTATACACGCTTCATCGGGTTCCCGTAAGAGGGTTGTGATAGATAATCTAAGTTCGAGCTATTATCAGAAGCGTTATGTATGTGCCCGCAGAGTACTCAAATAATATCAGGCAATAATAAAAAACGGCCATTATGGCCGTTTTTCTTATTTTCAGTATAAATCAAGTATGTAATGTGCTGTGCGAAGTTTCATGTTGAGAATATATAACTGTTTATAAAGCCTGAGATTAAGAAATCAGTGTAATAGGAAAACTATATTGAGAGGTTCATTTCGTATTAACGTAGGGGAGGATCACCTTTATAAGTTTCTTGATTAGTTCTAGCTCTGGAGGGGAGCATTTATTAAGCAGTTCATTCAACTCTTCGATGATAGCAGGTGTGTAATCCCCATGATTCTCGTTAAGAACAGAATATGTTTTGTGAGTTTTACCGAAAATAAGGTAGTCCAATGAGATATGCAGGCAGCTGGCTATTTTGACTAAAACAGGGAGGCTCATCTGTCTTTCTCCCCGCTCCAGCTGTCCAACATAGTAATCCGACAGACCTACAATCTCAGCTAACTCTTCTC
>JAAYXD010000223.1 GCA_012516065.1 Clostridiaceae bacterium
AAGAAATGATAAATGATATGGATGGTTCGGTAGAAATACAGAGGAATGAGCTTGCAAACCGTTTTAACTGCGTGCCGTCCCAGATTAACTATGTCATATCCACCCGGTTTTCAACAGACAAGGGGTATTATGTCGAAAGCAGAAGGGGCGGGGGCGGATATATAAGCATTAAACGTTTAAATACGAATTCTCCCGGAGAATACCTCATGCATATTATAACATCGATGGGGGATAGATTGACGCAGCACGCGTGCGAAGTGTTCATTCAGAATTTTATCGATTATGAAGTTGTAACCGAACAGGAAGCTGGTTTAATGAAGGCCGCGATATCCGATAAGGCATTGGCTTCGGTAGCTCCGGAAATTCGTGATGAAACAAGGGCGGCAATATTGAGAAATATGCTGCTAAGCCTTACAATATAACAAAATTCTGCCTTTTTATGAAAGGAGGCGGTACTATGCTTCTGTGCCAGATATGCAAGCAACGGGAAGCAACCGTCCACTTTACGCAAATTGTTAATCATCAAAAGGTTGAAATGTATGTTTGCGAACAATGTGCGAGGGAAAATAGTCAATTGAAGATAAATATAAACAACCTTATTTCGGGAATAATGTGGCCCGACAATATTACGGGCATTAAAGGGCAGCCGGTTTTTTACAGGAAATGCGACGGCTGCGGCCTTACTGTCGATGAATTCAACGAGACAGGAATGCTCGGCTGCGTGAAATGCTACGAAACTTTCGGCGACAGCATTCAAACGATGCTGAAACGGATACACGGGAATGTAAAACACCATGGCAAAATACCGAAAAAGCTTTTTGGCAGAATAAACGAAGAGAGAACTTTGCAGGACCTGAAAGAAAGGCTTCGGCAGTGCATAATTAACGAAGATTACGAGCAGGCTGCCCAGCTTCGGGATCAAATCAGGGCGATGGAGAATACAAGGTAAATTGCTGAGAAGCGGGGTGATAACATGAAAATGTGGTATGTAGAAAAAGGACCCGATTCGGATGTCGTTCTTAGCAGCAGAGTGCGTTTGGCAAGAAATTTCAGCGAATATCCTTTCCCGCACAAAACCACTCCGGAAATGCAGCAGGAGATTGTGGAAAAAACCAAAAACGCTCTGTTTGCAGGCAGTGAAAGCATGAAAGACGTTTTTAAATATATTGATTTCTCGAATCTTGACGTTATTGAAAAAGCTGTTTTGGTAGAGAAACACCTTGTCAGCAAGGAACTTGTGGAAACAAACCGGATAAGAGGGCTGCTTATCAGCAGCGACGAGCAGATTTCAATAATGATCAATGAAGAGGATCATTTACGGATACAGTGCCTTGTTTCAGGCATGCAGCTTTCGAAAGCGTGGGAGATATGCAACAATATTGACGATTTGCTGTCGGAATCGATTGATTTTGCGTGGGATGAAAACATAGGATACCTTACAAGCTGTCCGACAAACATTGGAACCGCGATCCGCGCGTCGGTGATGATGCATCTTCCCGCTCTTACGATGACCGGATATATCAAGCCTGTGCTTGAGGCTGCCGGAAAGCTTGGGGTGGCTGTGCGCGGCATGTATGGGGAAAATACCGAAGCATCCGGAAACATGTTTCAGTTTTCGAACCAGGTAACGCTTGGCAAAAGCGAGAACGATATAATACTTGGAATAAAAAACATAGCGCAGCAGATTATAGAACAGGAGCGAACGCTGCGTCAGGAGATTTTAAAACAGAACCGCTACGAGCTTGAGGACAAAATTTTCCGTTCCTATGGGATTTTGAAAAACGCAAGGCTCATAGATACCGGAGAAACGTTAAAACGCCTGTCCGATGTCAGGCTTGGGGTTGATATGGGCATTATTGACGGAATAGACATTACCGATATAAACGAAATAATGCTGATGATTCAGCCGGGCGGGCTGCAGAAGAAAACGGGAAGGCTGTTAAAGCCCAATGAAAGGGACTGCTTCCGTGCAGAGCTTATCAGGGAAATGATAAACAAGCACGGGCAGTAGACCCATTTCTCCGGAGTGAAAGGGAATATGAGGTGATGTAAATGATATACGGAAGATTTACACAAAAAGCAATGCAGGCTTTAAATCTTGCAAGGGAATGCTCGTTGGCCCTCGGGCATAATTATATAGGCACGGAGCATTTGCTCTGGGGTCTTGTAAAGGAAGGAACCGGTATTGCAGCCGGGGTCCTTATGAACAACGGCGTTACTGAAAAAAAAGTAATGGACAGCATACTGTCTATAGTAGGAAAAGGTGACGGCTCCCAGCCGGTTGTCGGCTATACTCCGCGGACAAAAAGGGTAATGGAGCTTTCATACGCCGAAACAAGGCGGATGGGGCAGAACTATATCGGTACCGAGCACCTCCTTCTGGGCATACTGCGCGAAGGCGAGAGCATAGCTGTCCGCATACTTCTTGAGATGGGCATAGATATAAGCAAACTATATGAGAATATTATCACGATGCTTCAAGAAGATACTCCAGCTGCCGTTGCGGCAGGCAAACCGAGAGCGGAGGATGTTGAAACACCTACTCTTGATTCATACGGCAGGGATTTAACCGTGATGGCGAGAGAAGGCAAGATTGATCCCGTTATAGGCAGGGATAAGGAAATTGAACGCATTATCCAGATCCTAAGCCGCAGGACAAAAAACAACCCTTGCCTCATCGGGGAGCCCGGAGTCGGGAAAACCGCCATATGCGAAGGGCTCGCGCAAAAGATAATCGAGGGTAATGTGCCTGAAATTCTTAAGGATAAAAGGGTTGTTACGCTGGATTTGTCTTCGATGGTGGCAGGCGCGAAATACCGCGGCGAGTTTGAGGACCGCCTGAAGAAATCAATAGAGGAAATACGCAACGCGGGAAATGTTATCCTGTTTATTGACGAATTGCATACAATTGTCGGAGCGGGCGCGGCCGAGGGGGCAATTGACGCTTCAAACATTCTGAAACCCCTTCTGGCAAGGGGCGAGATCCAGGTAATCGGCGCAACGACAATGGATGAATACCGCAAATATATTGAAAAGGACGCCGCTCTTGAGCGGCGGTTCCAGCCGATTAAAATAGGTGAGCCTACGGAAGATGAAGCCATTGAGATTTTAAAGGGAATCCGCGATAAATATGAAGCGCACCATAATGTGAAAATTACCGACGGTGCTTTGGAAGCCGCGGTGAAGCTCTCGATACGGTACATTACCGACAGGTATCTTCCCGACAAGGCGATTGATTTGATTGATGAAGCGGCATCAAAGGTAAGACTGAAAAGTTTTACCGCACCTCCTGATCTTAAAGAGCTTGAACAGAAAATAGAAGAAATCCACAAGATGAAAGAGGATGCGATTGTAAGCCAGGAGTTTGAAAAAGCCGCGTCGCTGCGTGACGAGGAAAACAAACTTAAAGAAGAAATGAACGCGCGCAAGGAAGAATGGAAAAAACAGAACCAGACCCAAACGCAGATGGTTACGGAGGAAGAAATAGCCGAGATTGTCGGCAGCTGGACCGGAATACCCGTAAGCCGCCTGGCCCAGGAAGAAACGGAAAAGCTTAAAAACCTTGAAGGGATTCTCCACCAGCGCATAATCGGGCAGGACGAAGCGGTTAAGGCTGTTGCTAAAGCTATCCGCCGCGGCAGGGTTGGTCTGAAAGACCCGAAGCGTCCCGTTGGGTCGTTTATTTTCCTCGGACCTACGGGGGTTGGTAAAACCGAGCTGTCGAAAGCGCTTGCCGAAGCTTTGTTTGGCGATGAATCGCAGATGATAAGAATTGACATGTCCGAATACATGGAAAAGCACAGCGTTTCGAGACTTGTCGGTTCGCCGCCGGGTTATGTCGGTTACGACGAGGGAGGACAGCTCACCGAAAAGGTACGAAGAAAGCCATATTCCGTTGTGCTCTTTGACGAAATTGAAAAAGCTCATCCGGACGTTTTCAACATACTGCTGCAGATTCTGGAAGATGGCCGCTTAACCGATTCAACCGGAAGAACGGTTGATTTCAGGAATACGGTTATCATAATGACATCGAATGTCGGAGCGCGCGATATCGTAGAACCTAAACGTCTCGGGTTTGGTGCGGCGGTTGTCAATGAAGCGCGGGATTACGAGGATATGAAGAAAAACGTGATGAATGAGCTTAAACGGACATTCCGCCCGGAATTTCTGAACAGGGTTGATGAACTGATAGTGTTCCATCCGCTGTCGCAGGAGAATATAAACAATATCGCGGGATTAATGCTTAACGAGGTATCGCAGAGGCTTAAGGCGATAAACGTCAAACTTGTCGCGAACGACGAAGTAAAGGCATTTCTCGCCGAAAAAGGCTATGACAAGGTGTACGGCGCAAGGCCGTTAAGACGTATGATACAGAGCATGGTTGAGGATAAGCTGGCTGAAAAGATGCTTGACGGAGAAATACAGGAAGGCGATACGGTGGAACTCCAGGTTGTAGACGGCAATCTCGAGTTTAAAAAAAGCAGTGAAGTTCCATCCGGCGACCAGGCTCAAAAAAATGAAATGAAAACTGAAAAAAAGAGAGAAAACAAGCTATAAAGTGAAAAATTAAGATAATGAGAGAGGTATATTAAAAATACCGGAATTTTATCTTGACATTGTTTCCGTCATATATTAAAATAAAAACCGTTGCTTTACTGCAGTGGTTTTTTGTTTTAATCAACATTAAATGCCGGTTTAATTTAAACATTAAAACGGATTGCCGGGCCCGTAAAGGGTTTGGTTTATAAATAATTCGGTAAATACTACAGCACATGGGAGGGTATGCAGTGAAAACGTACATGGCAAATGCCGCAGATATTGAAAGAAAATGGTATATCGTCGACGTTGAAGGCAAAGTATTGGGACGTGCGGCAAGTGAAATCGCTAAAATTTTGCGCGGAAAGCATAAACCAAACTACACGCCTCATGTTGATACAGGCGATTACGTTATCGTGTTGAATGCGGATAAGGTTATATTAACAGGCAGGAAGCTCGATCAAAAAATGTACAGGCACCATTCGGGTTATGTCGGGAATTTGAAGGAAATAAAGTATCGGCATTTCATTGCGAAGAGGCCTGAAAAAGCTTTTGAACTGGCAGTTAAAAGAATGCTTCCAAAGAACAGCCTGGGAAGGCAGATGTTCAAGAAGCTGAAGGTATATGCCGGCTCGGAACACAAGCACCAGGCGCAAAAACCTGAAGTACTTGAACTGGATATTTAATGATGGGAGGCATGGTTGAAATGGCAAAGGTGCAGTATTACGGAACAGGCAGAAGAAAAAGCTCGGTTGCGCGGGTGCGTCTTGTCCCCGGTGAGGGAAACATTATCGTTAACGACCGTTCCCTGGATGATTATTTCGGGCTGGAAACCCTGAAAGTTATAGTAAAGCAGCCATTGGTTCTTACCGGGCTGGAAAACAAGTTCGATATACATGTTAATGTCATAGGCGGCGGTTTTACAGGACAGGCCGGCGCTATTCGCCATGGAATAGCCAGGGCTCTGTTGAAAGCCGACGAAAATTTACGCCCCGTACTTAAAAAGGCAGGTTTCCTGACACGCGATCCAAGAATGAAGGAAAGAAAGAAGTACGGTTTGAAAAAAGCGCGCAGGGCGCCGCAATTCTCAAAGAGATAATATTCTTATCCATTTACAATCGAGTTTGTTTAAACTTACAAAGTTTGTTTGCGAGTTTACAAAACCGTCATTGGTATAAAAACCTTTGGCGGTTTTTTTATGTTTAGAAATGCAGATTAGAACTAAGTTGTGGAGATAATTGTATTTTTATTATATAATATTTCAACGAGGATAAGCCTGTTCCATAAACATTTATCCGATACGGAATAGAAAAGAAGATAAACTGGTAAAGCAATGATTTTAAACACATCAAAGGGAGTGATAATATGAATATCAGAAAAATAGCAATTGTCTTACTTAGTTTATTAATTCTTTTGCCGGGCTGTTCATCATCCAACGCACCAGGAGATATTGAGGAATCTGCAAATGGGCAGGAGATTTCAAGTATACATACTGGTGAAGGCCTGATTCAGCAAAATGAAAAAGCAGATGACTCGGATGTTGTTGAATCTTCAACAGATAATGATATTTCTGAAAGCGGGAAAGAAAAGACAGATGAAAGTATCCCTGAAGATCGTATAAGGGAGACAGAAGGCAATACTTCTAAAAGTAATAAAGAGGAAGCAGGAGAAAAGGAAAATAAGAATGGTAATGAGAAAGACAATATTATAGAACTTATTCCTATGGCACAGTTGCCTGACCTTACTCTTGATCCTCAACCTTCTATTACGAGAGATGATATGTATGGCACCCAGTTCTTGCTTTTCCCTGTATATCATGATACCTTTAGGTATCAGATTAGGGAATATAGGCTTGCACATCTTGTTGTTGACTTCGGTAACACAGGAAGTGAAACTCTTGTGATTACTGATGAAGACCTCTATTTCAGTATCATTGATTCAGAGGGTAACAATTGTGCAGGCTCCAAGGTTCATGGGGCTCCTGTTCGTATCGCTCCTGGAGAGATTAAGAGGGTTTTGGTAACTGCCAAACATCCAGAGGCAGGATTCGTATTCTTTAATGTCGGAGGCCAACGGTATACCCTCACAAGCCCTATGTACCGTGCTCTTCCTCACGAACAGAAGGATATCGTTGATACTACTCCTTATAAGAGGGCTACCCAAGAGGGAGTAGTTGACGGTATGCCTTATGTCGTTGCACTGAAGCCAATGGAGGTTATCGGCAACGGCAAGGCGAAGGCTATGGGTAGTGGTTTGATGGTGGTAGAAAACAAGGAAATCGGACCGATTAGGGCTGGGGATAAAGGGTTTATTGCCCTTGTAAGGGTGAAGATTGCCAATACCTCTAACGAAACGATGAACATTGATAAACTTCTCCTCTCACATGCTGATGATAAGGTCGATGTTCTTCGTAAAGAGGATTTGGCAGCCCTTGGTGATAAGGCATTGCCTTTCACTGTTGAGCCTCAGTCCATCGTAGAAGGATGGGTTCCTCTCAAGGTTGAGAGTGGTCACCACTTCTATGGAGTGAACATTTATAGCAACCTTGGGATTTTCATCATTGGAGACATCCAAGGTTATCCGATTTTCTAGGCCGTTAACACTGAGCCGAAAATTGCTATACTTGCTGCTTCAGATGCTTATGGTCCCGATGATGTAGGAGCTAATGTTATTGAATTACAAAATATTATTAATAACTTAAGAGAAACGAACTAATAGAAACAGATTACAAAAACAAAGGCTTGCCAGTCGGCTCCTATTCTGTGAGGAAAGAAAATTATTTAAAAATAGTTATAATAATAACACACGGGGGAGTTGAAGATAACCTTTACTCCCCAGTGTGTTATCATAAGATTTAAACTTTCTGCCAACCTCAGACGGCAAACTTTATACGAATTCAACCTTTAATTGCTCCTGCCACCATGCCTTTAATAATTTGCTTGGAAAATGAAACATAAAGCATAAGAGCCGGAAACATCGTAATAGTCATAGCTGTCATCATTTTAGGGTAATCAATGCGATTTTCACCTTTGAACCTTGTCAGTGCCAGTGAAATTGTATACAGCTTCTCCTTGTTAAACAGGATCAATGAATAGCTGAATTCATTCCAGCAGTGGAAAAATGCAATAATACCCGCTGTAACCAGTACCGGCGTAACTATGGGAAGAATAATGGAAAACAGCGTTCTTGAAAAACTGCTTCCGTCAATTGCAGCCGCTTCTTCCAGTTCCTTTGGAATTGTTGACACATAGCTGTTAACTAAAAAGATCGTAACAGGCAGTTCAATAGAGGCTACAGGCAGAATAGTTGAATACCATTTATTAGTAAGGCCTATAAAAGAGAACATAATATATGTGGGTACCAGCAGCGCATGAATGGGTATAAATAAATTACTGACATAAAATCCGAACAACGGCGAACGTAATTTAAACCGGAACCGGGCAAAAAAGTATCCATTCGTAAACCCAAAGAAAAGAACCAGGAACAAAATTATTGCCGTATTTCGCAGTGTATTCCATATATACAGACTAATAGGCGTTGTTTCAAAAACATATTTATAATTTTCCAGATTGAACGATTTCGGCAAAGCTATAATGCTTGCTTCAAATTGAGCGCTTGTCTTCAAAGTAGATAAAAACAGCCATATTACCGGTATAACACATGAAATTGAGAACAGGATGGGGACTATATTCAGGAGGATAATTTTAATATAATCACCTAAACTTTTTTTCATTCCTTTCATTATTGAATTTCTCCCTTCTTGTTTGACAGTATTAACCGGCTTAAAAGGAAAATCGCTGCGGTTACTACAAAGATACAGACGGACAAAGCGCTGCCATAACCTAAATTCATTTCGTTAAAAGATATTTTATACGTATAAACTGCTAAAACACTGGAGGCATATCCCGGACCCCCGTTCGTCATAGCGATAATATGATCAAAAACTTTCATGTTGGCTGAGATACAAAGCATAACACAAACGGAAAGTGTATTTCTTATTAAAGGCAGCGTAATTGATATTGCTTTTCTGAATCCTGAAGCGCCGTCAATCTCAGCCATTTCATATACACTTCTGTCAATTGATGTCATCGCGGAAAGGATTATGACTAAATGGAACCCTATGTACTGCCATATTAACGGAATACACACAAAAAACATTACGGTATCCGACTGGCCAAGCCATGGCTTAACAATATCGGCGTAACCTAAAGCACGCAAAAGATAAGCGATCATTCCGTATTGATAATCGAAAACCATTGACCATATGTATCCAACTACAACAGCTGAAAGTGTTACCGGAAAATACATAACTGTTCTGTGCAATCCTGCGAATCGAATATACCTGGAGTTCAAAAAACAGGCAAGCACAAACGCAATTCCAATTTGACCAATCAGGCAGACTACTATCAGAAATAAGTTATTTTTCAGAGACATCCAGACATATTTATCCGCAAAAAGAGTTTTATAATTATCAAGACCTACAAATTTTAAATTTTTAATGTTGCTGAACTTATAGAAACTAAATGTTACTGCCATAATCAGCGGAACAATCAACATTCCGAAATAAACAAGAAAACTTGGAAGCATATATGCTGTCATCACCAGTTGCCGCGGCTGCAATCTCTTGTTTAGCATCTCAATAAACCTCCGTAAAATCACCTGAATTGAAAATATAGAGCGTTTGTGAAAAACGCTCTATATTTCAGTTTACCATATTGCAAAACTCATTCAATATTAGGGCAATTGTGCTTCATATGCTCTTTGGATTTCCGCAGCACATTCCTTTGCAGTAATGGATCCGGAAAGAAAACTTGCAAGCGAAGCATCAATGGTTCTTGCGACAGATGCATGCAGGTTATATGTTATTTGCGGTACATTCTTATGAGAATTCATAACAGCAAACATATCCTGCTGCATCGGCTTCAAACCGGACATATCCACGTTAACTTCTACCGGCCCCATTTCTCCGACTTCTGCCATATACCTGCTGTATCTGTCAGTTCCTAAAAATTGAAGGAATGCAATGGCAGCCTGCTTTTTCATCTCATCTTTAGCTACTTTTACATTAAGACCAAACCCCTGAGGAACCGCATAATCAACGGTCGGTGCTACACCGGTGAATGTCGGTACAGGAGCCACGCGGATTATATCAGCAATACCCGGGTTTTCTTTATCATGTGCTTTAATTGAACCTGCGACCCAGCTTCCGCTGATATGAGCACCCGCTTTTCCTTTTGCCAGTTCTGCAACAGCCCACTGATCGTCCGCTGAAATAAAATCAGGATTCCATAACGGGCGCAGAGTAGCGAATTTTTCCAGAGCTTCCACGAGGCGATCATCCGTAAAACTCGCTGAACCGTCCTTTGCGCCGATTGCTTCCACCCATTCTGTGCCGCATATCTCATGCATGATAGCATTGAAATAAGAGGCCAATGCAAACCAGGACAGCTTATTTGCAAAAAGAATAGTCGGGATTCCTTTGCTCTTGAAAAATTCATTTGCTTTCAGTACTTCATCCCAGGTGCTCGGGAATTTATCATAGCCGGCTTCCTTCCATAATTCCGAATTGTAATACATATAGTTATATGTTGTGTACTTGATAGGAACGCCGTAAACAGCACCATTATAGCTGAATGTCCTCAAATTATCACGGTAGAAGTTTTTGTCGAAATACTCGGTGACATCCAAAAGCATGTTATCCTCTTTAACCGCATCAAACACCGCATTATTAAGATAAACCACGTCCGGCAATTCGTCTGAAGCGGCAAGAACTGTCAACCGTTCGAAAACTTCACTTGAGCCCAGTGCCGTCACATCCAGTTTAACATTGGGATGAGCTGCGGCAAATTCGTCCTGTACACGCAGATACATTCTGCTGCTGGCAACGGTTACAGCAGTTTCTGCAGTATGCTCATGTATAATGGAGAGATGGATTTCTTCCTTGGTCCAGTCTTTCTCTCCGGAGGCTTCAGCAGATCCGCCCGTTGATGAAGCAGGCGGGTTTTTATCCTGCGAAACACTGCCGCCTGAAGTCGAACATGCGGTCGACGCAACAATAAGGCACAACACGATAAGTATTACTGCGCTTTTCTTTAATCTTTTCATGTCCTTTTCCCCCCAAATTTTATTTTTTATTTAATTATGCTACTAAAAATCAAATTGAAAAACCTTTTTAATTATCATTTATTGTGTAAATATATGAGTAATACGGAAATTATGGGATGATTTTTGTAGTAATGTCTTTATTCTTGCACTTTATTGTTATATTGAC
>JAAYXD010000224.1 GCA_012516065.1 Clostridiaceae bacterium
CAATTGTAACATTTGATTTCCTCATAAAAAAAAAGCGGTATCACTACCGCTGCATCTTATCTCTGCCTGATTCCGCTTTTTGTTTTAAAAACAAAAACTATATGTCTTTCCGTGTCATTCTTTCCGCTTCCCTAACGGCCGCATATGCATCCTGTGCGTAAGCATCGGCGCCTATTTCCGAAGCAAAGTTCTGATCAACCGCGGCGCCGCCGACCATTATCTTAAACGGCAGGTTTTCATCTTTAACGCGCCCGGCCACTGTTCGCATTTCTTCCATTGTTGTAGTCATCAATGCGGAAAGAGCTATAATATCCGCGTTTACTTCCTTTGCTTTATTGATTATCACATCGCACGGAACATCCTTACCGAGATCAAATACTTCAAAGCCGTAATTTCTAAGCATCAGCCCGACAATGTTCTTTCCTATGTCGTGAATATCGCCCTTTACGGTAGCAAGAACGATTCTTCCCTTTCTGCCGGCAGTGCCTGCGGTTTCCAGATAAGGCTGAAGAAAAGCCATCGCCGCCTTCATTGCTTCGGCACTTTGAATCAACTGCGGCAGAAAATATTTTCCACTTTGGAACAGTTCCCCCACATATGTTATTGCGGGAATCAAATAATTATCAACCAATTCCGCAGGCTGCATTCCTTCTTTCAGTGCGGCCTTAATGCAGGATACGGTTTCCTCGCGGTTTCCTTCGACAACCGCATTGTATACGGGATTTTGCAGTTTTCCTGCCATCTTCCCGTTATTATTCGCGCCATATGTTTTTATATACCGTATGCAGTTTTTATCTTTCGAAGTCAACGCGTCGGAAGCCCTTTTTATATGCATAAGCACATCAACTCCCGGGTTCATGATCGCGCATGTCAGGCCGCATGACGCCGCCATCGCAAGAAACGCGGCATTTATCCACGCGCGTTCCGGCAGTCCGTATGAAATATTCGACAGGCCTATTACAGTGTTTGCATTAAACTCATCGCTGCACCATTTTATAACCTTCAAAGCCTCCAAAGAGCTGTTTTGGTTTGACGCGACGGTCATCAGCATGCCGTCTACAAGTATGTCATCCTTTGTGTACCCGTATTTTTCGGCTTTTTCATATACTTTTTTAACTATTTCGATTCTTTCTTCCGCTGTCCCTGGAACCCCACTGTCATCGAGAGGAAGCAGTATGAACGCAGCCCCGTATTTTGCGGCAACAGGAAGTATTTTTTCGAGCTTGATCTTTTCACCTGATACCGAATTAATCAATGCCCTTCCGGGATAAATCCTGAGCGCCTGTTCCAAAGCTTTCGGCGATGACGAATCAAGGCATAAAGGGGTTTGTACCATTGTGCTCAGTGTTTTTGTTATCTCAGTAAGGACCGCCGCTTCGTCTATATCGGGAACTCCGGCGTTTACATCCAGTACCTGTGCCCCTTCGTCAATCTGATCCATCGCGTACTCGGTAACAAGATCCATTGAGCCTTTTCTGAGCTCTTCCCTTAACTTTTTCTTCCCGGTGGGATTAATCCGCTCGCCAATTACACAAACCGGCAGGTCCCTTCCGATGGTAACGGTCTTTCTCGACGATGACAGCACTAATGCTCCGCGTTCGTTTATTATACCTTTGCTTTTCCTGCCTTTAGCTGCTTTTGATACCTTTTTTATATAAGCGGGTGACGTTCCGCAGCATCCTCCGATAAGGTTAACACCGGCTTCGATAAAAGGCCCGGCAAAACCCGCAAACTCGTCATCCCCCATATCAAAAACCGTAACGCCGTTTACCAGCCTGGGCATACCGGCATTCGGTTTTGCGATCAGCGGAACTTTCGCAAACGGTTTCAGCTTCTTAACTATTTCAAGCATTTGTTCGGGCCCTGTTGAACAATTGCATCCGACAGCATCCGCGCCGAGGCTCTGAAGTGTAACAAGAGCCGTCAGCGGATCGGTCCCGTTTATTGTATGCCCGCCGCGCTCAAATGTCATAGTTACCATTACCGGCAAATCACAGGTTTCTTTCACCGCGAGAAGGGCGGCTCTTGCCTCCTGTATATCCATCATTGTCTCTATGACAAACAGGTCGACTCCGCCGTCAAGCAGGCCTTTAACCTGTTCCTTATATACATTGACTATATCTTCAAAGGTGTAGAAACCGAATGGCTCCATCAATTGGCCTGTCGGGGCGATATCACCGGCAACAAAAGCCTTGCCGCCAGCCGCCTTTTTTGACAGCACCGCAAGTTCCCTGTTCACGCGGTATACGTCATCAATGCCGGATTCTTTCAGCTTCAGCCCGTTTCCTCCGAACGTACAGGTATAAATGATATCTGAGCCGCTTTCAATATATTCCTTCTGTATGTTTATAATGACTTCGGGATTCTGCAGAACCCATTCTTCGGGGCATACTCCGACGGGCATGCCGGCTTTTTGAAGCTGCGTGCCCGTAGCTCCGTCCAAAATCCGTATTTGCTCAAGTGCCCATTCTCTGAATTCCTTCTTTGTCATTCATATCTCCTCCGCTTTCCCTTTAAGCGTTGTTATATGGAACGCTGATACCTGCTATCGCCGTCACCGATTTTCTGGGAACGAGCATATACTTCGGTGTGATCTGTATTCCCCATTTGCTCAATTCAAGCATGTCGTAAAGAATCAGCTGATTAGACAGTTCAAGGTCCGCGTATCCGGGACTGACGCGTTTGTCTGTAAGAATTTTGCCTCCCTGCATCAGCAGCCGTCTTAAATACGCCGTAAGCCAGTCAAGCCCCGCGTCTGCGATTACCGATGCAGCTGCGTCATATACAAGCGCTTTGGCCATTTCGCCCGAATTCTGAAGCCGGTTGATTTCGTTATCAACGGCGGTGCCCGCAGTGGACGCCATAAATACAGCCTCTCGCGAATCCTTCAAAAATGCCGCCAGCGCAGCGCTGTTAATCGTTATCCCGCCCGAAAGCCTTACACTGCAGGGACAAACATTCTCAATGCCGATTAACCTGTAAATAAGTATTATATCACAGATCATTTCGGCTTCCGCAATCCATCTGTCAACTTGCTTTGCCTGTTCCCGGCTAATGGCGGTGCTTGTTTTCATATAGCCGAGGCGCGTATAGATCATGCTGTTTTTGTACGGCACGCGGATACCGCTGAAAATTTTCACTTCTCCCATATGCGCCTCCATGTTGTTCCGACCGGATTTAACGTTAACCAAGGAAAATAATTTGGGTTTATTTTATCACAGCGGTTTTTTTCTATCAAGTACATTTATTATATATTTATATTCATTTATATGGATAGAACTTACTGTTAACCGTACTGCAAAAATATCAAAGCCCGTATGTTTATAAACAAAAACGCACAGGTTTGGTTTTCCTGTGCGTTTAAATTCACTAATCCTTATTTGACCGTAAGTTTATTGTTCCTGTTTTTCATTATCGGTGCTTTCGTTCTTTTCACCGTTATTCTGCTCGGTTTTCTGCTCCTGTTTCTGCCTGCTTCTTGTCTTCCTTTTTGTTTTCGCCTCAGGCTCGCTTTCGCTAATCTCTGTCTCCTGCTTCTTTTCTTCCTCTGTCTTTTCAGGCACATAACCCTCATTGAATATTTTTTCAAACTCATATCCTTCAAGCCGTTCTTTATCGAGCAGAGCCTGGGCGACATCATGGAGGCGCTGCATGTTTTCGTTCAGTATCGTCTTGATTGTGCTGTAGGCTTCGTCTATAATTTTCTTAACTTCCGCATCTATCTTCGCCGACATTTTTTCACTGAAGTTTCTCAAGTGGCCGTAGCTTTTCCCGAGAAATACTTCATCATTTTCATCGCCGAAAAACATATTTTCCAGGTCTTCGCTCATTCCGTACTTCGTAATCATATTCCTGGCAATATTGTTCGCCTGTTTCAGATCGCTGTAAGCGCCGGTGCTTACTTCCCCAAGGACGAGTTCTTCAGCTGCGCGCCCGGCAAGAGCGATAATAATCTCTTCCATTAGCTGCGATTTTGTACGGTATGACAGATCCTCTTCCGGCTTATGCGCGGTATAACCTCCCGCAAGTCCTGACGGAATTATAGATACCCTGTCCACCTTGTTCGTTGTCGAAGCAATTTTAACGGCTATAGCATGCCCCGCTTCATGATATGCCGTAAGTTTCTTCTCTTTTTCGCTCATTACGCGGCTTTTCTTTTCGGGGCCGACAACAACTTTAAACGTTGCTTCTTTTATCTCAGCCATTGTAATTTCTTTTTTGGATTTCCTGGCAGCCAGCAGCGCGGATTCGTTAAGCAGGTTCTCAAGATCCGCCCCGGTAAAACCCGGAGTGCTCTTGGCCAGTTCTTTTAAATCGACATCCTTGCCCAGAGGCTTTCCGCGCGAATGGACTTTAAGTATTTCTTCGCGCCCTTTAATATCAGGAAGACCGACAACAACCCTCCTGTCAAAACGTCCCGGCCTCAAAAGCGCGGGATCAAGAATGTCCGGACGGTTTGTCGCAGCAAGGATAATAACGCCTTCATTTACACCAAAACCATCCATTTCAACAAGCAGCTGGTTGAGCGTCTGTTCCCTTTCGTCATGCCCGCCGCCAAGGCCTGCGCCCCTGTGACGGCCCACCGCGTCAATCTCATCTATAAACACGATACACGGTGCGTTCTTTTTGGCCTGTTCGAACAAATCACGGACACGCGACGCACCGACTCCGACAAACATCTCGACAAAATCCGAACCGCTTATCGAGAAAAACGGAACGCCGGCTTCTCCCGATACGGCTTTTGCAAGAAGGGTTTTTCCTGTGCCCGGAGGGCCTACCAAAAGAACGCCTTTTGGAATCCTCGCGCCGAGTTCAACAAATTTGCGCGGTTCCTTAAGAAACTCGACAATTTCCATAAGGTCTTCTTTTTCTTCATCGGCTCCTGCGACATCATCAAACCTTACCTTTATTTTTTCTTCCGATGCCATTCTCGCCCTGCTTTTGCCGAATGACATCACACGGCTTCCCCCGCCTCCCTGGGACTGCTGAATAAAGAAAACCCAGAAAAGTATAAACAGCACAACAACGACAAGAGTCGGGAGTATCGTCAGCCACCACGGAGCCTTTGCTTCCGGCGGGTAATTCACATCGTTCAGACGGCCGTCTTCTATCGCTTCGTCAATTAACTGCGTAATATGTTCGGTGGATAGGAAACTTGTCCTGTATGTTACATTTTCTTTGAATTCCCCGGACGGGTTTTTCAAAACAACCTGCGCATCCAGGCCCTGGACCTGGATGCTTTTAATGTTTCCCGAATCCAATTCGCGCTTAAAATCGCTGTATTTCATTGTCATCGGATTATTGAAATCGCTCCACATCGCGATAATAATCAATATAATTATAAACAGAATGATATAAAAACTTATTCCCCGTAAATTTTTCAATAGGTCAACCTCCAATCAGCGATATACCTGCTCAGGTATGCTGATGCTAGTATTTTTCTCAAAAAAAAGCCAAATATGTTCCGTCAAAACACAACCTGCCGCATTTCAAAGTACGAAAAGCGCCGATGGCAGCGCCTCTCAACCGGTACCTATGCTCTACCTCGTTATATTAGCACAATTGCCATTAAAACACAATGTTGTTTTCTGCCTAATGTTCTACAGCGTTTTTTGATAATACGCTTAGACGAATCATAAGTTTGAAGATCTAATGCTGTTTTAAGTAAGTAAAACATTGCGTGCAATGTCTATGTTTTCACAATCTCGCATACATCCGGCAGGTTCCTGTATTTCCCGGCATAATCAAGCCCGTAACCCACAACAAACTTGTCCGGTATCTGAATTCCCGGATAATCCACTTTTATATCAACCTTCCTGCGTTCGGGCTTATCGAGTATCGCGGCAATCTTGACGCTTGCGCATCCTTTTGTGCTGAACAGCTCTTTAAGGTAATTCAAAGTCAGCCCGGTATCTATTATGTCTTCCACAATAAGAACATGCTTTCCGCCGACATCGGTATCCACATCCTTTATTATTTTTACAACTCCCGTTGATTCTGTTGAGTTTCCGTAACTGGACACCGATATAAAATCGATAGTCACATCCATTTTTATTTTTCTCACCAGATCCGAGAGAAAAATAAAACCGCCTTTCAGAACGCCAACAAGCACAAGTTCCTTGCCTTCATAGTCCCTTGTAATGGCGTCGGCAATCTCTTCAGTTTTCTTTTCAAGCTGCTCTTTCGTAACTAAAACATTAATCTTCATTTTTTCTCCTCCCTTTTCCGTCACCATCGTATCCGGTTATTTCAGCATATAATATGTTTTTTGTAAACTTGGTTACCCTGTATTTTTCCGAAGTCCTTAAGCCGACGATCCATATTATTTCCCGTCCATCGGCCAGCAAAAGAATTTCGTCCCTTTTATGCCTCGGAATTTTTTGATCAATAAAGAAATCCTTGAGTTTCTTTTTGCCCGGCCCGCCGTAAGGCGCGAAAACATCGCCCGGCAACCGGTACCTTATATTTATTCCCTCCGCAACGGCGTCATAATCAAATAACTGTATAAGACTTTTTTCTCCGGGTTTTTCGAACCTGCCGAAGTTTTTCCCGAACTCATCCGCCGTATAAACACGGAATCTAGCAAGGATGTTTATTTCTTTCAGCAAGATGTCGGCCGGAGCCCGAACCTCCATAGAAAAAGGAACCGGCGCTTCGGATTCTTCTTTTTTCATAACATAAGCCCGATCATACTCGGTTTTGAAAATTATGCCGCAGGGAAAGTCAATCGCCTTGTTTTTTCCCTTTTCGGCAGCCAGTCCGAGCGCGGCTTTTACATGCTTCGATTCAAGGCCCTTCCGGCTTCCGGTAAGATTCTCCCATGCTATCCGGACAATCCTTCCGCTTACTGCAAAATCGAGACCGGCGAGTTTATCGCGATCGAGTTCAATGCTGTGTTCCGATTTTGATATCAATATCGATTCATAGTTTTCTTCAGCGAGCCTCTCCAGGAAATCCCTGTCGGCCTTGACGATATCGGACAACCGGACAAGGGAATGCGTAACATTAAAACCCGTTTGCCTTGCTATTTCCGGAAATATGCGGTTGCGGATCGCGTTCCTGGCATAAATATTGCTTAAGTTGCTGCTGTCGGTACGGTATTTAAGATTATTACGGGAAAGGTATTCATATATTTCGCTTTTTTCGACATTCAACAGCGGGCGTATTATACAACCCTGAATATCTTCCATACCGCAAATACCGTTAAGGCCGCTTCCGCGCAGTATATTCAAAAAAATCGTTTCAGCCTGATCCTCTTTGTGGTGGGCAACCGCAATATACTGGGCGTTAAGCTCATTTTTCAAATCGTGGAACAGGGCATAACGCAAAATCCGCCCGGCTTCCTCGACAGAGCATCTTTTTTCCTTTGAATATGACTTTACGTCTTTCCGGTATATTTTAAGGGGAATACCCCATTGCTCACAAATATCCTTAACATATTTCTCATCCTGCATTGACTCTTCGGCACGCAGCATATGATTCACGTGAACCGCCGCAACCGAAAAACCATTAAGCTTTCCCAACGAATATAAAACATGAAGCAGGCACACAGAGTCGGCTCCACCCGATACCCCCACAAGCACAAGCGTTCCGGCTTTTAAAACATCCTTCTCTGCCGCCCACGAATTTACTTTTTCCAAAAGCATACTCTTCACTCTATACACCCCTGTAAGAGCCAAGGGGGAAATTTTCACGCGAATTTTGAATCCTGTCAGTATGATTTTTCAAGGTTTCTGAATTTCGTATACTGCGGGATCCAAGCAAGTTCAATTGTTCCTATTGATCCGTTTCTATGTTTTGCTAATATAACCTCGGTTATGTTTTTCTTCTCACTGTCTTCGTTATAATAATCATCCCGGTAAAGGAATATAACCAGATCCGCATCCTGTTCGATTGCTCCCGATTCCCTTAAGTCGGACAAAATCGGCCTGTGGTTTGCGGTTCTTATATCGGGCGCACGGCTTAACTGGGAAAGAGCAATAACAGGAACCTCAAGCTCCTTTGCCATTATTTTCAGCGAACGCGATATTTCCGATATTTCCTGCTGCCTGTTTTCCGTACGCCTCCGGCTCTGCATCAACTGCAGGTAATCTATAATAATCAGCCCTAAACCTCTTCTCATTTTCAGCCGCCGGCATTTTGACATGATTTCCATCACGCTTATTGCCGCGTTATCATCAATGTATATCGGTGCTTTCGATAAAACTCCGATCGCGTTGGCAAGCTCTTTCCAATCCTCATCCTCAAGGTTGCCCCTTCTCATTTTTTCCATTTCAATCATGACTTCGGACGAAATAATACGGCTGACCAGTTGTTCCTTGCTCATTTCAAGACTGAAAATAGCTACCGGCACCTGTTTGTGAACTGCCGCATATGCGGCTATGTTCAGCGCAAATGAAGTTTTCCCCATTGACGGCCTTGCAGCTATAAGAATCAAATCCGATTTCTGGAACCCTGCCGTTTTTTTGTCGAGGTCGTAAAAGCCGCTCGGGATACCGGTATATTCCCCGGAACGATTGTATAATTCCTCGAGACGCGAAAAAGTAATGTCAAGAACATCGCTTATCGGAAGCAATCCTGTCTGGTTTCTGTTCTGTACAATATCATAAATATATTTTTCGGCATCGCTTAAAATATCAACCGCTTCTTCTGTCGCTTCATAGCTTCTTTTCTGTATTTGCGTGGCAGCGTGAATAAGTTTTCTTAACAGTGACTTGTCTTCAATTATTTCGGCATAGTGCATCGCATTTGCGGTAGTAGGAACCGCTGTCGCGAGATTCGAAAGATATTCGTAATCCCCAACCCTGTTGAGCGTTCCCCTTTTTGTCAACTGTTCCGAAACGGTGATAAGATCCACGGGCTTGTTCTGTTCGTACAAGTCAAGTATGGCCTCATATATTTCCTTATGCTGTTCCAAATAGAAATCTTCACTCTTCAATAACGCGGTTATATCGGGTAACAAATCCCTGTCCAAAAGGAGGGAGCCAAGGACCGACTGTTCCGCTTCAATACTGTGCGGCGGTACCTTTTCCAGAACGCCCAAATCCATTAATGACACCCCTAATTTTAATTTCTCACCGGAAAACTTAAGCGGTTTTTTTGGAGTCTTCAGTGTAATTCATTATATCATGAATTTTAAGAAAATCGTAAGATTTTCACTTGGTGAAACCAAGGCAGCCGGGCATCGGCTGCAAAATTCATGATACAATGTTCTCGGGCACCCGTTCGAAATCTTTGATTTCGGCAACGGGTGAGGTTATTTTATCATAAATTAAAGAAATCATCATTAATTTTACGCAATGTGTAAAATAAATCGAAAAGTGCGCGACGGGCAACATGTCACGGAGACTGACTGCGTACCGGTAACTGCGGAGCGGGTCGATAAGCGGACAGGGATATGCGGACCGCCGTATGAAAACAAAAAATATCCCACGTGTGCTGTTGGTATGTGCATCGATCACCCAGGAAAACAAAACACCCCCGAAGCAAAGCTGCTTTCCTGTCGAAACGCAGCAGCGTGCGGTTAACGGGTCGAGACATTGCCGCCGCGCTCCGGTGGGTACGCGGACCTGATTCATGTGCTTTCGGTGACGCCGGGCGATATGCCCCGGCGCCGTCTTTGTTTTTTAAAATTTAGCTTGTCCCTGAATATTAACGATCAAGGCAATTGCAGGATAGAAAAGCTACTTCTTAATTATAAATTATGTAAAAAATCTAAATAAACTACTCGTCTATGACATTCACATTTATTACCGACGAAACTCCCTGATACAGCTTTATTTCCACTTCATGAAGCCCAAGCGTCCTGATTGCTTCCGGAAGGTTGATTTTTCTTTTATCAATATTTATGGATAATTCTTTTTCCAGTTTATCCGCTATATCTTTACCGGTGATTGAACCGAACAGTTTCCCGTTTTCTCCGGCCTTTGAACGAAAAACAATAGTTTTGCCGTTCAGTTTTTCGGCTGTTTCCTTCGCATTCGCAAGTTCCCTTTCTCTTTTTGTGTTTTCAGCATCTTTTCTCATTTTCATTTCATTAATAGCCGCATTATCCGCTATTACCGCAAGCCCTCTCGGAATCAAATAATTCCTCGCATACCCATCATTGACATTAACCAGAGTATTCGCCTTGCCAAGATTTTTTACGTCCTGTTTCAATATAACCTTCATCTTTATCCCTCCGGTATATTTTATGCCCCGTGGGGCTGGTTTTCAGCGGAACGCATTCTTGCCAGTTCCGATAAGTCCCCGTAATACTTTTCAATTTCATTGTCATTTATAAGACCAAGCCGGATTTTTTTCGATATGTTTCTCTCCATACTGTAATAATCAATACCAAGACGTTTTCCCAACAGATACCCGATAACAATCATATTCGACAGGGCATCGGCAGCTACTTCCCTCGTATCCTTCTGCGCGGGATCGGCCAAATGCCTGTATAAAACGGCAATATCCTCCAAAAGTTCGCTTTTCAGCGTTTCGATAATACGCAAATTTCTGGATATATCCAAACCACCACTCATAACACCACCGCTTTCTTCTTTTGCTTATATTATTCCGGCTGCGTACCGCATCCGATAATGCTGAACAGCCGCATCGTGATTTGATTATATCACCGGTGGCATTAATGCTTCCAATTTCCCGTTATATTTATATATCCAAATACAGCCTATAGATGACTCTATAGGCTGCTTTCGTTTAATCCGTCGTGTATGGTAAAAGTGCGATATGTCTTGCCCGTTTGATAGCGGTTGTCATCTGCCGCTGGTGTTTTGCGCAATTCCCGCTTATCCTTCTGGGGAGGATTTTCCCCTTTTCGGAAAGAAATTTTTTAAGCTTAGCGCTGTCTTTATAATCAATGTATTCTACCTTATCAACGCCGAATTGGCAAACTTTTCTTCTGGTTCTTCTTTTGAACACTTTTCCGGCTTTTTTATCATTATTGTTATCCTTGCTTTCTTTCTCGCGCTTTTTGGTATCCGACATTCTATATGCCTCCTTCAATAAATTTTCCTCTATCTGTTTTTACACTACTTATATTTTGGCACACTACAACCAGATTAATATACCATAATAGCATAATGGTGTCAAACGCTATTTTTAGCCGTGACGGTGTCAAATTGTTGTGGAGTTTTTGCTTGACAACCTCCTGTTGTTATCCAACCAAACTCCTTAAC
>JAAYXD010000225.1 GCA_012516065.1 Clostridiaceae bacterium
ATGCATTCCTTAACAAATGTCCAGTAAGAAATAATTTAAATAAACATCCGCAAAAAAGAAAACCTATCTCATATAGCCCCATAATAAAGCTGTGTGAGAACATGATTATTTTAAAAAGTATTTTACCACACCGACTATGCAAACTGCAAACAAAATCTTGCGTGTAATTACCAATTTTGATATGATAACCGAAAGGAGGGCAAAAATGGGCAAAGGTCTGCAGCCGGATTTGTTTGTCAAGTCAATTTTCTCCCTTGATATAAATTGGCTTAAAGCCAGGGGAATTAAAGGCGTACTGCTTGATATAGATAATACGCTTATAACCCATAAGCAAAAAATTCCGGATGAAAAAGTTATCGAGCTGATTAAATACTTTCAGGAAAACGGGATAAAGGTTGCGATTGTATCAAACGCGACAAAAAGAAGAGTGGAAGTGTTTAACGAGAAATTGGGATTATTCGCGACATATCGTTCATTCAAACCGTCAAGAAGAGGCTTTTACAAGGCTATGTCAAAACTTGAACTGATACCGGCTGAAACAGCGGTTATCGGGGACCAGTTGTTTACTGATATACGCGGCGGCAACAGGATTGGGTTAACGACTATCCTCGTTGAACCGCTTGATGTGAATGAACCGATTACGGTGCGCGTTAAGAGGTTGCTGGAGAAAATTATCGTCAAAAAGGATCCAATCTGATTTTGCTCTTTGCAAAGGGGCGGGTTTGATATGTCCGGTATAAATATTGACGGAATGACATCGTTATATGGGCTGGCAGGCAGTCATATAGGCTTTTCGCCCGTGCCGGGGAATTTTAACGCTATCAGCGGATTTATCGGGTATAATTCGGTTATGATACCGGTGAATACCCAAAAATATGATATCCATATGATTTTGGACGCGCTCAGGATTTTAAATTTTAAAGGTGTGTTTATAGATACGCCGCACAGATGCGAACTTGAACAGATACTCGTATCGAAAACGGATGAAGCACAGTTGTGCGGTGCCGTGAATGTCGTGCGTATAGATGAAAACGGGTTTCATGGGCACAATACGGAAATATCCGCTTTTGCTAAAGCGTTTCCTGTTATAACAGGGGAGCAGCTTTCGGGAAAAAGGATATTTTTATTGGGCGCGGGCGGAATCGGAAGGGCTGTTGCGATGGCGTGCGCGCGGGAGCAGTGCGGTAGTCTTGCGATTGCAAACAGGACTGCGCAGAAAGCGCATGATTTAAGCAGTGAAATTAACAGGAATTACGGAGATGTTTCATTTGCAGCCGAACTGAATGACCCGGACGCCATTCACAGTTTTTACAACGCGGAAATCATAATTAATGCTACGTCATGCGGAATGTTTCCAAGCATTAATGTAAGCCCTCTTCCGGAAAGGTTTCAGCCGCTTCCTCACCATATTGTGTTTGATGCCGTGTATAACCCGCCACAGACAAAACTGCTGCAGATAGCTGCTGAAAAAGGCTGCAAGACGTACAACGGTAAAGATATTATGTTTTTCAGCAGCCTTGACGCATTCCAGTGGCTGACTGATGTAACGCTGGATCAGGATGCTGAAAATAAACTGTTTGAGAGTTGGAAAGAGTTGATATATAATATATAACGACGTAGTGTGTTGAAATTGCCGGGCAATTTCTTCCGCTGTTTTGAATAAGCTGCGTAATCTGAATTAGGAGGAAGAGCAAATGGAAATAAAAAATTATATGGAAGAAGTTGTTTTCCACTGTATGGATGATGTTTTAAAGGATATAAACATGTGCAAATGCGAGATCTGCAGGATGGATATAGCGGCTAAAGCACTTAATGATTTGCCTCCGCAGTATGTGGTCACAAAAAAGGGAGAGGTTTATTCAAAAATCAACAATTTAAAGGTCCAGTTCGAGGTGGACGTAATATCGGCTATAACAAAGGCCGCGGTCCTTGTAAAAAGGTATCCGAGGCATGAGATAAATAAAACGGAATGAACGTACATACGAAACCGGTTATATATCGAAAAAAGCAGGCGCGGATAACGCCTGTTTTTTTATGCGGAATTTCTGAATGCTGGACAACTGCATTGACAGACAAAAATAAGCCGCATCCAAAAATGTAAAGTTCCACCCGTATAAGGCTGTCCCCCGTATTGCGCTGCCTGGCCTGTTTCCGGTAACTTACATCGTATCCGCTGCATATACTGTCAATGTACTCAAAATCATGGGGGAATTCCATTGGTTCCGGCGGTAAAACTGGATAGGATAACGAAGCGCTATCATACTCCGGAAGGCGAGATCAGCGCTCTGGAGGATATCACTTTCAGCGTACAGGAGGGCGAATTTGTCGGAATTGTCGGGCCAAGCGGCTGCGGAAAGACGACTCTTCTGTCTATAATATCCGGATTACTCGAACCGTCCGCAGGAAAAGTATATATATTCGGAGAAGAATCGCACGGCGTAAACCCAAAAATAGGATACATGCTGCAAAGGGACAGCCTGTTTGAATGGCGCACTATATACAGGAACGTGATGCTTGGTCTGGAAATAAAGAACGAGGTTACACCGGAAAACATATCGGCTATTGATGACCTGCTTATGAAATACGGTCTTGATGCGTTCAGGGACAATTACCCGTCGCAGTTATCGGGAGGGATGAGGCAGCGCGCGGCATTAATCCGGACTCTGGCGGTAAACCCTAAAATTCTGCTTTTGGACGAGGCGTTTTCCGCTCTTGATTACCAGACAAGGCTTGCAGTTAACGACGATATATACAACATCATAAAAAAAGAGGGCAAAACAGCTATTATGGTTACGCATGATATCGCGGAAGCGATCAGCATGTCAGAACGTCTTTATGTGCTGTCAAAGCGTCCCGGAACTATAAAACTTACAGTTGACATCAAGTTAAGCATTGAAAACAGGACACCGCTGTTATCAAGAAAAGCTCCGGAATTCCGGCAGTATTTTGATATGATATGGAAGGAGCTTGATATACATGTCCTATGAAAACCTGTCACCGGAACAGATGCGGTATCTTAAAAGAATAAAATCCAGAAAGCGGAGCATTGTTATTATGCGAATCATGCTGTTTGTTGTTTTCCTGGCGGTCTGGGAGACTGCTGCAGCTTTGAAATGGATCGATCCGTTCATATTCAGCAGCCCCGGAAGAATCGCCGCAACGCTGTCCAGGCTGTACACCGACGGAAGCCTCTGGACGCATGTGGTTACAACACTTTTGGAAACGGTTGCGGGTTTTTTGCTGGGAACCATCGCCGGCGTTTTAATCGCAGTTGTTCTATGGAGCTCGGAGACTTTTTCGAAAGTTTTGGAGCCGTATCTCGTAGTGGCAAACGCACTGCCCAAAATAGCGCTCGGCCCGGTTTTTATAGTATGGCTCGGGGCTGGTCCTTTTGCGATTATTACCGTAGCTCTCACAATATCGCTTATTGTTACGGTACTTGAAGTTTATACGGGTTTTAAGCAGACCGACTGCGAGAAAGTAAGGCTTGTACAAAGCTTCGGCGCGAACAGGGGCCAGATTTTAACCAAGGTCGTTCTTCCGTCTTCATTTCCTATTATAATGAACTCTCTGAAAGTGAATGTAGGTCTGTCATGGGTTGGTGTTATAGTCGGGGAATTCCTCGTTTCAAAGGCGGGCCTCGGTTACCTGATTGTCTACGGCGGGCAGGTTTTTCAGCTTGATCTTGTCATGGCAAGCGTTGTGATACTTTCAATACTTGCGGCTTTCATGTATTTCGGCGTTCAAATGCTTGAGAAAAAAATCGCGAAAAGATATTAAGCGGTTCGAAAACAGGATTGTCCCGGATTATTCGCAAAAAAATAAAGGAGGGGTCCCTAATGAAACATATATGGCTGATTATCGCTGCTTCTTTGCTTACTGTTCTTTTGATGACCGGATGCGAATCAGGCGGAATAAAGGAAATAACTCTGTGTGAAGTTACGCACTCTATTTTTTACGCACCGCAGTACGTCGCAATAAACAAAGGTTTTTTCGAAGAGGAAGGTCTAAAGATTAATCTAGTAAACGGAGGTGGTGCGGACAGGGTGATGACCGCAGTACTGTCCGGCCAGGCGGAGATCGGGTTTTCCGGGCCTGAAGCCTGCATATATGTGTATAACGAAGGAAAAGAAGATTACAGTATAGTCTTCGCCCAGCTTACAAAAAGGGACGGTTCTTTTCTTGTGGGAAGGGAACCGATGCCTGATTTCAAATGGGATGACGTAAGAGGGAAAATGATTATCGGCGGAAGAAAAGGCGGCGTACCTGAAATGACGCTTGAATACGTGCTGAAAAAGAACAAAATTATACCGGGCAGGGATGTTGAAATAGACACGTCGATACAGTTCGACCTGATGGGCGGAGCCTTTCTTTCGGGACAGGGAGATTTTGTAACGCTTTTTGAACCCGTAGCATCAAGCTTCGAGCGTGAAAAAGCGGGTTACATAGTATGCTCAATAGGCAGTGAAAGCGGTGAAATTCCATATACGGCTTACTACGCAAAAAAAAGCTATATCGAAAAGAATCCCGATATAATTCAGGCTTTTACAAACGCGATATACAAGGGGCAGCAGTGGGTCGAAAATCACAGCGACAGGGAAGTCGCCGAGGCGCTGCAGGAATCGTTCCCCGATACTGATTTGGAACTGCTCGAAACAGTTGTCAACCGGTATAAAACACAGGATACATGGAATAAAACGCCGGTGATGAAAGAAGAGGCATTCAACCGGCTCCAGGAAGTAATTAAGGAAGCAGGAGAACTGAAAGAAATGGCTCCGTTCGATAAAATCGTGGATAATACATTTGCCGAAAATGCAATTAAGAAATAGCCCAATTGGATAAAAGATTATAAAAATGCGCTTGCTCCAGGTCGGTTGGGGCAAGCGCATCAGCTGTTTATTCCTTTCAACTCGTTTTTGCGGTGCAGTTAGAGATAGAAATCTATTAGCAGTTGTAAAGATCGCGAATAAAAATGGTATTTCCAATATAACACACAGCCGGGTTTGAAATAATTGAACCCGGTGTTATATAATAAAATCGGTATGGCTTCAAACAGGCAGATAAATGGACCATCACGGTTTGCATATGGCCGGCAGTTTACTGGGACATTTCCATGTCGGTGAAGCGAACCGGCGTCCACCTTATCCCGGCGGAAGAATTCCCTGGAAAGAGATAGGCAATGCTCTCCATAAGATTGGCTATAATGGCGCTGTTGTGATGGAACCTTTTGTAAAAATGGGAGGACAGGTTGGCAGGGATATTTCTGTTTGGAGAGATTTATCACATGGTGCAACTGAAGCGGAATTGGATAAAGATGCAGCTGAATCGGTAACATTTTTGCGTGGGTTGTGGGGTTAATATTACAATGAAACGCAGTGCCGATCTGGTAAGCTGAAATTCTTAAACGGGCTTGGCGAAGTATGTTATAATAAGGTTACCATTTCATCAGATTGAAATGTATATTAAGTTGGGGAGAAAGAACCAAAATGAACGGGGATTTCATTAAATTCATAAAAAACGACAGGTTTGCCGAGCTCGTTGGTACAAAACTTGTGAAGGTGGAACCGGGTTATGCGGTTGTTGAACTGGAAGTGGAAGAAAAGCATTTGAACGGCATAAACACGGTACAGGGAGGAGCAATCTTTGCGCTTGCAGACTATGCGTTTGCGGCTGCTTCAAATTCGGAAGGCGTGGTAACCGTCGGAATTAACGTCAACATATCATATATGAAAGTCCCGACAGGGAAAAAACTTAAAGCCGAAGCGAGGGTGGTATCGGCAAGCAGGAAGATATGCCATGTTGAAGTTAATATTGTTGACGAGGACGACTCTTTAGTTGCAAAAGCCAATTGTACGGGATATCGAAAACAGCAGCACGGTTAGCTTGCGGGCTCTGTTTAAATTATTTTATAAACAGCAGGATGATGCCCTGCAGAATCCCGATTATAAAACCTAGAACCGCCCCGAGAAATTCAATATATCGAAGCTCCTTTTTGACTACACTCGTTACAATATCTTCAAAAGCGGCAAGATCGAGGGCTTCAATCTTTTCGTAAACCAGTTTCGATACCGAAATCCTTTCATTCGCGCCCGTTATTGTTTTTTCAAGCATATCGCGGATATACCTTTCCCCGTCTTTCTGCATAAAGTTATCAAGCTGTTTTTTCAGGGTTTTATCGGTAAACCCGTGGAGAAAAGCGGGCAGCTTGCTTTTCAGAATAAGTATGACATTATCGACAATAGCAGATTTAAGGTCGTTTATTTCTTTTTCTGAAACAAGACGGTTAAGTATGTCATCCGATGACACAAGCTGTCGTTCAACAACATTGCCTATTGAAGCGGCCAGTTCGGATTTCCTCGATGGTATGACACCCTGGATTTTCAACCCGAAAGGAAGTTTTATCGGTTTTATCGGTTTAAACAGCAGCCTTACGGCTATCAGGTTTGTTATCCATCCGATAAAGCATCCGATTACAGCAAGAATAATTATCTGTAAAAGTATCGTGCACCACCGCCATTTTCATATTATGCTAACTAAAAATATAGCATATATTTATTAGAACAGCATTAAAAATAATTCACTGGCAAATACTGCCTTGAGAATGCCGAACAATGTGGTATTATAGCATCAGAACGTGAAAATATAAGCTAAAAAATGCTTACCGAAATTTTGTTCACTGACCGGATCAGGTGCATATTAATCCGCCTGATTTGATAAATATAAGGAGGCTATTCGGATGAACGGCAAGAAATACGACATAGTTGCAATAGGTGAGTGCCTGCTTGATGTTTTTGCGGAAAAAAGCCAGGACGGAAAAAGTATGTTAATGAAGGGCAATCCCGGCGGAGCACCGGTTAATGTTTTGGCACAGGCAGCAAAGCTGGGCTTAAAGACAGCGTATATCACAAAAATTTCTGATGATATCTTTGGTGCGTTTCTTAAATCGGAACTTGAAAAAGCCGGTATTGATACAAACGGGGTTCTGGTAACAAAGGATTGTCTTACAACGCTTGCAATAGTATCGCTTGATGATAAAGGCAACCGAAGCTTTCGTTTTTATCGTGAAAAAACTGCCGATGTCATGTTGAATAAAGATGAAATTAACTACGATTTAATAAAAAATGCCGAAGTATTCCACTTCGGTTCGGTGTCAATGACAGCGGAACCGGCAAGGAGCGCGACTCTTGCTGCGGTTTTGAAAGCAAAAGAGTCAGGGCTTGTTATATCCTTCGATCCGAACCTGCGTATTCCGCTTTGGAATGATTTGGATGAGGCTCGGGAAATTATAATGAACAGCCTTGAGATGGCTGATCTTGTAAAGGTTTCCGATGATGAACTTATATTTTTAACGGGGCACGGCAACCTTGAAAAGGGTATGAAAGAGATTTACGAGAGATTTAGTCTTAAGCTGTTATCGGTAACGCTCGGTCCGAAAGGCTGTATCTGCTATGTAAACGGCAGAATTGTAAGAGAACCGACATTTGACGTAAAAACGGTGGACACAACCGGAGCAGGCGATTCCTTTTGGGGAGCAATGTTATATCAGCTAATCTCAAACAAAAAAGATATTTTATCATATAATGATAAAGAGATAAGTGAAATGATACGTTTTTCGAATGCCGCCGGCTCTCTTACAACCACAATCAAAGGCGCAATTAATGCAATGCCGGATAAACAAAGTATTGTGGAATGTATTAAAAACGTACGATATTTAAATCCGTAGCAAAATAAAACTTTACATGCCGAAAATTGAAGTGTATAATTAGCTTAACTGAATAATGCTAAATATTACATTTGCAGGGGAACCTATTTATGGTTGAGAAGGTTAAAACCTAACCCTTTGAACCTGATGTAATTAATATTACCGTAGGGAGCAAATGGTAAGGATTGTTATAAAATGCTTGCCTTGCGGCAGGCATTTTTTTTAAATTAACCGAACCGCGCGCGGTTAATAAACGACGTAAAGGAGATGAAGAGTGTATTCGACGGAAAAGAAGCTTACTTTCTGATCAATATCTGTTTTGAACAATAAACGGAACAACCCGGAGGTGTTTGTAATGAAAGTTAGAACAATTGCGTATTCGGCGATTCTGATTGCATTCGGCGTGGTAGGAGGTTATTTTATATATTTTCCGATAGGAGCATCCAAATGCACGCCGGTGCAGCATATTATAAATGTCCTCGCAGCCGTGCTGCTCGGGCCAGGTTATGCGGTTCTTACGGCGTTCTGCATATCTGTTATCCGTAATATTCTTGGAACGGGAACCCTTCTTGCGTTCCCGGGGAGCATGGTCGGTGCTTTTCTGGCAGGTTTGCTTTATAAAAAAACGAACTCGAAGATTGCCGCCGCTGCCGGTGAAATTTTCGGCACAGGCATACTTGGCGCGATTATTGCGTGGCCTATTGCGAAATTCCTTCTTAACAGCGATGCTGCAGCCTTTTTCTTCGTCGGTCCGTTTCTGCTGAATACTACAGTCGGCAGCATAATCGCGTTTTTGATTCTGAAAGCGGTGGACTTTGCAAAGGGTTCCGCTAATATAAAAGAAGGACAAAAGGAGAATAAACAATGATGAAAAACGTACTTGCGATTGCAGGGTCTGATTCAAGCGGAGGAGCAGGAATTCAGGCCGATCTGAAAACATTTTCCGCTCACGGCGTTTTCGGGATGACCGTAATTACCGCGGTAACGGCTCAAAATACGGCAAGAGTAATTGATGTCCAGGATATCACGCCTGATATGATAGGAAAGCAAATTGACGCGATATTTGAAGATATTGATGTTGACGCCGTGAAAATCGGAATGGTGTCAAAAATCGAAAGCATAAAGGTTATCGCGGAAAAACTCAGAAAATACAAGCCGAAAAACATTGTCCTTGATCCGGTGATGATATCAAAAAGCGGTTACGCGCTTCTTGAGCCGGACGCGATAAAAACGCTTATTGCCGAACTGCTGCCGCTTGCAACGGTGGTAACTCCGAATGCACCTGAGGCGGAAAAAATATCGGGTATAACGATCAAATCGATTGAGGATATGAAAAAGGCCGCCGAAATTATACACGGAATGGGAGCAAAAAACGTGCTTGTCAAGGGCGGGCATATCGGAGGCAGTCATTCAACCGACATTTTGTTCGATGGGAAAAAATTTCATGTTTATGAAGCGGAACACATTAAAACAAAAAACACGCACGGCACGGGATGTACGCTTTCGTCGGCTATTGCTTCAAATCTCGCTCTCGGAATGGATGTCGCAAACGCTGTCGATAGCGCGAAAAAATATATTACAAGCGCAATAACACACTCTTTATCGATAGGGAAAGGAAACGGCCCAACACACCATTTTTACGAACTGTATAAAAAGGCCGGCATACTGACTGAATAGGGAAAGGATTAAAATGGAACAGAGCATGCTGCATGAAATATCGGATATTCTCGATAATCTTAAGCGCGTAAAACCGCTTGTTCATCACATAACAAACTATGTGACCGCGAATGACTGCGCAAATGTTGTCCTTGCGATCGGAGCATCCCCGGTTATGGCCGATGACCCGGAAGAAGTTGAGGAAATTGTTTCACTGTCACGCGCATTGGTTATAAATCTCGGCACATTGAACAAAAGATCAGCCGAATCAATGTTAAAGGCGGGAAAAAAAGCGAATGAGCTTGGGATACCCGTAATACTTGATCCGGTCGGGGCGGGGGCGACTTCATACAGAAGCCGTACAGCGGAAGAAATTATTCAAAATGTCAAGCTTGCGGTGATTCGAGGCAACATGTCCGAGATAAAGGCAATAGCGGGGCTGGATGCGTCAATGCGCGGGGTTGACGCATCGGAGCAGGATGTAAATACTTCAAAAGACTTATGGTACGCAAAAAACATATGTGTAAACCTTTCGCGAAAGTTAGGCTGCGTCATCGCGATAACGGGGACGACAGACATCGTGTCGGACGGCCGGAAAACGGTATTTATAAGAAACGGTGACAAAATGTTTTCTTCAACAACGGGCACAGGATGCATGTGTACATCGCTGATCGGGACATTTTGCGCTGTCTGCGATGATTACGTTACGGCGGCTTCGGCCGGAATACTTGCATTATGCATATCCGGTGAAAAAGCGGTTGAGAAATTAACGCAGACCGATTCCGGAAGCGGCAGCTTCAGAACTTATCTCATTGATTCCGTATTCGGGCTTCGGGGCGGAGATTTTATAGAAAGAGGAAAAATTGATGTTTCAATATAAAACCGATTATTCGCTTTACCTCGTTACCGACAGCACGATGCTTCGCGGGATGTCTCTTGAAGAAGCAGTTGAACAGGCCGTGCTCGGAGGCGTTACGATTGTACAGCTAAGGGAGAAAAATTCTACATCGCGTGAATTTTATGAGACAGCGGTAAAGATTAAGGAAATTACCGACAGGCATAAAATTCCGCTTATTATAAATGACAGGCTTGATATAGCGCTTTCTGTAGATGCAGCGGGCGTGCATCTCGGACAGAAGGACCTTCCCTGCAAGGCCGCACGCCATATCCTCGGCAAACATAAAATTATAGGAGTATCCGCAGCAACGCCTGAAGAAGCCCTTAAGGCACAGGAAGATGGTGCGGACTATATCGGTGCGGGCGCTGTTTTCGGCACGAATACCAAAACAGACACAAGGAATTTAAACATTGCAACGTTAAAAGAAATTACCGGGAAGCTAAATATTCCGGTTGTAGCAATAGGCGGAATTAACAGCGAAAACGCTATTCTTTTAAAAGGATCAGGTATAAAAGGCTTTGCCGTTGCATCGGGTATTCTCGCGCAAAGCGATATATATAATGCAGCCCGTTCCTTAAGGAGCATAATTAATTCATTCGTGTGAAATTTTACCTCCCCGTCGCCTTTCTTATTACCGCAGGCCCTGGCTCGGGTGATTCGTTTTCTTTTTTATTCTCCATATCCCAGGTTGCTCATTGTCATGCTCCACATTTACCTGTAGGCAGCAGGGCTTCGGAACATGTTGCTCGTCGTCACCGAAAGCACCCGAACAAGAGCCGCGTACCTACCGGAACGCGACAGCAATGTCACGACCCGTTAATCACCCGCTGATTAATCGACATTATTCCGCGGGTCCCGGTCCGTGTGTTTTTGTACAAGGGCCTTTATTTTTGCGGCTTTTAACGGTAAAATTAAATAAGGGATTACTGACGGGAGAGGGCAATGCTGTACTACAAATTTTCGGATTACCTGGTTAAAACATATCATGAAAAAGTATATAAAATTCCTGTAAACATCCCCGTTAATTGTCCGAACAGGGATGGAACGATAAGCGTCGAAGGATGCGTTTTTTGCGGCGATGAAGGAGCCGGATTTGAAACGCTTAGCCCGGATATTCCCGTGCGGGAGCAATTAAAAAGGAATATCGGCTATATCGGCGAAAAATACGGCGCCAAAAAGTATATCGCCTATTTTCAAAACTACACAAACACGTACTGTCCTGCCGAACAATTCCGCGAGTACCTGCTGCAGGCAGTGATGGATGACGTAGTCGCATTGTATGTTTCTACAAGACCGGATTGTCTTGGTAATGAATATCTTGAGATAATGTCCGAAATACAAGGCGGCAGGAATGTCGATATTGTTGTTGAAATCGGGCTTCAATCGGTCAATAACCGTACGTTGTCAACGCTGAACAGGGGGCATACCGTTGCGGATTTTATTGACAGCGTACTGCGTGCGAAAAGGTACGGTTTGAAAACCTGTGCGCATATGATAACCGATATTCCTATGGACAGCATTGACGACGTTATTGAAGGAGCGAGAATACTATCCGCTCTCGACGTTGATCAGGTCAAATGCCATTCGCTTTATATTCTTAAGGATACAAAGCTTGGCGAATGGTATTCAAAAGGCCTCTTCAAACCGCTGGATAAGACTGAGTTTATTGAAAGGACGATAATGTTTCTTGAATACCTTTCGAAAGATATTGTAATTCAGAGGCTTATCGGACGCGCGCCTGAAGAAAGGTGCCTTTTTTGCAACTGGAACACAAGCTGGTGGAAAATTGTCGGTGAAATTGAAGATATAATGAAACAGCAAAACCGTTACCAGGGGAAGAAAGCCCGGTTCGGGCTGAAGCCTTTACCGGAAGGTTAAGATTTTTCGATTCGGATAATAATGATATTCGGGAGGATTATTGAATTTGCGCATGATTAATGTTATCGGGGCAGGTCTTGCGGGATGCGAGGCGGCATGGCAAATTGCGCAGCGCGGCGGGAAAGTCAGGCTTTATGAAATGAAACCGGAAAAAAAGACACCGGCGCATCATCTTGATACGTTTGCCGAATTGGTATGCTCAAATTCGCTTCGCTCAAACAGTTTGGATAACGCTGTCGGCCTCTTGAAAGAAGAACTCCGCCGCATGGGTTCTTTAATTATTCACTGTGCGGATAAAACTTCCGTACCCGCAGGGGGAGCTCTTGCGGTCGACAGGGAGGCTTTTTCGCGCCTTGTAACCGATATGATAAACAAGCATCCTAATATTGAGGTTGTCCATGAAGAGGTAAAAACGATTCCACACGAAGAGGTAACGATCATAGCTACGGGTCCGCTGACATCGGACGCGCTTTCGGCTCAAATTTCAAAACTAGTCGGCGATCAGTCGCTGTACTTTTTCGATGCCGCAGCGCCTATCGTTAAAAAAGACAGTATTGACATGAATAAGGCTTTTGCGGCTTCAAGGTACGGCAAGGGCGGCGATGATTATATAAACTGCCCGATGAACAAGGAAGAATACATCGAATTTTACAACGCTCTTATAAGCGCCGAAACTGCTGAAGTCAAGAATTTTGACAAGAAGTTCATTTTTGAGGGATGCATGCCGGTTGAAATAATGGCTGCAAGAGGGATAGACACACTTCGTTACGGCCCGATGAAACCCGTAGGAATTATAAATCCGCACACGGGTACCGAGCCATATGCGGTTGTTCAGTTGAGACAGGACAATTTTGAAGGAACGCTTTACAACATCGTCGGTTTCCAGACCCGTCTGAAATGGAGTGAGCAGAAAAGGGTATTCACAATGATACCGGGTCTTGAAAACGCGGAATTTGCCCGTTTCGGCGTTATGCACCGCAACACCTTTATAAAATCTCCCGCTGTTCTGCTTCCGACGTACCGCATGCGGAACTATGAGAATATCTATTTCGCGGGGCAGATTACAGGAGTCGAAGGTTATGTCGAATCAACCGCCTCCGGACTTGTGGCCGGAATAAACGCATACGCCGGCGCGTACGGCAAAGAGGAGGTTGTTTTTCCTAAAGCCACGGCGATAGGAGCGCTGGCGAATTATATCAGCACATCTTCGATTGGAGATTTCCAGCCGATGAATATAAATTACGGGATTATTGAACAACCGGGATACAGGATTAGAAAAAAGAGGGAAAAAAACATAACTATCAGTAAAAGGGCTCTTGAAATAATAGAAAACTTTAAGACAATTTAAACTGCTTTCCGTATATTTATATAAAAGCCTGGAAAATTTTATGCATCCTTAAGAATCCATATTTAAAGGCACATATGTATTATTTTTCTCGATAATTTAAAAAGGCTGTTGATGCCAGGGAGGTTAAAAATGAAGAAAATTACAAAATCGATATTTGCCCTGATTATTATGGCTGCAGCCGGAATTTGGCTTGCCACCGGTTTTTACACAATAAAAGCGGATGGCGGCGAGCAGGCTGTGATAACGCGTTTCGGAGAGTTTGTCAAAATTGAAACCGAGGCCGGTTTGAAATGGCATATACCGGCTCCGATTGAAAAGGTTGAGATTGTGAAATGCGATGTACTTCGAAGCATGGAATTCGGATACTCAACCACAAGGACGGGCGATCCGGCTGTGAAATCCGAATTTGCCGCTAATCCTCGCGAGGCGCTTATGATAACCGGAGATGAAAGCCTCGTGAATACCGAAACGGTGATTCAATATAAAATTACTAATGTCAGGGATTATCTTTTTAATGTCGAAAACCCTGAAGGCACGCTCAGAAACGCAGCTGAATCTTCAATCAGGAGGATAGTCGCAAACCATACGATGGATCAGGTCCTGACCGATCAAAAAGATATCGTTCAAACCGAAATACTTCAGGATTTACAGGAAATATGCGATTTATACGGTCTCGGAATCAGGATCCATCAGGTCGCCCTTCAGGCGGTGTATGCGCCGGCAGAAGTCGAAGAGGCTTTCAATGATGTTATAAAGGCGAGGGAAGACAGGAGCCGGTACATAAATGAAGCGAGGAAATCGAGGAATGAGATTGTCCCTGCCGCCGAAGGCCGGGCTGCGGAAATGCTGAACCAGGCAAACGCGTATAAGGAAAAACGTATTGCGGAAGCGCGCGGTGATGTCGAGAATTTTAAACAGGTACTCGAAAACTACAGGCATGGGGAGGAAGTAACGCGCACGAGAATGTACCTTGAGGCGATGCAAAAAGTGCTTGGCCGAGCGAAAATATACATAATGGACGGCGACGGCAATACGTTGAAATTTCTGCCGATTGAAAACTTGCAGTAGGATGTCGGATTACCGATTATTTTCGATAATTCATGGGAGGTTCGGCAATGGAACAGAAATTTGAAGGAATGGATAAAACAAAAATAATAGATCTCGATAAGGAAAAAGCGAAAAAGACCGCTAAAAACATAATGTACATAATAGCAGGGATAATACTGTTTATTATATTATTCAATTCATTCACGTTTACCGTAGACGAGCGCGAACAGGTAATTGTTACTCAGTTTGACAAGATAATAAGGGCCGTAGTGGATGATAAGTCTGATCCGTCTTATGAACTGGTAAAACAGGATGAAAGATTCAAAGACGTAAAAATTGAAGAAAAAAAGGGTTTATGCTTCAAACTGCCGATAATACAGAAAACAATATCATATACGAATAAGCTGCTTACATATGATACCGAAGCCGAAGAAGTATTCACACTGGACAAAAAAACAATAGTCCTCGACAACTATGCCGAATGGAAGATAGTAAACCCGATCCTGTTTATGCAAAACCTCGGCAGCCTATCTTTAGCGCACCAGAGAATTGACGAGTTCATATATTCAAGGCTTCGTGAGGAGATCGGAAAAATTAACGCGAGCAAGCTTGTTACCGACAAGGATTATGTATCGGAAATGCTTCAGAGAGTCAAAGATTTTGTTAACGGTCAATTGGAGACCCAGGGTATAAGAATAGTCGATGTAAGAATAAAAAGGACGGAGTACCCGGAAGCAACATACCAGAATATATTCGAACAAATGAGATCGGAACGCCAGGCTGTCGCTACCGAGTACAGATCCGAAGGGATGAAGGAAGCGCAGAGGATACGTTCGGAAGCAGAAAAGGAAGCTACGATTATTGAAGCACAGGCTTACGAACAGGCTCAAAAGATCCGCGGAGAAGGCGACGCTGAGGCTCTTAAGATTTATGCCGAGGCGTATAACAGGGATCCTGAATTTTATCAGTTCTGGAAAACGTTACAGACATATGAGGAAGTGATAGACGAAGATACGGTAATTATTATCAGCCCGGATTCGGAATTTGCTAAATATATATACGGTAAAGATTAATATCAATAATTAACAAAAAACCTCAAACCCGGGTGTATGCAGCGGACTTCTATCGGCAGGAAAGGACCCTGTTCCCCGTCGATGCTTACTTGTATTTGTTTATCGGATTTGAGATTGCATTCCGCGGCGCGCAGGTAAACAATGTTTCTGTCGCCTGACAGACCGCTCGAAACCATCTTTACGAAAATGTTCACGAGATCGACCGGGTTGGCGTTTTTGAACATCAGGATATCAAACAGGCCGTCGGAAACGTCGGCTTGTTTGAGAATATTTGAAAAACCCGCGGCATTTCTCCCGTTCAGTATTATGAACAGTATTATATTTTCTTCGAGGAGGTAATTTCCTGTTTCTACACGGATGTTAAATGGTTCAATCTGCGGGAGTTCACCAAGCGCCTTTAAATAATATGCCGCCGGTCCAAGGGTTTTCTTCATCTCATTGTTAGTGCTGAACGATGCGCCGGCGAATACTCCTCCGCCCATATTCCCGATAAAATACCGGCTGCCGTTGATACAGCCTACGTCAACTGTTCTCGTTTTTCCCGCGGTAATGACATTTACCCAATCATCAATATTATCGGTCATTCCAATGCCGTGCGCAAAATCATTGCACGTCCCGCAGGGGAAAACGCCTAAAGGCAGATTAATTCCGTTTTTCATGAGAAAATTAACAAGATAATTAAGACTGCCGTCACCGCCGGACAGAACAATAAAAGAAAACTTTTCGGATTCCAGCAGGTTTTTAAGCGTTTTATCGCTGTCCGTCGCATCGAACATCCTGAAAGGGATAAGAAAAATACCCGATCTTTGAAATTTCTTTATTATATAATCAATCTTGTTTTTAATGCTTTGATCACCGGATTTCGGATTAAATAAAAACAGACCTTTGTCCATTACGGCAGCTCCTGTAATAATTAATGCGTCTTAATAAAATACATGGATTATTCTGCCCATATTACGATTATTCAAATCTTCGTTTTTCTTTTTATTCCCGCGGGTCCTGCTTCGCGGGCCTACCCGCTGGGTTATAGCATTATTCCCACAGGTCCTGACTCGGGTGTTTC
>JAAYXD010000226.1 GCA_012516065.1 Clostridiaceae bacterium
ATTATAATCTTTATATTGTCATCTGGCAATAAAAGTAAGGATTATTTTTTTGCTGAAAAGTTATTAAAAAATACATTTCGTTAATAATGACCTGCATGCCAAAGGCAGCAGGTCACTTACAAATGCGTTAACTCTTATTTTCATTATATGGATGCGAAAACCCTAGCTAATAATGGAATTCGTGGGTTTCCTTTAATACCATGTCTTTTACCTTCATAAGGCGGGTGAGGTTTGAGCGTTCGTTTTCGTCGAGCTTCATTACAATATATTTTATCGTCTCTTCAAGATTCGGAATAAGAACATATTCGAGAGCATTCACACGGCGGCGCGTTTTTTCAATTTCATCGGCAAGAAGCTGCGCCGACTTTTCCATTTCGGCAAGCTTTAGCAGCTCAGGTACAAGTTCAGACAGTGTCGCTATTGCTTCATCAAGTTCTCCTGTAGTGTTTGCAAAACCGTACGGGTAAATATCCCCTTCACCGCCGCCTTCGGTCGTATATTCCAATACAGGCACATCAACGCTCATTATGTTTTTAGTGGACGCTTTCAGGTTGACTTCAACCTTTGGGGACATAAGCGCTTCCTCAAGTACTTCAGCATTCATCAATGCCCTTGCCATAACAAAGCGGGAATGAACAATGCTGACCTTGCGCTCGACTTCTTCGCGCAGGCGCTTGTTTTCCCTGACTATATCGAGGAATTTTTTCATTAATTCATCCCTTTTGTCTTTTAACAGCTTGTGTCCCCTGCGGGCAGTCTTCAACCGCTTCTTCAGGCCGGTTAAAACCATCCTTGTAGGATTCACGTTCAAACGTGCCATTGTAATATCTCCTTAACTAAAAGTATATCGTCCGCATCAGAAGAATCGTCCCTCCGACATCACCTTGACATTACTTCCCTATTCCTGTCTGTTCAGGTATTTGTCTATGAATTCCTGGCGTATGCGCTTAAGCTCTCCAACAGGCAGTATTGACAGAAGCTTCCATCCGAGATCAAGGGTTTCAATAATTCCGCGCTCGGTATTAAAGCCCTGTGATACATATTCGGCCTCGAAATTGTCGGCGAATTTCGCATACAGCTTATCGACTTCGGTTAATGCCGCGTCTCCGAGAATAACGGCAAGTTCCTTCGCTTCCTTGCCCCTTGCGTAAGCCGCAAAAAGCTGGTTCATTGTATTCGCGTGATCTTCACGTGTCTTGCCGGGTCCTATACCTTTATCCTTCAGACGCGACAGCGAAGGCAGCACGTCTATCGGCGGTGTAATGCCCTTTTTATGCAGTTCGCGGCTTAATATAATCTGGCCTTCCGTAATATAACCTGTAAGGTCGGGAATGGGATGTGTTTTGTCATCCTCGGGCATCGTCAGGATCGGGATCAGCGTAATGCTGCCGTTAAATCCTTTCTTCCTTCCCGCGCGTTCATATAAGGTTGCAAGGTCGGTATAGAGGTAACCGGGATATCCCCGGCGCCCCGGTACTTCCTTCCTTGCAGCCGACACTTCGCGAAGTGCTTCGGCATAATTCGTGATATCCGTTATTATTACGAGCACATGCATATCCTTATCAAAAGCGAGATATTCCGCCGCGGTAAGCGCCATTCTTGGTGTTGAAATACGCTCTACGGCCGGGTCGTTTGCAAGATTCATAAACAGTACAGCCCTGTCTATCGCGCCCGTCCTTTTAAAATCGGAAATGAAGAAGTCTGCTTCTTCAAACGTTATTCCGACAGCCGCAAATACAACGGCGAATTTGCTTTCGGTTCCCAACACCTTGGCCTGTCTTGCGATCTGGGCCGCAAGCTCAGCGTGCGGCAGACCGGAACCTGAAAATATCGGAAGTTTCTGCCCGCGCACCAGCGTGTTCAGGCCGTCAATCGCAGATACACCGGTCTGTATGAATTCGGAAGGATAATCACGTGCAGCGGGGTTCATAGGCAATCCATTAATATCGAGCCTTTTATCGGGAATGATTTCCGGACCTCCGTCTATAGGTTTGCCAAGCCCGTCAAAAACGCGTCCGAGCATATCAAGCGAAACGGGCAGTTCCATTCCCCTGCCGAGGAAGCGTACCTTGCTGTCCGACAGGTTAATGCCGACCGCGCTTTCAAAAAGCTGGACAACCGCATTTTTCCCGTCTATCTCCAGCACCTTGCAGCGTCTTATTTCACCGTTGCTAAGTTCAATTTCCCCAAGCTCGTTGTATGTTACTCCCTCTACATCCTGCACCAGCATCAAAGGGCCGGCCACTTCGGCTATCGAACGATATTCCCTTAACATATTATTACTCATCCTCCTTCGAAACCAGCGCTTCCATCTGCTCTGCCAGTTCTTTCTCTATTTTCTCGAATTCTTCGTCCACTTTCTCCTGCGGAACGTATTTCGCGCGCCCAATCCGCTCCCTGACCGGCAAGTTCAACAGTTTATTCAAGTCAACCCCGACCTTTATCGCATCCATAGCCATGTAATAATACGACAGAACAAGTTTCATCATCCTGTATTGCTTATTGATTCCGGCATAAGTGTCGACATCATGGAACGCGTCCTGGTGCAGATAATCCTCCCTGATTGACCGGGCTGCCTCGAGGATAACCCTCTCTCTTGCGGACAGTGCGTCAATTCCGACCAGGCGCACAATTTCCTCGAGCTCGGCCTCTTCCTGCAAAATCCTCAGCATATCGGTCCTGTATTTGCTGAAATCCCTTGATATGTTTTCGTCATACCAGTCCTTAAGCCTATCCGCATACAGGGAATAGCTGATAAGCCAGTTAATCGCCGGAAAATGCCTCCGGTAAGCGAGGTTTGCATCAAGCCCCCAGAACACCTTTATAATACGCATTGTTGCCTGCGTAACAGGCTCCGAAAGGTCACCACCCGGAGGTGAAACGGCTCCGATTGCCGACAGCGCGCCAACCCTCTCGGTCGAGCCCAGTGTAATAACTTTGCCGGCACGCTCATAGAACTGCGCGAGACGTGACGCAAGATACGCGGGATATCCTTCTTCACCGGGCATCTCTTCGAGACGGCCGGACATTTCACGAAGCGCCTCGGCCCATCTTGATGTCGAATCGGCCATCAATGCCACCGAGTACCCCATGTCGCGGAAATACTCCGCAATCGTTATCCCCGTGTATATTGACGCTTCACGCGCCGCAACGGGCATATCGGACGTATTCGCTATAAGTACGGTTCTCTTCATTAACGACTCGCCCGTCCTCGGGTCCTTTAGTTCCGGAAACTCCATGAGAACGTCGGTCATTTCGTTCCCGCGCTCGCCGCAACCGATATATACAACTATATCGGCATCGGACCATTTGGCGAGCTGGTGCTGTACAACGGTCTTTCCGCTCCCGAAAGGACCGGGGATTGCCGCAACGCCTCCCTTGGCGATAGGGAATAACGTGTCTATTATTCTTTGACCCGTAATCATCGGCTCATCGGGCGGAAGCTTTTCCTTATACGGCCTTTCCTTCCGGACAGGCCACTTCTGCATCATCGTTATTTGAACCGAAGCGCCGTCTTTCGTTCTGATCACCGCGACAGGCTCTTCCACCGTGAACTCGCCTTCATATATTTCTTCGATTATTCCTTCAATCCCGAACGGCACCATTATCCTGTGTTCAAAAACAACGTTTTCCTGTACCGTTCCGATGATATCTCCGGCAGTAACCTTGTCACCCTTAGACAAGACCGGCCTGAACTCCCACTTTTTATTCCGGTCGAGCGCGGCAATGTTAATCCCGCGCGTGATGTTGCTTCCGACCATTTTTCTCATAGCTTCCAGAGGGCGCTGTATACCGTCGAATATATTCTCCAAAAGACCGGGACCCAGCTCTACGCTTAATGGCGCCCCCGTGGATACCACCGGTTCACCCGGCCCCAATCCCGATGTTTCTTCATAAACCTGTATTGATGCCCTGTCTCCATGGATCTCAAGCACTTCGCCAATCAACTGGTGTTTGCTCACCCGAACCACGTCAAACATATTTACATCGCGCATTCCCTCAGCGATTACCAAAGGACCTGATACCTTGATTATCGTTCCCTGGCTCAATAATATCCCTCGCTTTCGATATCTGTAGAAGTATTTGTTCATTCTATATGATCATTCGTCCCGGAAAAGTATGTCCGCTCCAACAGCTTTTTCAACGCATTTTTTAACCCCGTTCATTCCTATTCCAAGGCTTCCTGCCGTTCCCGGTATCGGGATAACCGCCGGGAACCTTTTTTCACGGTATCGATTGATTTCTTCCTGGATGCCGGAAGCGGTTTGTTCGGTTATATATATAACAGCATATTTATCGGCTGCAAGTTCCGACAATTTGCCGGCCGCCTGTTCGCTGTTTTCTACGGGGAAAACCGAAAAACCCAACGCTTTAAACCCTAAAACCGCATCCTTTTCTCCGATGACACCAACCTTATACATATCCCAAACGCAACCTTTCACGGATTAAATCATCATTCAGCCCGTTGATTTTTCCTGTCATGATTATCCGCACATTTCTTATTTCAGTTTCTTTTGCAAAAAGATAAGCGATAAACGGCTCAACACCCATCGTTATCAGTTTTGAGCGCCGGATATATGACATCAGAAAATCGTCAAGAAGTTTTTCGAGCCCGGAAATGTTCTTTTTAGCGGTATACAGTTCCCATCCGCGCTTGACCGTGTCGCCGTATTTTGTCCGGCGCAAATCGTCAACAAATGCTTCAACCGGTTTGTCAAACCCGGCAAAATAAAACTCTTCGCTTATTTCACCGCCTTTTAGCAGAAGCTTTCCGATGAAATCCCACGATTTGTTCAGGCTGCGAGCACGGATATACATATTTATATTTGTTATGTCAATGATTATCCGGGCAAGTTCATGCAGGAACGGGCTGTCAAACTCGTTAAGATCGTTCACAAACTGGTCATACGACGCTTTATCGATGATTAAATCGACAGCCTGAGGATCGCGCATTCTTGAAAAAGCATCATACGTATCGGCTATCGCCTGCATCATAATTGGAGTCAGTTCGCTGTAATCCCGCTCCCTGATAATGCGTTTTATCTGCTCAACCCCGAATACGCCCGTATCCACAAGGATCTGCGGCGGTTCCTGCCCTGAGAACTCTGCTTTCAAAAGCACCTTTATATTAAAATAGTCATGTTTCTTTTTAAACGCATCGACTACTTCGGGCACAGGCGAAATTTCAGCCAGAAGATCATACGTCTTTTTCATTTCTTCGGCAAGGACCTGTTCAAACGAGTGAAAATTTTCAGTATTCCCATATCCGTATTCCGCTTCGGCTAAAACCTTAAACGCTTCCGCTGCGCCCTGCGCTTCAATCATCCTGTTAAGCCTGTCGCCGTCGAGCAGTTTTATCTCTTTTGCACGGATAAGACCTACCGCGTATGCGTAATCGTCCTGTTTAATCTTTATCATTACTTTACCTCATAGCAAAATGCAATTTATCGGTAATTTTAAGAAGCTTTAAGTATTGCATTCATGAAAATAGTATGTTTACCACTTCATTCTCTATCTGCGGCCTCAGCATATCAAGCACAATCTCAAACGTTCCGTTTATCTCCATTTCGCCGTACCTTAAAACAAAGCCGCCCACTGTTTGTATTATTTCACCGGATAATGCCACTTTCCCGTTTTTTCCGGCAGCTTTAAGACGACGGTTAATATTATCGGCAAAATTACCGTCAACGCGCTTTCTGTCCCTGTCGGACAGGAGTATTTCACCCGTTCCGTCAGAAGCCGCGCCGGCAATCATTATTTCAAGCATTTCCTGGTATTCGTTATCCGGCAGCCCCGTAATTTTTTGAATGGCCTTCGTAAAAGCCTCTTCAACCATATCCTGCTTTGTCTTTAATATTTCTTTCCTGGCTTCAAGGCCGGCAACCGAGATAAGACGCCGGTAGGCTTCCTCGCCTTCGGCTTCCGCCTTCCTGAGAATTTCCATCCTCTTTATTTCCGCTTCTTTCAAAGCTCGGTCGGTAATATCCCGGGCTTCCTGCCTCGCCTGTTCTTCAATTTGACGGGCTTTTTCTTCGGCATCAGCAAGGATCTTCGCTTTTATTTTTTCTGTTCCGGTCATTTGGAGTGCTCCTTTGTTAACCTATCATTAAAATTGATACGATAAGCGCAAGTATCGCAAACATCTCAACCATAAGCGCGAGCGTAATAGCGCTTCCAACAGACTCCGGATGTTTTGAGATCAACTGGATTCCCGATGCTGAAACTTTGCCCTGGTATATCGCTGAAACAAGGCCGACAACACCCATCGGTAGACCTGCGGCAAAAAGCTTCAGTCCCTCCTGCAATACCATTGCGTCGTTTATTTTGCCGATAATCAGAAACGCAATTACAAATCCGTAAATTGCCTGTGTACTTGGGAGAGCTTCCAAAAGCATGACCGAACCGAATTTTGAAGGATCCTCAGATAGAACGCCGGCACCCGTCTGTCCCGCGAGGCCAACCCCTTTTGATGACCCGAGGCCTGCTACCAGGAATGCAATGGCAGCACCAAAATAAGCAAAAAATTGTCCGGTAAAAATCTGTTCCAACATAATTGTAAAACCTCCGTTTTTTTCGTTTATGCGGCTGAAATTTGATCATGCTCCGCATCGTACTTTAATTGTATATATTTTGTATTGGCTTTCAGCGGGCTGAAAGGTTCGCCTCCGCCCGTGAAGAATTTACCAAAAAATTCAAGATACTGCAGACGGCACGAATGGACATACGCGCCAAGCACGTTTATTCCAAAGTTTATAGCATGGCCTACAAGCAATATTGCCGCCGAGACAAAAACTTTTATAACAATAGGGATTTCGAACATTACGCTCATCTGATTTATTATGCCGGCAATAATCGACGTCGCGAGGCCAAGAGCAAGAAGCCTTGAATAAGAAAGTACATCGCTTAAAAACCCCACAACATTATAAAGGCTTGACAGTCCGCCGAAAAATTTTCTTAATATCCCTTTTTTCTCCCGTCCCTGCGTGAGAAGCAGCAGCACTGCGCCGGCCGCGAGCACATACCTGCCGACATTCGATATCTGCGCCGCTATTTCCTTGTCAATGGCCGGAGCGTACGGCAGCAGCGTAAGTATTGCGCCGGTAAAAAACACATACCAGAAACCGACGTCAAACAGTGCATCAAGATATTGTTTCCTGCGTATGAGGTTTGCGGCTTTCATCGCAAGACCGGCATACATGTGTATAACACCGAAAAGCAGAGACCAGCTAAGCATACGTTCCGGATCGCTGACCATGTCAAACCAGACGGCATAAGGAACGAGCGCGCTTATACCGAACCAGCCTCCGAACATCAATCCCCAGAACATCGTTGACAACCCGCAGAAAAACATAAGTTTCATAAACTTGCGCGTACTGTCCTGCAGTTTAAACCGCCAAAGTATAATCGCGGCAAGAACGGACAGTATAATACCGTACCCTCCGTCGGACAGCATAAGCCCGAACAGTATTACGAAAAACGGAGTCATTATTTTACTCGGATCTATTTCTCTGCTGTCCGGGAGACTGTACATCCGCAGCACGGGTTCACCGGCTTCCGCAAGCCCGCGGTTTTCAAGAAGAACGGGAAACGCTTCATCTTCTCCCGGTTCTTCAATCTCCACACTTACGATATATTTCGATTCCAGATATTTTTTGGCCGATTCGGATAATTTTTCAGGGAGCCATCCCTTTACCATGAAAACCTTGCTTGTCTTCAAAACCTTTTCGACAGCTTCAATACGGCTTTTTTCCATGTTAAGGACATCGTAAAGAATCTCAATCGAACTTCTTGAACCGCTCATATTCCTGATTTTATCGATTACTTCTTCTCTTTTTTTCGCGATTTGTTCCAAATTGATTTCGATCTGTTTGATATTGTCATCAACGGTGCCTGCAAGGCTGCCGAAAGTTATCCTGTTAAATCCTCTCGACTTCAAATAAGACAGGGTCTCCTGCTCGGCATCCCTGTGATATATGACATATACGTAGTGCTGATCCTTATCGCTGTTTATTCTGAATATCGTGGACAAAGGCGCTTTTTCCGGAAGTTCCGACTCTATAAGATCCCATCCGACCGCAGCAGGAATTGTTCCGGCCGTAAAACCTGTTCTTTTTGTACCCGAAAAATCAACCGGAAAAATAAGACCCTTCCACGGAACAAGAGAGCGGTAAAGATTGTAAACCCTGTTCTCTTCCGCTTTTAATTCAATCAGCGCATGTTCATATTCCCTTAACTTATAAACGTCTGATAATATGCTTTCCTTATCGCTTATGATTTTTTTGACTTCGGTGATGCTTACAGGACGCTTTGTACTGAATAATGGCTTCTTTTCAGGACAATACCTTCCAAGAATATTCAAAGACGATTGTACGTCCGAAAGTTGATTATCAATATATGTCAAATCTTCCCGGACTTCGGGGTGAGATGCGATCTTTCCGTAGTCCTGTTCGCTTATGTTGCTTATTTCGACTGCTCCGAATTCCATTAAGCTGTTGATTAGCTGTTCACGCTGCTCTTCTATTCCAAGCAGCGTTATTTTGTTCATTTTGACGATCAATGCTTCACAATCCTTCCCACAATCAGTTCAATTGCTTCGTTCATTTTCTCGCCGGCTTTCATTTTTATATCATTGCACTTCGCCTGGGTATCCATTTTTATGTCAACTATATCCTTCGCGGCTTTTTCTTCGGCCTTCCGGATAATTGATTTGGCTTCCGATTCTGCTTTTTCTACCGCTTTTTCAAGCAAAACGGCGGCTTCCTTCCTTGCGGAAGCAATAATATCTTTAGCCTTCTGCTGGGCCTGCGCTTCAATCGCATCCGCTTGTTCTTCCACAGCGGCTATTTCTTTCAGAACGGCTTCCGACATGTTTTCACCCCCATTCCCTTAAAACAGCGGAAGAAACTGCTGAACATCCTTAAATTATTATACCACTGTACAAATATTTAACAATATCAATTATGTAATGTTTCGGATATAGAATCCATTCTATCCTAACCATAACCATAACAACAACCCAACCGGATTCGTGAAATACTGAATTCCCAAATCCTATTGAGCTGTATGCGGCGGAACGATATCCACTTAATTCTATCGACCGAAGGTATAAATACTCTAATAAACAATACAATTCCTGCCGTTTTTTTTCGCGTTATACAGCGCTTTGTCGGCTTCTTCTATAACTTCGGCGGCCGAATGCGTTTTTTCGGTTTTTTCCGCTACGCCTATGCTGACCGTAACATTAACGCTTCCTTCGCCTTTTCTGCTTTTTATAATTCTTTTCGGCTTTTTTTTCGGCCTGTCCTTACCCCTTATTATGAGAGGCCGTTTTTCAATATTGATTCTAATATTTTCCAGTTGATCAATTACTTCATCAGGAGATTTCCTGGGAAAAATAACGGCAAATTCTTCTCCGCCATACCTGAAAACCTTGCCCGACCGGATATTCTTCATTATCAATGAAGCCACCATTCTTAATACGTCATCGCCTACCTGATGGCCGTATGTATCATTTACGCGCTTGAAATGATCGATGTCCACCATCGCAATTGTATATTTATTTCCCAATCTTAAAATCTCCTGCTCCATTGCCCGTCTTGACAATACCCCCGTCAGCGTGTCGTGGAAAGCAAGAGAATATGACGCTTCAAAAAGAGCGATTATAAAAATTAAATATACCGCCGAGAAAAATACAGAGAGAACATCCGGATATCCGGCGAAATGCAGAATGATAAAGCTGCCGAGAGCGGCACCCGTAAACGCAATATCCATCATTGAAGACAGGAGCAAAAACCTTATAAGAAGAACACAAAGGCAAACAATAAATAAAAATATGCTCAGCCCCGGTATTCCTTTATCTTCCGTCACCCTGAAACCGAACCCGGCCTGTTTCAGTCTCGCAAGGACGGGATTAACGGTACCCGCGTCAATCAATACGAAGAATGTTAAAAAAATAAAAACAAGCCCTTTAATAAGACCGCTTTTGCTTATTATTCCCCTTTCTTCCATCAGGGCAAGCATAATAAAGCCGATTGGAATAATCAACGATATACCGTTGATGAGAGCTTTCTGATTCAAACCGTTTTTGGCTGATATCACCGACATCGTGAACAACAGGACGGCTATAGCGTAAAATACCCTGCTGTGCTGAAACCACACGCATAATACAAGGGCAAAGAATGCAAGAATGTATGGGAGGGTAATAAAGACAATATTGAGCTTGCTGTAAGATACCGGTGTTCCCATTGCCAGCATCCAGGCCAGAAATAAAATAATAAACGGAATAAGTGCGATTATGGCTTTTTTACCCTCTAACTTGAACATACAACTTCACATCCTAAAGCGCAACCATCCCCCAGTAAAGCGAAAAGCGTCCGGTTGCCTCCGGCAGATACACAAAAAGTTTATTACAGCAAGGCACGTTATACCATTTTAATTATAGTATAACAGGGTTCACATAGCAACCTTTTCACAAGCTGCAATATTCCCGCTGCACGTCTGAACAAGCCCTTATAAATTTACGCCAAAACGCAGCGGGTGGCTCGGGTGCTTTCGGTGACGACGGGTGACATGCTCCAACGCCCTTCTGCGTACCGGCAACCGTGGAGCGTTTTAACGAGCGGCCCGGGATATGGAGGCCGACGCGGAATTGGCAAACAGAAGCATCACTGATATAATTTTTATGCGGATGATTGATTATGCACGGCGTTGTTCCGGAGGATACTGATTTTATGATAATGATTTTTACCGCGCTTTACTGCGAAGCGAAGCCAATAATACGATTTTTCGGATTAAAAAAGGATACCGGACACCATTTGTTCCAGGTGTTTAAAAATGACGATATAATTCTTCTTGTCACAAAACCGGGGATTGTTAATGCCGCGATAGGGGTTACGCATTTATGCTCCGCATACCCGCCTAATCCTTCCGATCTGCTGCTTAACATCGGCATATGCGGCGCGGGAGACAGGAATATTCCGACAGGGACGGTTTATCTGTGCAATAAAATCTATGAAATGGATACAGGCATATATTTTTACCCCGATATGATTTTCGCGCATCCATTTGAAGAAAGCGGCATTGTATCAAGCAGCAATCCCGTTTCGGAAAAACACTCAGCGGATATTCCGGAACTTCTCGCCGATATGGAAGCATCCGGCATTTACCGCGCAGGAATACTGTTTTTCCAGCCGCATCAGATGTTTTTTATAAAAATCGTCTCGGATTACCTTCAATCCGATAAAATCGACTCGAGCATTGTCAGTGAACTGATTGGGCAAAACATTCCCGAAATCACCGCCTGGATCACCCGCCTGCACGACGGAATGACAAATTCTTCTCCGGTGTTTTCTCCCGAAGAAGAAAAAATGCTTGCGGAGGTTTCAAAAAATCTCAGGCTTACAGTATCAATGCAGAACCAGCTCAGACAGGCAGCGCGTTACTATAAGCTTCAGCATGGAAATTTTTCCGCGAATTTGTCGTCTTTCATCAAAAAAGAAAATGTTCTGCCGGTAAAAAACAAACATGAAAGGAAGAGAGCTTTTGAACAGCTTATGCGTGAATTTGCTTAACCCTCCTTTTTCACATATATACATCGAAAAGGGTGTTGTGGATCACCCGAATACCGTAAAAATTTTGTCGCGTTTTCCGAAATCAACGCAGGTAATAATAAAACATTATAAGGACATATTTAACAGGAGCCGGCAGAATTACCCGGTTCAAAAGCAGTCACAGAATCTTATCATCGCTGAAAAGCGGCCTCCGTTCGTTTACCGGGGCTCACCTCTTTGCCAGAACTTCGGGAATGACAACTTTTATTATGCCAACACGGTGATTAACTGTGTTTATAACTGCGAATACTGCTATCTGCAGGGTATGTATCCGTCGGCCAATATTGTCGTTTTTGTCAACCTCGACGATATATTCGGCGATGTCAGGAAACTTTTGAAGAGCGATCCGGTTTACCTGTGCATTTCTTATGATACTGACCTGCTTGCACTTGAAGGCTTTCTCGGATTTAGCGAAAAATGGTTTGAATTTGCACGATTTTACCCTCACCTGACCGTTGAATTAAGAACAAAGAGCGCGAACCTGAACAGCCTTGAAAAACTGACGCCGCAAGAGAATGTAATACTTGCATGGACATTGTCCTGCGAATATGTATGGGAAAAATACGAGCACGGGACGCCTTCCCCGATGCAAAGGCTTAACTGCATCGAGAAAGCATTGGCAAAGGGATTTCAGATAAGGCTTTGTTTCGATCCTGTCATTTATATAAAAGACTGGGAAGATGAGTACGGCAGACTTATTGAAAAAGTATTCCGGGAACTTCCCGCCGGTAAAATCAAAGACGTGAGCATAGGCGGTTTTCGCATACCCTGCGATTACCTTAAGGACATGCGTAAAAATAACCCTAATTCCGCAATAATAAACTACCCGTTCAACGCAGTAAACGATGTATACTCATATCCGCCGGATTTATCGGACAGAATGAACTCATACATGCTGGGGCTTATCAGAAAATATATGCCTGAAGAGAAAATTTTTACGTGGAAATAATAAGACGGCAATATCCGAAAATACGCGGGCAAAACAAAAAGGGAGGATTATCCTCCCTTTTTTGATTTTTATCGTCTTACTTTCTGCGCCTTTCTTCTTTTTCTCTTTCTTCCCTGTCTTCCCTTCTATCGTGACGGCGATCTTCCCTAATGTCTTCAATCGGGAAATCAAATGCCTGCGGCGGGAAAAACTGATCAAACGGAAAATCAATTGTTTCAAAAAGTTCGCACGGATTTTCATCTGTCGAAGCAACGCACTCACGGGTCGGGAAACAGAAATTGAAAGCCGGAATTAAAAGCTGTACAAGCCTCGTGAGTTTGATTATTGAGAACAGGCCAATCGTAACGACAACATTTTTCTGCGGGAATATCGGTCTTCTCCCGGCTGCAACATTATCTTCTTCCTCAATTTCATCGTAATCATCCCCGAAAGGCCGGACTTTCTTCGGACAGTGGACCCTTTTAATCCGCGCATTCAGCACGAGAGGTTCGGCAACTTCAACTTTCACAGTAGGCTTGTTATCCTGTTGTATCATGGAACCACAGCCATCGCCATCATCCGTGGACGAACAGAATTCCGGATCGGTTGAGCTGAACACCTTAACCTGCCCTTCTGAACCGAACAGGATAACGGTTTTCGCAAACCATACGAATCCAACCTTAGGATCGGAACTGACAAGGTTGTTAAATTGATCACGATAGCAGAATTCCACCTTAACCTTTATCTTGTAACGTACATTTACAGTAAAGAAACCTCTTTTAAACGGCACGTCGTCAAGATCCGCCAAAACCTTTACTACCTCGGCTTCCTTTACCCTCACCTTAACGGCTTTGTCTATCAAACACTGTACATCTTCTACAAAATCAACCACAGCATCTTCAATACAATCCTTTTCCCGGCAATGATCATACACCTTTTCTACCTGTACGCAAACAGCTTCTCTAAGCTTGCAGATGTCTTCGCCGTCAATAAGACCCGCAACAACCTGCTCTTTGCTCATATGCTACATTCCCCCAAAGTCAAAAGTATCTCAATTTCATAATATGTCTGTATAAATATTTGGTGATTAACAAGCATGCTTTTTTGCAACTCTTTTCCCGCCTTTATTCATTGTTACGGAACCGGTGCAGCCGTACATAAATGACATGCTGCAGGTTTATACAGGCATAACCCGGACAGCTGCGTATAAGCGGCTGTTACAGGCATATTTCCCAATGCATCAACATAGTATTGATAATAAATAAGTTATGGACAAACCCGTTTCGGGAGGAAAGTATGAATAAAGAGGAGCAAAAGCATATTATTTTAAAAAACAGTTTCAATATTTCTTATCATATCTATTATGACGAGGAGCGCGGTTTATGCCTGAGAATGCTCGATGGTGACAGGGTATGGTCACGTCCGTTTGTTCTTTCCGATCTGTCCGTAAATGATTTCTGTGCCGCTATTGACGAGAAAGATATAATCCATTTTGTTTTCCAGGCTAAAGACGGCCATATTATGTACGGCCACGGCCGTCGCGGGCATATAGACATCCAGCCGATACTGGGCAGCAAAGACACAACTCCGTGGCATAAGCGCCTATCGATGCTGGTATTTGAAGATATTGTCCTGTTTTTTTATGTAATACGCCACAACGATCGCCACCTGATAGCAATGCAGAGCATAATTAACGGCGCGCTTTCAAAGCCTATGGCAATAGACTATATTGACGGTTCAGACAGGCATTACGTCGTGTTCAGGGATCGTCCCGGGAAATGCCGCCTTTTTTATCCCCGTTCTGAAAAAAGCGGAATGTGTTTGTGCCATAGAATTTTAAAGGATGATTTAACCGTCTTCACCGCTCCCGAAAAGCTGTACGAAACCGAAGGCGAAATCCTTTTTCCGTCTGCGGTATGCGGGCAGGATAACCGGATCTACGTCTCTTTTCAGGATAAACGCGATGGTATGTACCGGGTTTTATTCATGGAATACGGGACGGCAGAGCCACTTGTTTTATACAACAGCCCTTCCCCGGCAGGCCGAAGCGGGCTTGTTTACAACAACGGCACTCTTATTTTGTACCGTACCGATGAAAGGAATATCCATCTCAGAATATCCGGCGACGGAGGCATCAACTGGACGGATGAAAAACGTTATCTTTCCGATTTCACGAATATGCCCTGCCGTTTCATTTATGGCACAAACGTCGATAAAGAACGTGCGTCATGGTTTTTCAACGAAATACCGGGCTGTTTCACAAAAGGTTACCAATTGGCTTTTCTTGGCGAAGAACCGCCGCAGCGCACTGCCCCGGCAAAAGCTGCCGAAAAGGACAGTTCCATGATTGACAGGATTCTTCCCGTAAAAAAACCTGCCGATGCCGAAAGCGGAAAATCCGGCATTTCATCCGGCGGCACGACGGCCGCAAATATTGAACACAAGTTTATTCACCTTAGAAATTTTGTGGAAAATATGCAAAAGGAACTTACCAAGCTGTGGCTGACGCAGAAAGAATTTGACAAAAAACTTTCTGACCTGCATGAAGAAATAGAAATGCTTAAACAAAACTTTGATTATTTTTTGAAAGATGCAAACAGTGGTGAATAACCTCTGAAAGTATCCGGCTAAATTGCCGGGTTGACAAGCTCACGCCACGCAAAATCCCCGCGGTGCAGTCCGTTTATAAGGATCTCGGCGGTGGCGAGATTTGTGGCGAGCGGAATATTATTGTTATCGCAGTGCTCACGGATAATGTTAAAACCCTGCAGTTTCTCCTCCTTTTGAGACGGATCGACAAAAAATATCACAAGGTCTATTTCATTGTAAGCAACTCTTGCTGCAATCTGTTCTTCCCCGAGGTGCCCATACTCAAGACAATTAACGGACAGTCCGGTCGCATCCGATATCAATGCGCCCGTACCGGAAGTGGCAAACAGGTTATGCTCTTCCAGAATGAATTTATATGCGATGCAAAAAGCTTCCATTAACTCTTTTTTATTATCATGCGCTATAAAAGCAATATTCATCAATTGCCTCCGTTAATCAGGATAAATCCTTGCTGAAGAAACATCAAATCCTTTCTAACCGGACCAACATTAAATACTCCTGCCGGCATTTTTAACGCTTTTTATAGGTATATTCGCAATAAGGGCAGGAACAACGCCATCCCCTTCCTCACTTACTGTTTTTGTAAGCTGGATTTCAAGAGCTTCTTCGTCAATCTCCATATAATTGCGAATCACTTTAATTATTTCACCTTTAACCATTTCCAAAAACTGCGGTGAAACATTTGCCCTGTCATGTATCAGAACCAGCTTCAGCCGTTCTTTTGCAACATCCTTTGACGAACGCTTCCGGCCTAGTTTACTTAAAAGTTGCTGCAACATTTATATCCCTCCCTAAGCCGATCGAAAACCAAACAGCTTTTTCACTTTCGCGATAAAATTACCCTGACCGGCTAAATCCATAAAAGGCACTTCTTCGCCAAGTATCCTGCGTGTAATATTCCGGTACGCCTGGCCGGCCATCGACTTATTGTCCGAAACCGCAGGTTCACCGCGGTTTGTTGAAATAATTATGTTCTCATCGTCAGGCACTACCCCTATGAGCTGTATCGCAAGAATGTCAATGATATCATCTATTGACATCATATCGCCTTTTTTTACCATTTCATGCCGCACACGGTTTACAATCAGCACAGGGTTTTTCAGTTCATTTGCTTCAAGAAGGCCGATAATCCTGTCAGCGTCCCTGACAGCGGAGACTTCTGGTGTTGTTACGACGATAGCCCTGTCCGCTCCCGCAATAGCATTCTTAAACCCCTGCTCTATTCCGGCGGGACAATCTATGATAACAAAATCGAATTCCTGTTTCAATTCTTCGCAAAGCTTAATCATCTGTTCAGGCGTAACGGAGTTTTTATCCCTCGTCTGAGCTGCCGGAAGCAGATACAGACCCTCATATCTTTTATCTTTTATTAAAGCCTGTTTAAGACGGCATGTCCCTTCGACGGCATCAACCAAATCGTAAACTATTCTGTTTTCAAGCCCCATTACTACGTCAAGATTTCTAAGACCTATGTCGGTATCGACCAGAACGACCTTTTTACCCAAAAGAGATAAACCTGTGCCAAGATTTGCGGCAGTTGTGGTTTTTCCAACACCGCCTTTGCCCGATGTGATGACAATAACCTCACCCATACTCATTCCTCCGTTATTAAAAAAAACAGCCTTCCACTGCGGTTACATTATAACCAGGCGATTAATGTCCTATTTGATTCAGAATAATAACTGGTATATTAATCCGTCTTAATCAAAAATACGATTTTTTCAGGTTTTCTACTAAAAACTATATCGGTTTTTGAATTACTTGTCAACCGACATCAAAGCCTATAAAATAAAAAAACCGGAATTACCCGGGATTTCCTGGTATCCGGCGTTCGATCCCATTCTATTTGCCCAGCGGCTCAACATATATCGCACCTTCTTTTACCGATGCAATCTCAGGCAATATCGTATCGTCATCATCAGTTTCCGGGCATCTTGTAATCAAATCCGCTATCCTTAACTGCGTGGGGCACAGCCTCAATGCGGCTACAACGGCATTGCGGTTTCCGTCTGCGCCTGCATGTACCATGCCCCTTATCTTACCCATAATAACAACGTTTCCCGATGCCACTATTTCGCTTCCCGGGTTTACGTCCCCCAGGACAACCACATTGCCTTCGAAAAGAATACGCGTTCCTCCGCGTACCGTGCCTTTTATAAACTTGCACGGGCCTTCTTCAAGCTCCTTAAAGAAAATTTTTCTTATCGGCATTCCCGAAATTTTTGACGGCATCTCCCTTTCCTGCGGAGGCTGTTCGGGTTCATCATAGCGGATGCTTTCCACCGTAACGCCGCTGTTTAAGATCATCATCTGGACGAGCATTTCCTCTTCCTCTTCGGTCAGCTTTTTGCCCCTGTACATAACCTTAAGCTTAGCGCCCCTGAAAAACTTTTCGGCTGCCTTCACTTTAAGCGCTACCTGTTCAAGTATATGTTTCGTTTCCATTTCTTCGGGAATTATAATAACGAGCCCGTCCGCAGTTCCTTTGAATGTGATTTGGTTTTTTGCGTTTTCCATATTATGTATCTCCTTTACGCAGCATAGGTTTCAAACAGGCGTGTTTTATCTGCATTCAATCTTATCTCTGCTTTTCCTTTATATTAAAATACGCCATCAGCACATCCTTTGCAATGGGCGCCGTCCATGAACCCCATACGCCTTTTTCGACAACAACGGCGACCGCTATTTCAGGATTGTCGGCAGGCGCATAACATACAAACAAAGCATTTGACGACGATGTCGCTTCAAGCCCTGTTTCGGCCGTTCCCGTTTTCCCGGCGACTTCAAACGGGAAATCCTTAAATATGTGCACCGCGGTTCCGTCCTGGGAATTCGTAACCGCGACCATGCCCTTCTGTACGGCTTTTATCGTGGACTCTTTCGCCCTCGATTCCCTGTATTCAATTTCGGTTAAATGTACTTCTCCCGATGCGTCGACGCGTTTTCTTACAAGGTGCGGCCTGTAAAGTTTTCCGCCGTTTGCGATGCTCGCAACATAGTTTACGAGCTGTATCGGCGTAAAAGCGTTATACAACTGCCCAAGCGCGGCGTTGCACGTATCGGCGGGGACCCACCCCTCGTTATAGTTAGCGAGCTTGAACTCCCTTGACGCAAGGGAGCCGATTTCTTCGCCTATTTCTATTCCTGTTTTCTTTCCGAACCCGAAGTTTTTCGCCCATTTTACAATATTGTCTATTCCGGTGTCGAAACCGACCTGGAAGAAAAACATATTGCTTGACGTTTCAAGCGCCTTTTCAAGATTAATCCTTCCCTGATTTCCTTCAAGGTTCGACCACATCAACCCGCCTATTTCTTTCCTTGACGGGCAGTAAACCAGTGTCTGGGGAGTTATTGTGCCCGACTCCAGAGCAGCTATCGCAACGAGAGGCTTGTACGTAGAACCGGGGGCGTATTTTCCGCTTGTCGCCCTGTTAAGTGTTATTGAATCGGGATGGGTATAAAGGTAATTTATCTTTTCGCTGTTGCCTTCCAGGAACACGGCGGGATCATACGTTGGATAGCTGACCATTGCCAGGATTTCCCCGGTTTTCACATCCATCGCGATAACAGCCCCTGCATTCGCGTCATGGAAGTTTTTCTTATGCTCCCTGTTCCGTATTACCTCTATGTTTCTTTTTAATGACTCAAGCGCCGCTTTCTGCAGGTTCAAATCAATTGTCAGGTAAATATCCTGTCCCGGCTTCGACGGCTCTACGATTTCATATGATGTAAGCCTTCCGTCAGTATCCACCTCTTTTCTTATTTTGCCGTTTATGCCTCTTAATACGTGTTCCTCCGAACGTTCAATGCCGGTCTTCCCCACCATGTCCTTCCAGGTATATCCCAGTTCGGGATATTTTTTAGACCATTCATCATACAGTTCCCCGATATTTCCCATGTGCCCAATCACATGCGCAACGAGTTCCGCGTCGTAATATTCCCTGAAAGGCTTTGAAAACGTGCTGAACCCGGGATATTCCCTGTTGCGTTCCTCAAGAGTGACTACAGTCTCTATTGACACATCCTCGGCAATAACCAGCGGGTCTGATATTGTGGCAGGCCTTATAAGCATTTCATATCTTAATTCCATAATGCGGTACGCTTCTTCATCTGTGTATATCGGGTCAATATCGAAGGTTTTCTCGCGCATATATTTAAAAACATCCTTCGGATCCGCTTCCAGAAGCATTTCCCTGTCGGCGTCGCTCACCGCTATCTGTCTTATAAACCCTTCCTTGTTTGTGAGGAATCTGTAAGGGTTGTTAGCGAATATCGCGCGCATTGTTGAAGAATATTTGTCGCCGTTTGCATCAAACAGCCTGATAACCCTTGCAATAAGATCATTCTTTTCTCTTGAGGACAGCCCGGTGTCCACAAACTGAACGCAGAAACCCAATCTGTTGCCCGCTATCGGCACGCCGTACCTGTCGTAAATATTCCCCCTGTTCGCATATATAACCCCGTTCGTTATAATCCTCTTCATAGAAGTATCGAGGTATTCCTGCCCGTTTACAATCTGGATATCGACAAGCTGGCGCAAAAACACCGCGCATATGAGCATTACGATTACTAAATATATAATAAATCTTCTCTTTAAATCAAAATTCTGTTTTTTCTGCAATTCAGCGTTCATAATTCAAACCCCGTTATAAACGTGTATGGACAAAATTGTACTTATCGAGTTTTTTATACAATTGAAGCACCAAAGGATATACAAATAATGTCAGCACCGAGTTATACAAGCTTTCGGGCAGGATAATGCCGGTTAAAACAAAACCGAAATCCTGGTAGCCCCTTAAAAAGAAATTAATAAAATAATACATAAGCTCAACCGTGAGCGATGAAACAAACACAAAGAAAATCGGAATCAGCGGGTTTTCCTTGTACAGCTTTGAATTTATCATCCCTATCGCGAAACAAACAAGGAACAAACACATTCCGTACCATCCCAAAGTACGGCCGATCAGCGTATCCATCGCCAGCCCGCATACGAGGCCCATAAAAGCCGCCTCCATGTTAGCCCTTATCAGGGAAATTGTGACAGCCAGAACGAGAAGCAGGTTCGGTCTTATCCTGAGGATCTCGATATAACCGAATACAGTGCTTTGTAAAAGGCACGCAGCATATACAAGGAGTGCCAGCACGAGAATCCGCCTTCTCATTCGTTATCGCCTTCTCCCTCAACAGCGGTTTTTATTACTGCAACCTCTTCAAGCCTCCTGAAATCAACCGAAGGTTTAACTATCGCATAATAATCAAACTGTCCTTCGTTTTTTACCACCTGTATCACTTCGCCGATCATGATTCCTTTAGGATACAGGCTGTTCAATCCGGAAGTTTCAACTTTATCGCCGACGGATACTTCGACATCCGGAGTAATATAATCGAGCCGGCAAAGCCCTTGCGTCCTGAGCTGCGCGTCACCTCTCAGAATAACAAGATCGCGCGTTTTCGACAGTCTTGCCGATACCGAGCTTTCAGTGTCTATTATCGATATAACCTTTGATGAAAGAAGATCCACACGCGATACCCTTCCCACAAGGCCGTCGGCGTTTATTACGGGATCATCCACTTCTATGCCGTCCTTGCTGCCCCTGTCTATCGTAAATATTTCAAACCAGTTCCCGGCATCCTTTGATATTATATTGCATGCTATGATTTCCTGCGTATACTGTTCTTTGAATGACAGCAGCTTTTTCAGGTTTTCATTCTCCTTTTCCAGGCGGTGTACTTTTTCAAGTTCTCTTTCCATTTCCCGTATTTTTAATTTCAATTCCGCATTTTCCGCCTTTGTAGTCCGTATATCTTTAAAATAATTAACAACGTCTTTTATCTTGCCGCCAATTGCGTTAATGCCTGTCTGCAGCGGTTTAAGAGGTACGGAAATAACATTCCTGATCACATTAAGCTTGCTGTTTTCGCTTGCCGTCATCGCAGCAAGCACAAACAATAAAACCAGAACTAACGATATTATGAATAATTTGTTTCCAAAAAGCCTCCGCAAAAGGTTGAACCCCTTCCCAAGCATTACTCCAACGGAATATCATTGGATACTGCCTGCGTTATATCTGTCAAAGCATTGCACAGCTTTTTTCTTTATCTTACCTTATTTGAGGAAATCAATACGTGTTTTAACAGTTCCAATTCTTCAAGAACCTTGCCCGTACCTATCGCTACACAATCAAGAGGATACTCCGCAATATTCACAGGAATTCCTGTTTCATGAAAAATCAGTTTATCAAGTCCTTTAAGAAGAGCGCCTCCTCCCGTCAGCATTATGCCTTTTTCCATAATATCGGCTGCAAGTTCGGGAGGTGTTTTTTCCAGGGTGTATCTGATGGAATCAACTATTGCGTTTACTGTTTCCGCCAGGGCTTCCCTGACCTCAGCGGCTGATATCAGCAGTTCCCTCGGAAGACCTGTCACGAGATCGCGCCCGCTGATACTGTATTGTTCTTCATCATTTACGGGGTATGCAGAACCAATCCTGATCTTTATGTCTTCAGCCGTGCGTTCCCCTATCATTAAATTATATTCTTTTTTTACATAATGAACAATAGCGTCATCAAGCTCGTCACCGGCTACACGCAGCGAACGGCTGACCACTATTCCGCCGAGAGAGATTACCGCAACTTCACTCGTACCTCCGCCGATATCGACAACCATGCTTCCGGTGGGTTCTTCGACAGGAAGGCCCGCACCGATTGCGGCCGCCATTGGTTCTTCAATCAGATAAGCCTCTTTTGCCCCGGCCTGCAAAGTCGCGTCAATTACCGCTCTTTTTTCCACTTCTGTAACACCCGAGGGCACACATACCACTACTCTCGGCCTGATAATCTTGTTGTTTCCGATAACCTTCCGGATGAAATATCTAAGCATTCCCTGCGTTATTTGGAAATTGGCTATTACTCCGTCCTTCATCGGCCTTATCGCCGTAATGTTCCCCGGCGTGCGCCCAATCATGTTTTTTGCGTCAAGCCCTACGGACAGCACTTCCCCGGTATTATTGTTTATTGCAACAACAGAAGGTTCTCTGAGAACAACCCCTTTTCCTTTCACATGAACCAGTGTATTAGCCGTTCCAAGGTCTATACCGATATCGCGTATAAACATAATTTGTTTCTTCCTTTCTTTCGTCTGCTGCATTGCGGCTGCTGCCGCGAATACGCTGAAAATTACTTTCTGCGGATAACATATTGAAGCCGGCAGTAAGATGTGCATTATAAAATTTTAAATCCCATATCATTAAGCATTACAGATACCCTGTATAGCGGGAGTCCTACAACATTATAATAACAACCCTGCAATTTTTCAACCAACAGCGCGCCAAGCCCCTGAATGCCATACGCCCCGGCCTTATCGAAAGGCTCTCCGCTGTTAATATATTGCTGTATTGTTTGTTTTGACAATCTGCGTATTTTTACCCTCGTTTTTTCGGCATGCGTCATTTTTTTCGCCGATTCAACATCTATCAGCGTAACTCCCGTTACCACTTCATGCCACCTGCCCGAAAGCGCTTCAAGCATACCGAACGCTTCTTCCGGGTTATTTGGTTTTCCCATTACAATACCATCCAAAACAACAACAGTATCGGCAGCAAGCACAATATGCGAGTTTTTGGAACCGCGTTCCAATTTCCCGCATACCTGTTCCGCTTTCTTTTCGGATAAATCTATAACAATTCTGTCAGGGCTCATATCCATATTTATCGGCTCTTTTATGTCCGAAGGAAATACGGAAAATGGCACCCCGATCTGCTGCAAAAGCATTTTTCGCCTTGGAGACTGCGATGCCAGAATTAGTTGTTTCATACGTCACAAAACCCTTCATTTTTACATTACCGTCAGACATAATTATACACCTGCAATATCTTTATGGGAATATTGTTCCTGGTTTTTGATTAAGAATTCATTTTTTGGGGAAATATGATATGTAAAAATATTTCGAAACACAAAAACAAAAGAAATACCGGTTATGCCTGAATAAACGAGTTATTGCGGCGTAATCGGAACAGAAACAATAATTTGGTACTTCTCAATGCAGTATTTTCAAAGTATAATAGTATTAAGAGAAGTATAATATATACCGAATAAAAT
>JAAYXD010000288.1 GCA_012516065.1 Clostridiaceae bacterium
CCTATTATACCTGTTTCTACTGCTATCTGTACAATATAAGAGTGTGCCTGCGTTGACCAATAAAGATATGATTGGTATGAAAAGGTCAAAACCGACCATCCGCTTCCTCCGGCACCTAAAAGCCAGTGATCTTTAAATATCTTTAATCCGTCCTGAATAAAAAGAATCCTGGCAAAAAAGCTCTTGGACTGGAACAGGTTTGAAAACCTTCCCATTACCGAATTAGACACAAATTTATACGCCAACGGAAGCTTTTTTACCGTTTTATTGTTCTTCGGAGATACTATTCTGGCATTATCCAATGTAATTTCGGATTTTTCGGAGGTATTGGTAAACTGTATAACAATCAGTTCGCTGTCTTCAGGAACGGTAAAAGGTATTTCAACCTTTTCATTATTCTCTATATTTTTCATACTGACGTTTTGCAGCCTTGTACCGGTATTAAACATTATATCCTTTTTGCTTTTACTGGTAATTCTGACTTCAACGGAATTCTCTCCATTGCTTTCATTTGCTGATGCATCAACCTCCAACCTGTATTCTTTATTAGGCTCCAATTGGATACTCTTTTGCAAACTGTAACCGCTTTTACTGTCAGAAGATTTACTCTTCAATACCAAAGGCTCCGTTGTGTTTATAAGTATTGCCAGCACAACCATTACTACAGCAAGGGGAACCAGAAGAAAAACAGGCTTTATTTTAAGCTTAAGCTTTGATACATCCACTACTTTTGAAACTAAGAATTCAAATAGTATTGTTAAAGCTATATAAACCAAAACTCCAATTAATACTCTAATCCATAGATGTGAATCCAGAGATTTAACAGCATAACCGACAAGCAATGACACGGCAGCGGATATCGCTGAGTTTAAGCCAAGCATCGCGGTCCTTAGTTTATATCCCCGGGGAATTAAAATAATATACATTAAAAGTACAAAGGGCACAAGAATCAGCACACCTCTGCTAAGGGTTAAAAGCAATGTAACCGACAATACCGTACTGCATGCCCCCGATATAATTCTCTGCCAAAGTTTTTCCGATATCATTGACAATCCTAATGAAATTAAGACAGACACCAATAGATATACAGCCAACGCATTAGGATACTGAATAGTAGAATGAATACGCCCGTTAACATATAATCCAAAGAATTCCACCGGAAAATGCAAGGATTTAAAAAGGTTATTAAGCATATCTACGAGTCTTCCGCCACTTGAGCTGTCCAGTCCGATAATGCTAAGTCCCATTGCAGTACCTATAACCGTCCATAGAACAGCAATTCTGGTTTTTATATCTTTGGATAGGTCGGTTATCATAAAAAATATACAAAAGAACATACAATATTTGAGCCATTCCGATATTGCCAGCCTGCAACTGACCGATGTTATAACTGAGATCAGATATATAAGCATTAGAGCCAATGAAGCGTATTCCATAGGTGTACTGATAAATCTTTTGTCCTTTGTCAAATACTTCATAACCCAGAACAGTGCAAAACTTATCAGTACAAATATCTCTGCAGGAAGCTGCTCTGCTTCAAAATACAGACCTCTGACAAACGGGGAATAAAATACTACCAGTAAATTTAGAACCAATAATGCAATTTTAAAGGCTTTATATTTGTTTGTTCCATTCTCCATATTCTTTTTCTGTTCCTTGACATTTCTTTTCGGCGGTTTATTCTTTGGTGCCATCGCTGTCCTTCCTCCCTTATGTGCTCTTAAATTTCTAATTGTACATTTATTACTATAACATATATTTCAGTACTAAATACACAAAATAAAATTTTTACGCAGCTTTCCTGTGGCTTACTACATTGATGGTACTCATATTTTGTTTTATAAATACAACAAGTATTCCCATCAACAACCCACACATTCCCGCTACTGCTATATTTACTGTTTTATTTGGAGCAACGGGACTTTTCGGAACCATCGCCTCCGATACAACAACTATACTGGACTTACCTATCTCAGTCGACTGCTTGATCATCAATTCTTTATATTCCTTCTGATATGCTTGATAAGCTTGTTTTGAAAGGTCAAGCTCCAAGTTTAATTCATCGTATTCTTTCTGTTTTTCCGCATATTCAACCTGAATGGTCTCAATCTCCTTTTGACATTCCAATATAGCCTGCTCTGTGTTTTTTCTCGATGCTTCCAAATTTGCCAGCTGTATTTCCAATTGATTTAGACTGTTAGATAACTCTACATATATCTGGTTTACTTCCTCATTAGACAACTTTACGTTATTCAATGTATTCGTGTTTATACCGTTTTTATCTTTAATTATATCCAGAAGCAAATCCTCACAATATAGAGTGCTGTTGGTTACCAAAGTCTTCGGTGTTTGAGAAAGAAGGCTTTTTGCTTTCTCAATCGATCTTCTTGTATTTTCTTCGTCTACCTTGATTTGAGCCAGCGAAGTCTTAAAATTCGTGATCTGCATAAGTTTAGATTCCAACTCCATCTTCAGCTCCTCAGGGCTTCGGGGCTTCGATACAAAATTCTTTATTTTTTCAGTTATACTTTCCATATTCTCTTTTTACTTATGCATTTGGGTCTCGATTATTTCCGTTGAACTTTCGGCCTGTTTCTGGTTTGTATCTGAGACATATTTTGTAAACCTCTCACTTAAGATATTCGCAATTTTTGCTGCAGTCTCAGCATCTTTATCCCGAATCTTAACCTTAACAAGATTTGTATTCTTTATTCCTTCAACC
>JAAYXD010000232.1 GCA_012516065.1 Clostridiaceae bacterium
GAATTATACAATGATGGGTAGGTAATATAATCTATGAAAAGCATTATTAACTCTATCGACAAAGGTTTCTACAGAAAACTGTTTGCAATAGGATTACCGATAGCGTTTGAGAATTTTATGCTGTCGTTGGTCGGTGCATCCGATGCAATTATGCTGGGGGCAATTGAACAGAGTGCACTTTCGGCTGTGTCCCTTGCAGGACAGGTTCAGTTTGTTCAAATACTGTTTATTTTTGCAATTGTTATAGGTGCGAGCATGTTTACCGCACAGTATTGGGGTAAAGGTGATAAGGCAGCGGTGGAAATGATATTTGCATTTGTTTTTAAGCTTTCCTTTGTGATTTCCATCATATTTTGGTTGGCATCGGCTTTCTTCCCTACATATATAATGCGTTTTTTTACATCGGAATATGACTTGATACAAAATGGAGCAGAATATCTCCGCGTTGTTGGCCTTTCATACCTGTTTGTCGGTTTATCGGAGATGTATCTGTGTACAATGAAAAATTGCGGGAAGGCATTTATAAGCATGGTCATCAGTTCGGTTTCAGTTGTAATGAATATAATACTTAATGCAATACTGATTTTCGGATATTTGGGTGCTCCCAGAATGGGTATAGCCGGTGCAGCTCTGGCTACAGTTGTTTCAAAAGGCTTTGAACTTGGCTGGCTTATTGTTTTGTCTTACAAAAAGAATGGCATAAGACTCAAAACAAAGTACTTGTTTTCAACAAACAAGCAGCTTCGAAAAGATTTCTGGAAACACTCGTTGCCTGTGTTCGGCAATCAAATGGTGTGGGGAATTGGTTTTACCATGTATTCTGTAATAATGGGGCATTTGGGTAATGATGCCGTTGCGGCAAACTCTATTGCAAATATAGCAAAGAACCTTATATCCAGCTTTTGTCTGGGACTTGGCAACGGAGGCTCCATTATTATCGGAAATATACTGGGCAGCGGGAATCTCGAAGAAGCTAAACGTTATGGTGGAAAGGTTTGTAAAATGGCAATTTTCAGCGGTATAATTACCGGTGGTGTATTGCTGGCCCTTATTCCTGTAATCCTGCATTTTACGAATTTAAGCGAACAAGCGACAGAGTATCTTAAATGGATGCTTGTGATGTGTTCCTATTACCTTGTGGGCAAATCAATTAATGCAACCACGATTCCGGGAATTTTCTGTGCCGGAGGCGACTCGAAATTCGGATTTATCTGTGATGCTATAACCATGTGGGCGGTAACTGTGCCATTGGGATTTTACACAGCCTTTGTTTTGAGGCTTCCTGTGCTTGCGGTCTATTTTGTGCTTACCCTTGATGAAATTGTGAAGCTGCCTGCTGTTTATAGACATTATAAAAAGTACGGTTGGGTCAGGGACCTGACAAAAAACCTGGAACAAGAGGCATTGGTGTCATAAGCAATATCTATATTTAAATCAGCTTAAAATTATTTAGATATTAAATCCATATCTTGAAATAATATTATATAATATTATTTCAAGATTGGAGGATTAAAATAATGACAGATGTGGGTAAAATTTTATCCTGGACATTAATAGCGGAATGTCCTATTCCGGACCGGCTAATAGC
>JAAYXD010000020.1 GCA_012516065.1 Clostridiaceae bacterium
AACAATATGCGTCGATAAAATAACTATTCTATCCTTGGAAAGCTCGGATATTAAATTACGGAAACGTACCCGTTCTTTTGGATCAAGTCCTGAGGTAGGCTCATCCAATATCAATATCTTTGGATCGTTAAGCATGGCTTGCGCTATTCCCACTCTTTGGATCATGCCGCCTGAGAATTTCCGCATTTTTTTATCCATCACATCACCAAGCGATACAAGCTGTAAAAGTTCTGTTGCTATACGTTCGGCATCATTGCGGTCTATACCTTTTAATGCAGCAAGATAATTAAGAAATTGCCTGGGTGTTTGATTTTTGTAATAACCGAAATCCTGGGGAAGATATCCTATTATATCACGATACTGTTCTCCGAGCTTCGTGATTTCAATCCCTTCCCATAGTATTTCACCGAATGTAGGGAAAAGCAGGGTGACAAGCATCTTAATAAGAGTGGTTTTTCCACCGCCATTTGGTGAAAGCAATCCATAAACCCCTCTGGTGAACTCAAGCGTTATATCCTCAAGAGCAACAAACTTTCCGTATTTTTTTGTAACGTGATTAACTGCCAACATAATATCCAACCTCTCTTTTTTGAATATTTACGAGTCTTTTTATTTCTTTAAGAAACAGTACAAATGCGACAGCAGCAACAGATATGGTTATGGCAACAGGCACCCGGGATAAGAATGATTCCCACCACTTGGCAGAAATACAAATCGGCAAAAGACAAATCATCATCCAAACCAGTATGGGAGCATAATGACCCCATTTCCAATTAAAATACCGCATTACAAATATGCTTAGAAACGAACATAGAAACAGAGCACAAAGTGAAAGGGAAAGTGCCCTTACAATATCATAGTCACCCGGATATGGCGCAGACAGGCTTATAAGTGTACAAAGCACCGTGCCTATAAGTGAAAAACACACTACGCGGAATGCTGTAATCTGTAGTATGGTATATTTAAAAGTCATTTTCAATTCGTACAGAAGATTAATCCGTTCAGCAATTTCGGTAAGCAGTACGGCAAAAACAAAGAATACCGGCGCTGTAGCAAACAGCACCGCATTTATATATTGTTTCAGTGACGACGAGCACAAGAGAACAAATCCAATCATGAAGGAAACGGATATTATTATTGGCTCTGTCGTATCCAAGAAAAGATATCTAAGACCGAGAGAACGGTACATCATGTAAAAAATATCCCAAAGGTTTTTAGGTTTTGACAGTCCTTTAGATAAAATATATTCAATTGCTTTTTCCTTTTCTTCCGGGGAAGGCTTAATAATATTCATCCTTAAACTCCTCTCTTAGTAATCTTAACAGGCGGTAATACTTTGATTTAACCGTTGATTCCGGCATCTCCAAAAGCGTTGCTATCTGCCCAAAGGTGTATTCACCGAAAAACTTCAATCTAAAAATTTGTTGTAAGTTCATTTCTAATGAGTTTACATAAGTCTGCACGTTCGATAATAATGCTTTAATTTCAATCTGGCGTGTAAACTCCACTTCGTCAGGAATGTCCATACCTTCAATACTGAGGACATGCTTTTTTTCTGTAGCCTGGCTGCGGAAAAAGTCAATGATTTTGTTTGTAGCAATGCGGTACAGCCAGGTGCGGAAACTGGCT
>JAAYXD010000227.1 GCA_012516065.1 Clostridiaceae bacterium
ATAAAATATTTGATTTTCCGGTTCTTCCAATTGTCTTTATGCAGGATTTTGTCCGGATAAATCTGTTTTTAAGCCGCAAATCGCAAGCTGTACCGTATTGGTATCTCGCCGAAAGGAAGGATTATATGGATAACGGTTCCATTATGCAAAAAATTGTTGAAAACATGGGAAAAGTAATGGTCGGTCAGAGCGGGGCGTCCAAGTTAATGGTTGTCTGCCTTGCAGCGGGCGGACATGTTCTTATCGAGGATGTGCCCGGAATAGGCAAAACAACAATGGCTTATTCCCTTGCGCGATCAATAGGCGTATCATTTAACAGGATACAGTTTACACCTGATATATTGCCTTCCGACATAACGGGTTTTTCGGTGTATAACCCAAAAACCTGCGAATTTGAATACAGGCCGGGCAATATTATGAGCCATATCATTCTTGCCGATGAGATAAACCGTACATCGCCGAAGACCCAGGCGAGCATGCTTGAGGTTATGGAAGAAAAGCAGGTTACGGTTGACGGCGTTACATATTCCGTGCCCGATCCGTTTATGGTTATCGCGACTCAGAATCCCGTGGAATACATGGGTACATATCCGCTGCCCGAAGCGCAGTTGGACAGGTTCCTGATGAAAATTACAATGGGATACCCCGACAAAGATGATGAGGTGGATATTTTATTCCGTTTCAGGCAGGACAATCCGCTGGCCGACTTAAAAGCTGTCGCCGACGGCGAGCAGATTATCGAGCTCAGAAAACAGGTTAGAAAGGTTCATGTGGAACGGGCAATCGGCGAGTACATAGTTGAAATCGTACAGAGAACGCGGCGCCAGGAGCATGTGCTGCTGGGGTGCAGCCCGAGAGCGTCACTGTATTTGATGCGCGCGGCCCAGGCCCTCGCATTATATATGGGAAGGGACTATGTGATACCGGATGATGTTAAAAGCCTCGTTGTTCCCGTGCTGTCACACCGCATAATTCTGAAGCAGGAAGCACGTATCAGAAAAATTACCGCCGAAGGCGTCCTGTCGGATCTGTTATCAAATGTCAGTGTGCCGCTGTAATCTGCAAGCGGCACATGCCCATAAAATCTGTAAGTCGGCTGTTTATGCGGCGGACGGAGGTTAGATATGAAAAAAAGCTGGATTACTTATTTGGCCGCTCTGTTGCTGTCCTTTATTTATATATTCATTGACGGGGGTTTTCTGCCGTACACCATTTTTTATACCGTTCTTTTTTTGCCCGTTGTGTCGTTTACTTACCTCTTAATAGTATATTTCACGTTTACTTTCAGCGAGAGGCTGGACAAACGCGAATACCGGAAAGGCGATATACTTGACTATAAACTGAAAATACATAACGTCACACCGCTTTATATCCCGTATTTTACAGTATATATGCATATGGAAGGCCAGATGCTGATCAGCGGCATGAAAACGGAACACCTTGTGCTTAAGCCTTTCAGCCGCCGCGAATTCCATTTCAGCGTCCCGATACTGTACAGGGGCAGGTATAAAGTCGGGATATCGTATATAGAGATAAGAGATTTTTTGAATCTGTTTGCGTTCAAATATACAATGGGTGAAACGAAGTTTATACGCGTATACCCGAGGATTCTGCCTCTTGAGGAGATGAGGCACCAATTTGTAAGGATTTCGGAAAATGAATATATTTCCCGGAAAAAGGACATGGGTCATTCCGAAATAGACAACATCAGGGATTATATGTACGGCGACAGCCTGAAAAAAATACACTGGAAGCTTTCGTCGAAGTTTAACAAACTTATGACTAAGGAAACGCACTCGTCATCCGAAAAAGAATTCTGGATAATTATAAATTTCGAGGAAATACCGGGAGAAGCGGAATATGCGCTTAAAATCGGGGACAGGACAATAGAAGTCCTCGTTTCGCTGGCCAGGGCATTACTTAGCTCGGATATTGCGCTGAAAACATGTTTTTTCAGGAAAGAACAGATCATGCTTACCTACCCGGATATGAACTCTTTTAATCAATTATACGAACTGTTTGCATTTGTTCCGTTTGATCAGAAAGTTTCATTCGACAGCGTTATGGACTATTTTATAGAGAACATGCCCGAACGCCAGAGCGTAATGATTTTTTTACCGGTTGTAAATGAAAGCAGCCTTGAAAGCATCGTAAAAATGCATATCAACGGCCATGACATATCGCTTTTTTACTGCGATGTGTCAGGACAAATGAAAAAGGAAGTGGAAAAGGCGCTCGCGGAGGAACTACCGGAGATGGGCATACGTGTTGTAAATATGTTCGAAGACATGAAGGAATTCGACGATATACCCGATAAGAAAGCGGTTTGAAAGGAGATTGCCGATGAATGAAAAATACCGCAATTATATAACCTGTTGGGTAATAGGCGTATTCTATCTGTTTGCGGTAATAAAAGCGGCCATTATACCGATGCATGTTCCCGTTCATTCATGGCAGATGCTTTTGTTTGCAGTCGGAGCGTTTGTATTTTACTCCGTGCTGAATACGTTTGCGGGGCGTATCGTTTTTTTGTCATCGGCGGCGCTTGGGATTATTTATCTGGCAATCAGGATAGCTGTGAATGGTATCGGTTCGGTAATGCCGTTGCTATCGCTTGCCGAAGAATTTGTAGAACTGCTGGTCAAAGTGGGCACGGGCTATTATGACGAGACAGTTCCTTATTACGTGCTTATGTACGGAATCGGATTACTGTCGGTAATAGCGGCCATGCCGATTTACTATTTCCTTGTAAGGCGTTTCAGGTTTTATCCTTTGATTGTGCCCGGCCTTGTTTTTTTTATCGCGGTATGGGGGCTGATCCGTTATGTCGATAAGCTGTCTTTCTTTATATTCATAATAGTTGCGGTCATTTCATATATACGCCATAATTATCTGCTGTACACAATAAAAACGGGGGATACCGAAGCGTTCAGAAGACACGCGGACATTTCAGCTTATTTTGTTCCGGTTGGCCTGGTATTAATCCTCATAGTGGCATTTATCCCGAAAAATCCGCTGCCGATTCAATGGCCGTCGATGAGAGATAAAATAAATACGGTTTATTGGGATCTTTATTATAAATATTCAATTGACCGGTATGATGACTTTTCGCTTGCAAATACGGGCTTCGGTGATCCATCACGCCTCGGCGGGCCGGTAGTGCCCGATTACACTCCCATTATGAACGTAAAAGCGCCTGCGCGGGTTTATCTGCGGGGAGCCGTATATGACAAATATACAGGCGTGGGATGGGAGAAAACCGAATTAGATAAACAGGAATATCTTACCGACAGGTATTACGATCATGAAGAGCTTAAGCACGGATGGAAAGCGGCAATGGGCAGTACCATTAACATATACCGGGACAATGAGGTCTATTTATCTGCAAGCATTGAAGAGCCGGAACAATACGTTGAGTATATCAGCCGGAAACAAATGCCGGATGAACTGAGGATGCTCTTCCCGGAAGGGAATATGTCGGTAACGCATTTAAATGTGCGCACGAAAACGGTATTTACGCCGTTGAAGATATTACTGCCGATAAGAAGGCTTTCGTCAATGGGTTATGCTCTCGAAGAGGATATAACCGGAACGGTAAAAGCGGACAGAAGGCTTGCCGGAAACACGACGTATGAGATCAGTTATATTCAGCCCGGCTACGGTATGAGTGCTCTGGACAATTTCTTTAATATAAGCCGGCCCGGAATGTATAATGAATTTATTAACAAAAACCTGGAATTCTTAAATAAACTTGAAACGGAAGATATTGAAAACGCCGAGTTTTTCAGGCAGCAGGTTATTGAAATAACCGACCTGTTCTGGCAGCTGAAAAGGCACCGGGACGAAGTTTACGAACTATACACGCAGCTTCCCGAGAGTCTGCCGGGCAGGGTTTACGAGCTTGCATACGAGCTGACTTCAAATGCCGATACGACATATGAAAAGGTTAAGTCTATTGAGAGCTTTTTAAGGAATAACTACAATTACACGCTGACTCCGGGATACACGCCTGAAGGGCAGGACTTTGCCGATTACTTCCTCTTTGAATCAAAAGAAGGCTATTGTTCTTATTATGCGACTGCAATGTGTATTATGACAAGAGCTGCCGGCATTCCCGCAAGATACGTTGAGGGTTTTATAATGCCTGCCGACACCGATAATGACGGGTACTACCATGTTACGAACCAGAATGCCCACGCATGGGTTGAAGTATACCTTGAAGGTGTGGGGTGGGTCAGTTTTGAACCGACAACACCGTTCGCGGGCGCAATGAACTATTATGTGCCGCTTAGCAGCAGCACCGGCGGTTCGGAAGATCCGTATTCGAGGTATGGCGATTCTTACGCCGAGCAGTACATGGATTTCTACGGAAGGGAAGGATACGCTCCGGACGACTTCTATAACGCGCAAAGCGATGTAACTACGGGTGACGTAATATTATATGCTGCCGCGGTAATTCTGGCAATCGCGCTTGTTAATTTGTTGTTCGTACTCGCAAGACGGGCCGTTCTGCATTTAATTGCCCCGGGGAAAACGGTTCTTTTCCTGTATCGTTATGTAGTCTCACTCCTAAAACATACGGGCTGCGTGATTATGCCCGGGGAAACCCCGAAGAATTTTGCCGTCAGGGTTGATCAGCGATATAATTTTGTTAAAATGAGCATGGCCGATATGACGGACATATATTACAGTGTCCGCTACGGCTGCCGTGTGCCGGACAAAAAAACCCTGAAGGATTTGTTCACATTCGCAGGCGAAGTAAAAACAAAAACCGGACAAAGTATGTATATTGCCGCGAGGATACTCAGGAGAGGCTTCCTGTTCCAGGGTTGACGGCGTGCTTATTTTGACTGCCGCGAGAGGAAATGGTATAATGAATCTTGTTTTTAGGATGGTTCGTTCTGCGAAAATAAGGGCGGCAGGGTCTTAAAATTACGGCTTTATATTGTTGCCGGAGGTTGAGCTTATGGCACGAACAGGGAAAAAGAAAAAAAGATTGTTTCTGCGCTTTCTTATATTTGTTGTAATATGCATGGGCTTATTTTTTTCATCAGCTTATGTCGCATATGATTATCTTACAAAATATGGAATAGAATACGCTACGACCGGGAAAATTGAGATTCCCAAGGAGGAGCAGATAATAATAGAAATTCCGGAGGGCGCGACCGAAACTAAAATATTATCCATCCTGTACAAGGAAGGGCTTGTGGAATATCCGTGGCTGTACAGGCTGTTGTCGAAACTGAACGGGTACGATACGAAATACAAGGCAGGAAAGCATATTGTCAGCAAGAAACTGAACTATGAAGGACTTATGCTCGTATTAACGAGCAATCCGATGGCTGAACCGACAAAGGACGTGCGTATTCCGGAAGGTTTCACCGTTGTCGAGCTTATAGATTATTTAGCCGAAAGAAATATTGTTGACAGGGACAGGTTTGAATCCCTTTGCAAGACAAAAATAAGGAAATACAAGTTTTTAGAGAATGTTCCCGACAGGAAATACCCGTTGGAGGGATATTTGTACCCCGATACGTATAAAATAGAACTTGGCTGGAAAGAAGAAGAAATTGTAGACAGGCTCCTCAGGGAATTTGATTCGATATTCAAGCCGGAATATTATGAACGGGCGGAAGAGCTCGGCATGACTGTCGATCAGGTGGTTACCCTTGCTTCACTCATTGAAATGGAAGCGAAATACCTGGATGATTATAAAAAGATTTCAAGCGTTTTTCATAACAGGCTGAACAGCCGCGCTTATACCCGCCTTGAATCTGATGCTACGATCCAGTACGCGAGAATAATGGCCGGGCTTGGGCGTATCCAGATAGTTACGTATAAGGACCTTGAAATAGACAGCCCGTATAACACATACAAAAACAGCGGGCTCCCGCCGGGGCCGATTTGTTCGCCAAGGGTCGAAGCTATAGAGGCTGCACTGTATCCCGAAGAAACGGATTATTATTTCTTCTTTTCGCCTCCGGACGGCACCGTCATATATAACGAGACCTTTTCCGGTCATGAAAGAGACCTGAAAAAATACGGGCTCAAATAGGTTAATTTCCTGTAAAGCCGGGAGTGTTTCCGATTTGGACAATAGGGTTGATTACAGCTATATAAACGCTTTTATTTCCGGATTGATAAAACTGAACGATCCGCTGCTGACTGAAATGAAGGAATATGCCGAAAGCAGGCATATTCCTATTGTTGTTCCAGAGACAGCAAGATTTATCGAAATGATATGCGCGATTGCAAAACCGCGCAGAGTCCTTGAAATAGGAACAGCTATCGGCTTTTCGTCGATTATTATCGCAAAGGCTCTGGATTCCGAATGCATCATTGATACGGTTGAAGTAGACGCCGATATGGCGTCAACGGCTGCGTTTTATATAAGGAAAGCCGGCCTTGATAAGGTTATACGCATTATTAACGGAGAAGCCCTTGATGTTCTGCAGTGCCTTGACAAACCGTATGACTTAATCTTTCTTGACGCGGCGAAAGGCCAGTATCCGCAGTTTCTTCCGCACTGCCTCAGACTGATTAACGTGAACGGTATTCTGCTGTCCGATAACGTATTGTATGGAGGACTCGTCGCAAAACACGGGACTGTCGAGCATAAGCACCGTACAATAGCGAACAGGCTGAGGGAGTACCTCGAAGAGCTTTTTTCCGCGGATAACCTGATAACAACTGTTGTTCCGATTGGCGACGGCATCGCTGTCAGCTACAGGAAGGTGTGAATATATGGAACTTCTTGCTCCCGCGGGAGATCTTGAAAAACTTAAAATGGCGGTTATATACGGAGCCGATGCCGTTTACCTGGCTGGGGAGCGTTTCGGTCTTCGGGCAGGCGCCGGAAATTTCACGCCGGAACAGATGAAAGAGGGGATTGAATTTGCCCATAAAAGGGGCAGGAAAGTTTACGTAACGATAAATATTATCCCTCACAATGACGATTTTAACGGCATGGCGGATTATATAAAAGAAATAACCGATCTTGGCGCCGACGCCGTTATTGTATCTGACCCGGGTGTTTTATCTCTCGTAAGGGAAATAAGCCCCGATATGCCAATTCATATGAGCACGCAGGCAAACGTGACCAATTATTTGAGTGCCCGCTTCTGGCAGCGGCAAGGCGTATCGAGGATCATAGCGGCAAGGGAAATGTCGCTTTCAGAGCTCGCTTTTATACGTCAAATGCTGCCGGATATCGAACTTGAAGTGTTTGTCCACGGTGCTATGTGCATTTCATACTCCGGAAGATGCCTTTTAAGCAATTTTATGTGCGGCAGGGACGCGAACCGCGGCGACTGTGCCCATCCCTGCCGGTGGAAGTATTACCTGACCGAAGAAAAGCGTCCCGGTGAGTATTTTCCTGTTGAAGAGGACGAAACTGGAACTTTTATATTCAATTCGAAGGATCTGTGCATGATTGAATATATTCCTGAGCTGGCGAAAGCGGGCATTACGAGCCTGAAAATAGAAGGGCGTATGAAAAGCTCATTCTATGTGGCTACCGTTGCAAGGGCGTACCGCAACGCGCTCGACAAGTGGCGCGAAAACCCTGAAGGATATAAGTTGGAACAAAGATGGCTTGAAGAGGTTTCAAAGGTAAGCCACCGCGGGTTTACTACGGGTTTTTTCTTCGGGAAACCCGGCCCCGAAAGCCAGAATTACCGTACGTCAAGCTATATCAGGACATGGGAGTTCATGGGGATTGTAAGGTCCTACAATGAAGAGGAACAGCTTGCTGTTGTGGAGCAGCGCAACAGGCTTGTAAAGGGAGACGAAATTGAAATAATGCAGCCTGACGGGAACGATATCAGGATGGTTGCCGATCTTATGCAGGATATGGAGGGAAATGTTATAACAGCCACGCCGCATCCGCAGATGATATATAAATTACGAACTCCGCGCCCTGTTTCACCGGATTCGATGATCAGAAAGAAAAGTCAATAGTTTATTTTCATGTTCTCATAAGAGTCTAAATTGCAAGTTTAAATGCCCACCATTTTGTACCAGTTATGTCTATGTTGATAATATCTGTCTCTCCCCCTAGGGGGAGAGAGGAAATTTTTTACATATGCCTATACTGCCATCATCTCGTTTGCTGTCTTATATCCA
>JAAYXD010000021.1 GCA_012516065.1 Clostridiaceae bacterium
AACAATACAATCTACCCACTAATAGTCCAACACAGATACTAATTAGATCTTATGGCCGGTTAAGGAGTTTGGTTGGATAACAACAGGAGGTTGTCAAGCAAAAACTCCACAACAATTTGACACCGTCCGAAAAATATCCTATCTTGTTTATTCTGCTAAAATAAAGTAAAATAATATATGAAATGTTTTACAAAAGATGATTGGGGCTTGCCGGAATATAAAAACCTCCTGCTTTCTGCGGTGTTCTTTGCGTTTTGATGTGCAGCCCTGATCAATAAAGTACGGAGGATAGACATGGGCATTAAAAGTGTTCTGATAGCGGTATGGGCCGTAATAATACTTTTAGTTATCCTGGTTCCTTTGCCCACGTTGTTATTGGACTTTCTTCTGGTTATTAACCTGGCCATTTCCTTGTTAATCCTTCTGAATGCGATTTATGCAAAAGATGCCCTGACTATGTCTTCTTTCCCCACGATATTATTGTTTACGACTTTATACCGGCTTGCTTTGAATGTTGCGTCCACAAGGCTTATTATCGGACATGGCGAAGCCGGAAAGGTCATCCAAAGTTTCGGAGAATTTGTCGGGGGCAATAATATAGTAGTAGGCGCAATTGTATTCCTTATTATAATGATTGTTCAGTTCCTTGTCATAACAAAAGGCGCGGAGCGCGTTTCCGAAGTCGCAGCACGTTTTACACTGGATGCAATGCCCGGAAAACAAATGGCAATCGATGCGGATCTTAACAGCGGGTTGATAAACGAAGCCGAAGCAAAGGAAAGACGGAAGAAAATCCAGAAGGAAGCGGATTTCTACGGCGCCATGGACGGCGCAAGCAAATTCGTTAAAAATGACGCTATTTTCGGTTTTATTGCCACCGCATTGAATATAATCGGCGGCTTTATTATGGGTATGACGCAGGGAGCCGGCCTTACGGTCGAAGAAGTGCTGGCGAAATATACGATACTGACCATAGGAGACGGGCTCGTAAACCAGGTGCCTTCGCTGCTGGTATCAATTGCAACGGGTATAATTGTAACACGCGCGGCTTCCGACGGTGATCTCGGAGAGGAAATAGTTACGCAGTTGGGCAGAAACCCGAAGGTTATGTATATTGCTGCCGGTGCGTGTTTTGTAATGACATTTATTATCGGCCAGTTCTTTATGATTATCGTAGCTGTTTTCCTTATATATCTCGGCACGCGGCTGAGTGCGATAGAAAAGGAAGAGATGAAAAAGGGCGAAGTCGTAACCGAAGAAATGAAAGTGGAGGAAATACGAAGGCCGGAAAATGTTGTATCTCTTTTGCATGTTGACCCGATTGAGCTCGAATTCGGATACGGAATTATTCCTTTGGCCGATGTCAACCAGGGCGGAGATCTTCTTGACAGGGTGGTTATGATAAGAAGGCAGCTTGCGCTTGAACTTGGAATGATTGTACCGATTATCCGGCTTCGCGACAATATACAGCTAAACCCGAATCAATATGTGATAAAAATAAAGGGTGTTGAGGTTTCAAGCGGCGAACTGATGATGGATCATTTTATGGCGATGAACCCCGGTACGGCTGAGGAAGAGATAGACGGGATACCTACAACCGAACCGGCTTTTGGGCTGCCCGCGCTCTGGATTACCGAAAGCCAGCGTGACAGGGCCGAAATGCTCGGTTATACAGTTGTTGACCCGCCCTCGATTATCGCAACGCATATGACCGAAGTAATTAAAAAACACGCCCATGAACTTCTTGGGCGCCAGGATGTTCAAACGCTGCTGGACAATGTCAAGAATTCATACCCCGCAATTGTCGAAGAGCTTGTTCCGAAACTGCTTACTCTCGGAGAAGTCCAGAAAGTGCTTGCGAACCTTCTGCGTGAAGGGGTGTCAATACGCGATATGGTTACAATTCTTGAAACGCTTGCCGATTATGCCCCGGTTACGCGCGATACGGACATGCTTACCGAATATGTAAGGCAGGCGCTTGGACGGGCGATATCAAGAACGTTCATCACTCCTGAGAATTCCGATGTTATAACAATTGATCCGCAGTTGGAGCAGATGATTATGGATTCCGTTCAAAAGACCGAGGTTGGGGCTTACCTTACCATTGAGCCGTCCGTTACAAACAAAATAATAAATAATCTTGCAAAACATGTTGAAAAAATTGTTCAGTTGGGCAAACAGCCTGTTGTTCTTGCATCGCCGGTTGTGAGGTTATATTTCAAGCGGCTCACGGAGCAATCAATACCGGGTCTTGTGGTTTTGTCATATAATGAACTTGATCCGAGCATAGAAGTTAATTCGGTTGGAATGGTAACAGTATCATAAGCGTAATGGAGGAATTATGCGAATTCGGCGGTATACGGGCAAAGATGTCCAGGAAGCAATGTTAAAGGTTAAAATGGATCTCGGAAGCGAGGCGGTCATATTAAGTACGAGGAAAGTCAGAAAGAAGGGGTTTTTAGGCTTTTTGAAAAAACCTCTGACCGAGGTTCTTGCGGCTATTGACGACGATTATGGAAGCAAAAGCAATGATAAGCCGGCAGCTTCGGTAAAAATGAGGAATACGGCAGTATTGTCTGGCCAGAAAGCAAACGGCTCCGTTCAGGATGAGAACGACAGGGTTAGTGCGCTCGAATCGAAGATAAAACAGATGGAGTCAATGATTAACAGAATATATGCGGATGTGTCGAAAGGAAAAACGCAGCAGGAGCAAAAAGAAAACGAAAAAGCTCATAATGCGGCCGAAACCGTACGCCCCGGAACGGTAAACACCCAGCAAACGGCAAGTCAGACAAGCGCCGATATGTATAAAACTTTTGCGAGAGTATTGGCGGAAAGTGAAATCGAACCGGTTATTATAGACAGGATGCTCGAGAAGATAAAGCAGCTTGTAAAAAACCCGAGCAGCGTAAACGATCTTTTTTCCGCTGCCCGGAAGATACTCGTTAATATACTCGGCGAGCCGCAGACAATCAGTTTCAGGGAAGACGGGAAACCTACCGTTGTTATATTTTTAGGTCCGACCGGGGTGGGAAAAACTACTACGCTTGCGAAAATAGCCGCGGACTATTCGCTGAACCACGAGAAAAAGATAGGCTTCATTACCGCGGATACATACAGGATAGCTGCTGTTGAGCAGCTAAAAACATATGCCGAGATACTTAATATTCCAATATCCGTAATATATACTCCCCAGGAGATAAAAGAAGCGATAGCTAATTACTCCGACAAGGATTTGATCCTTATCGACACCGCAGGGAGAAGCCACAAGAATGCCGAGCAGTTTGCGGAGCTTAAGATGCTTGTCGCCTCCGCACAGGCCGATGATGTGTTCCTCGTATTAAGCTGCAATTTGGGCAGGACAGCATGTAAGGAAATAATTAACCATTATAATTTTATAAATAATTACAAGCTTTTGTTCACAAAACTCGATGAAGCTCCCGTTCCCGGAATAATACTTAATGCCAGGTATGCCACAGGAAAACGGTTGTCATATACAACGGCAGGGCAAAGCGTTCCTGATGATATTGAAGTCGCAAATGTTGAAAACATAGTTAAAAGTATTTTGAGAATAAACGAATAAAGCCCGGTAAACGTACCGGAAAGAAAACGGAATCAGTATGTACGAGGGGTCATATATGAATGATCAGGCTGAAAAGCTTAGAAAAATAGTCGATTATGTTAATGTCCCGGAACAAACCAAAACCGCAAACGCCGCAAGAGTGATTACAGTAACGAGCGGAAAAGGCGGTGTAGGTAAAACGAATCTTACGGTTAACCTGGCCATAGCTCTCAGCAAAATGGGTTTGAGAGTTGTCATACTTGATGTTGACTTCGGTCTTGCCAACATTGATGTGCTGCTTGGAATGAGCACGAAATATACAATACTCGATCTGATTCGCGGGGACCGGAGTATCTTTGATGTTTTGGCCGACGGCCCGGATAATGTAAAGTTCCTTTCGGGCGGATCCGGTGTTGAGGAACTTCTGCAGCTTCGTACAAATCAGCTTGGCAGGTTCATTTCAAACATTTCACTGCTGGACAAGCTGTTTGACGTAATATTAATAGATACGGGAGCGGGCCTTTCGGCAAATGTAATGAGTTTTATTATGGCGGCCGATGAAGTTATTCTCGTGACGACACCGGAACCCACGGCAATTACCGATGCATACGCTTTGATAAAACTTGTTTCCAGGAAAGACCGGCACAGGATTATAAAAGTTGTTGTGAATAAAGCCGACTCGGTACAGGAAGCGAATGATGTTTTGTCGAAATTGTATATGGTTTCCGACAGATTTTTATCTTTCAAACTTCAAAAACTTGGGTATTTATTATATGATGATATTGTGCCGAAATCTGTCAAACAGCAGAGGCCGTTTTGCTTAAGCTATCCTAAAAGCCAGGCTTCAAAGCAGGTTTGGGATTTGGCCGGAAACCTTCTTGCGGAGAACGGAAGAGGATACAATGAAGATGCTGCCAAGGGTGTAAAAGGATTTTTCAACCGCCTGTTCGGTGCTTTCAGCGGAAATTGATCGATGTCAGCCTTGGGGGGTAACATGGAATACGGGGAAATCGGACTGGGGACGAAAATTGAACTCGAATTATATGACGAAGACGGAAACAGGCTTATGCCTGCCCTAATAAGCCAGTATGAGGCATATGACGAAAAAAACAATATTGTAGAAATACATGTTCCGTTTTTTGAGGGAAATGTTTACCCCGTGCATCAAAATACGGTTATGGATGTAATTTTCTCGAAAGAGAACGATACATATATGTTCAGGGGAGAGGCTGTTCAAAGGTTTTACCATGATAATCTTGCGATGATAAAATTGAGACCTGTAACGCCTATAAGAAGGATACAGCGGAGAGCCTTTTTTCGTATGGACTGCGTTCTTAATGTCAAATACCGGGTATTAGGAAATGCTATTCCGGATGACGACAGGATAGAAGGGGAGTTTTCTACGGTAAAAACAAAGGATATAAGCGGCGGCGGTGTTTGTATATTAGCGGATGAAAAACTTGAGAAATCATCGTTTATTGAAGCCTTTATTCAACTGGATTCCGATAAGGAAATCCGCTTTATAGGGAAAGTTGTGCGTTCAAGCGCAGTAAGAAAAAGAGGCAGGCTCGTGTATGAAACAGGGATTGAGTATATAAAGATAGAAAACAGGGACCGGGAGAAAATTATCGGTTATATATTTGAGGTACAGCGCGAACGTCTGAAAAAAGGCTGGTTGAAAGCATGATAAAAAGCTCTAACGCCATAAGGGTATTAATTGTAGATGATTCCGCCTTTATGAGAAAGGTGCTGCAGGATATACTTGACTCCGATCCTGAAATTAAAGTTGTCGGTGTTGCGAAAAACGGCATCGAGGCGCTTGACATTGCGGGATTGGTAAAACCGGACGTAATTACGCTTGATGTTGAAATGCCTGAAATGAACGGGCTCGAATGCCTGAAGCGTTTGCTCAAACAGGGCTCGTATGCCGTTATAATGGTAAGCTCCGTGACAACGAAAGGCGCAAAATCCACGATCGAAGCTCTTAATATAGGCGCTGTGGATTTTATTGCAAAACCCGACAATATTTTTCAGATTTCCGGGGATGAAAAACGAAAAGAGTTGATTCAAAAGGTAAAGGTAGCAAAAGAAGCCGGGCTTATAAATTTAACAAAAAAAGCCGATATAAAGAAAAAGCAGTTTAGTGGCCAAAAAGCACCGGTAATAGAAAAAATTATAGCAATCGGAACATCAACCGGAGGTCCAAGGGGTTTGCAAAGGGTTATCCCTTTCCTGCCCGGGGATTTGCCGGCGGCAGTAGTTGTTGTGCAGCATATGCCCCAGGGTTTCACGCGTTCCCTGGCCTCAAGGCTTAACGATATAAGTGAAATGACCGTAAAGGAAGCCGAAGATGATGAGCTTATGAAAGCAGGATATGTATATATTGCTCCGGGAGACAGGCATCTTCTGCTTTCAAAACGTGGTAATGATATAATACTCCGACTTGATGATTCCGACCCGATTTCAGGCCATCGCCCGAGTTTTGACAAAATGCTGTTTTCAATGGACAAGCTCGGACAAAATAATATAATAGGCGTGATTATGACAGGAATGGGCACGGACGGCTCAAAAGGGTTGAAAGGGCTTAAGGAAAAAGCGGACATTCATATTATTGCGCAGGATGAAAAGTCCTGTATTGTATATGGTATGCCGAGAGCGGTTATAGAAATGGGGATTGCTGATCAGGTAGTACCGTTGGATCAAATACCTGCTGCAATACTCGACTTTATGGGGGTGCGAGATAATGGACATGAACCAATATCTTGACGTTTTTGTCGAAGAAGCGAAAGAGCATTTACAAAACCTGAACATTTCTCTGCTTGAATTGGAAAAAGAGCCGAACAATGTGACCGTACTGAATGAAATATTCAGGGTTGCTCACACATTAAAAGGGATGGCGGGAACAATGGGTTTTTCCCGTATGACCAATCTGACACACAACATGGAAAATGTTCTTGACGCGCTGCGGAGTAAAAAAATTGAAGCGGACATAACGGTTGTTGACACATTATTCAAATGTCTGGATGCTCTTGAAGGATATGTGAATGAAATTATCTCCACAGGCGGGGAAGGTGAACAGGAATACGAAGAAATCGTCCAATCGCTTACGGATATTTTGGATAAGTCACCCGAAGCAAAAGCGCAGCCCAAAAAAAAGAAAGCAGGAAAGAAAGCCGATGACAGTAATGCTAATCAAAAGGACAAGGGATTAAGGCTAAATTTGAATATATACGACAAAAATGTGATTCAAAAAGCTATTGAAGAGTCATTAAACGTATTTCAGATATACGTTGAACTTGATAATAAATGTCTTTTAAAGTCGGCAAGAGCATTTCTCATATTTCAGATCCTTGATAAATATTCTGAAATAATGAAATCCGAGCCGTCGGTCGAAGACATTGAAGATGAAAGGTTTGATTATTCGTTCACGGTAATGGTTGTCACAAAACATGACGAAACCCTTTTCCAGAAGGAATTGAACTCCGTTGCGGAAGTTCGTAATGTTGAGGTTGTGCGTATTACCGAAGAACATACAGAGGACATCCAGGACGAAGAAGGCGATAAATACACGCAGGATGACAAACACGATACGGCGGACATCGATTCGGCAGCCCAGGCCCAGAAGCCGGGCGCCGCAAAAAGGCTTACGAATAAAACAGTCCGTGTCGATATTGACAGGCTTGATGTATTGATGAACCTGGTAAGTGAATTAATAATTATAAAAACAAGGCTTGATGATGTCGGAGTGGGCGAAAAAACGAACGAATTTATCGCAGCGCTTGAAAACCTTGAGCGCATTACAACAAGTTTGCATGACGCGGTTATGAAGGTAAGAATGGTGCCGGTTGAAAATGTTTTCAACCGCTTCCCGAGAATGGTCAGGGATATATCCAAAGAACTGAAAAAAGATATTGTCCTGCATATGTCAGGAGAAGAGACGGAGCTTGACAGAACAGTAATCGACGAGATTGGCGAACCTCTCATACATATCATCCGCAATTCCGCGGACCACGGCATCGAGAATACAAAGGACCGTGTTGCGAAGGGCAAAAGCAAAACAGGCAGCATTTGGCTCAGGGCATACCAGGACGGCAATAATGTTGTAATCGAGGTAGAAGACGACGGCATGGGCATAGACATTGAAAAGGTCCGGAAGAAAATAGTTGAAAAGGGTTTCGAGGAAGAGGAAGTCGCGGCTAACATGACACAGAGTGAAGTTATCGAATACCTTTTCAAACCGAATTTCAGTACCGCGGATAAGGTGACCGATCTGTCCGGGCGAGGTGTTGGGCTTGATGTTGTGAAAACAAAAATAGAAGCTCTTGGAGGAACAATTGAACTGGAGACCGAATGGGGCAAGGGCAGTAAGACAATTATCCGCCTGCCTCTCACTCTCGCTATTATTCAGGCGCTTCTTGTAATGGTAGGGTCCGAAAAATACGCTATCCCGTTAAGTTCAATCAGAGAAATCAACAATATCTCCCCTGCCGAAATAAAAAATGTCAGGAACCAGGAAGTTATACTTCTTAGGGATATGGTAATACCCATTATATGGCTGCATGACGTATTGGAAGTGCCGCGCGAAAAATCGTATGCGAATAAAAAAGAGCTGACCTGCGTTATTGTGAAAAAAGGGGATAAGTTATCCGGATTGATTGTTGATTCGTTAATAGGGCAGCAGGAGATTGTAATAAAATCTCTCGGAAAACTGCTGTCCGGTATCCGATGCATGGCCGGAGCGACCATTCTGGGCGACGGTAATGTCGCGCTTATTGTTGATGTGAATGCCATTGTGTAAGATCGCAGATTACTGCGGTTTGACAAAGGAGGATTGGGATTGTGGGAGCAGAAAAAAAACAATTTGTTGTATTTCGTCTCGATAACGAGGAATATGGCGCGGATATAAACAAAGTAACAATAATTGAACGGCCTATGAATATAACAAGAGTCCCGATGACACCCCATTATATTAAAGGCGTAATAAACCTTCGCGGCGACATTATTCCCGTAATGAGCTTAAGACTTAGACTTGGGCTTGATGAAATAGATGAAGATGAAAATACAAGAATAATTATATTCAATATAAACGGCATTTCTTTCGGGGCAATTGTGGATTCGGTATCCGAAGTACTGCAATTTGACGACAGCCAGATAGAAGGCGTCAGCTCGATAATAAGTGATAAAGCCCTTGATTATATAAGCGGTGTGGCAAAAGCGAAAGACAAGCTCGTTACTCTTTTAAACCTTGAAAAACTTATAGCGGAATTGATACCTGCATAAATAGCATTGGCTGTCACGAATGATGAAGGCTTATTCTGAAAGGTGAATGATATGGATTTGTCAGCATTGAATTCTTTCCACCTTGATGTGCTGAAAGAGATCGGCAATATCGGCGCAGGAAATGCAGCTACTGCATTAGCGAAGTTATTGAATAAAAAGGTGGATATGAAAGTTCCTCAAATAAGAATAATGGGGTTCAGTGAAGTAAACGAAGTGCTCGGCGGTGCCGAAACGCCAGTGGTAGGCATTCTGCTGTCGGTTTTGGGCGATATCTCCGGATACATTCTGTTTGTTTTGGAACAAAGCGCCGCCAACACGCTTGTAAATATCCTTATGAGCAAAAAACCCGATGAAGAGCTGGAATATAATGAAATAACCCTTTCCGCGTTAAAGGAAGTTGGGAATATATTGACAGGTTCCTACCTTTCCGCTTTATCAGCTTTGACCGGATTGAACATAAAGCCGGATGTCCCCGCATTGGCAATTGATATGGCGGGCGCGATATTAAGCGTTCCGGCAATTGAATTTGGCAAAACTACCGATACGGTTTTGTACATAGAAACAGAATTTATTGAAGGCAAAGATAGAGTAATCGGTGATTTCTTCCTTGTACCGGATACGGAATCATACATTCGATTGCTTGATTCATTAGGAGCAATGAGCTAATGACTGATAATATCATAAAGGTGGGGATGGCTGACGTTAACTTTACCAAGCATCCCGGAGTATTAGTGACTTTAGGGCTTGGCTCATGCGTGGGTATTGCACTCTATGATAAAAAGATGAAAATGATCGGGCTTGCGCATATTATGCTTCCCTGGTCGCACCAGGCGAAGAACAATGCAAACAGGGCCAAGTTTGCCGATACGGGAATAATGCTTCTTTTGGAAAAGATGAGCGAAGCCGGTGCTTCTGTAAACAATATGGTTGCAAAACTGGCCGGAGGAGCACAGATGTTTACATTTTCAGGCAGTTCCGATATGATAAGGATCGGCCAGAGAAATGTTGAAGCTACCAAAGCGGTTTTGCAGCAGCTTAATATTCCTGTGATATCCGAAGACACCGGTGGCAATTACGGCCGGACAATTGAGTTTTTCTCTGAAGACGGGCGCCTGATGATAAAAACAATAGGTCATGGAATAAAATATATTTGATTTGTTTTCCGAATAAAAACGGGAGAAATTGCTAATCGGCTTTAAAACTCCGGCCGCATGGAAGAGGGTTCGCTGATAAAAAACCTTAATATAAAAAACAGCTGATGGATATGGAGGGTTTAATGCGGTATATTCAAACGCTGCCTTTGCTTATGGCATTGGCTTCTGCGCTTTTATCGGGTATATTAGGTTTTATAAAATCTACGCCGCGGAAAGAAATTATCATGCAAATGGCAATGGTTATGGTTGTTTTTTATATTATAGGGCTATTTGCGCGCTCATCGTTAATCTGCGCTGTTGAACAGATAGAGAAAAAAAGAAAGGAAAGGGAAGAAGAGGAGGAAAGGAGAAAGAAACAGGAGAAAGAGGAAAAAGAAATAGAGGAAATGATCGGCGCTAATATTGATTTGACTGCCGGTGATGATTCGTTCAATCCGCTGCCTGTCGCCGAGTTTATAAAACACGAGTTAAGAAATGATAATTAGCGTGTTTTATTGACAAAAAACTGCTAAAAATTACGTAAAAACATTGAAAAAGGTTGACATATGGAATGTCTACGATACAATAAAGGTAGAAGCAGTATAGTAA
>JAAYXD010000308.1 GCA_012516065.1 Clostridiaceae bacterium
CCTTACACAGGCATACACCGCCGTTGTCTGCATGGCCGTCCGCTCATTGACAGCCTTTCCGCTGGATGTGCCGCCGAAGAAAAAGCTGTATGCATTGCCGAACAGGCTGTTTTTCGGCTTGTCCCTTGCTTTGAACAAGCGGGAAAATACATTCATAGGCATCACTCCTAAAAATGGGCATGAAAAAAGCACCACATTTGTGGAGCTTCTTTACATTTTTATATTTTATTAATTAACTTCTTATTAACTTATCCTTATTTTGTAGTAAAATATCTGTTGTTTCTTTCCGTTCAAACAATTTACGATCCGTCAAATCTAATTCTTTTTGTGTTTCAATGAATTCAATTATTCTTAAAAAATAATCGAGACATTTCCCTGAATCATTCAAGATACGCAAAATTTGATTGCAAGCATTGATCATTTTTTTGGCACTATGATGTTTTGGTAAGTTGTTTGTTGCCATATACTTTAAAAGCATTATGGCATGATACTTTCCTTTACGGTATTTTTTATCAATACATTTTGTTTTTATCAGGTTTTCGAAACGAAACATGGCCAAAGAACTTGTGTAATACAATATAGGCTGGTCGTCAGGTAGAAAAATACGGTTTCCAATATCTTTCAATAAGCTACTATAATGACCAGCAGCGTCGTGTGGTTTATCATTGAACATTGATGATGCATTTTTTAACTGGGCACGAATAGTAACTATTCGATCTTTGGGAATCGATTCATTCCTATATTGTCCTGAACGACGTTCATAATACAAGCGTTCATCCTCAGCAGTGTATGTGCGATAGTATTCCTCCAGTGTTTTTTGGAAAGTTGATAACGCTTCTAATTGTTCTTTGGTTATACCAGTTTGATTATTTGTAGCTTTTGTAATACGGTTTTTTAAGTCCTCATCCTTGGTTACAATAATCTTAATCGGTATAAGTAAATCATGTATTCCAAGATTATCACGGTTAAGATACAAAACATGGCTGGTTTGGCATCCATTAACTATCTGATAGTTTGAAATTGTCATCTTATCGCTCACAAGCACAGCAGAATGAGCGACAATTGTTATTCCATTATTTAGCATGCAAAAAGCGCTATTTCTGCCTTCAACAATAGTTTCTTCAATGTCCGCATTAACATAATTATTCACTCCAAGGAAGTCCCGAATATTATCTTCAAATACTTTTTTTAGTGAACCATTTTCATCGCATATAATTTTATAAAATTCGCAGAATGGCAGTACCCCACTATATCCATAATCTCCATTATCATCAGAAAACATCATCACATTTTTTGTAAAAACAAAAGTCGCTTCTATTTGCTCTTGTGATTTTCTATACATACGCTGTATTTCTTGGGCACCGCAAGGTATAAATTCCACAGATGAAAAAAGTGCCATGTTATTAAGCGTATCTATATGACTATTAATTACAGCTTTCAAATTGGAATCATCATCGTTCCACTTCCCCGGAGCAATATAATAAAGTCGTATTATCGGGTTTTTGACTTTCATATAGCGAGAATTACTATAAATAAAATCCTTCATTTCTATGAAGTCTGCCATTTCCTCTGTACTGAATGTATTCTTAGCTTCATCAGAAAAAAAGACTTTAACAAAAGACAAAAAGTTACTTATCTCTGAATTATCAAAACTGTCAGATGTTTTTGCTTGTACAAATATAAATTTTACATCAAGTTTTTTATTTTGCTTAATTAACGTTTCTATCTCATCAATACTGCACACAATAGCTCCGTTTACTTCTATCGCTATTCCATCAATACCTTGAGTAGCATTGCCAGTATGCATGTCTTGAATATCTATTTCAACCATGCCAGTTTCTGCAGATAAAGCACAGAAATTGGCAAAATGCTCGAATTGAACACTTGTTTCGTACATAGTAAAATTATGGCTAATAGAAAATTCATCTAAAAAAGCCTGAGTTATACGATCCAAAGTTACTCCTCCGATAATAATCTTATTTGGAGGAATTATAACACGTTTTGTCAAAAAATTCAATTACTTCACTCCTCGAGTGTTTTTTAATTAAGGACTTATATAAGATATTATGCTCACTTATGATATATTTTGTTTATAAAAATAAAATTCCTCTTTCATCATAAATTGATCCGTTGCGTTCATCACCGCCATGCCTTAATGCACGGTCAAGCGCCATAATTAACGCTACCACACCATCTATTCTCTCAGTGGACTTTTCTTTGTCTGGCTTAATGTTTCCAGCGGGATCGGTTTTGACATAGATATTGTCCATCATCCACCGCAGTACTGGATTACCGCCATGAGCGATGCGTTCTTCCAATGTCAGCTTCATCAACTCTTTTGTAGGCGGGGACATATCCTTGAAGCCCTGACCGAATGAA
>JAAYXD010000231.1 GCA_012516065.1 Clostridiaceae bacterium
CCAGCTTTACAAAGTGAATGGAAAAGGATTTTGTGATAGTGCCCGGTGGATTCCATGACGACGAAAGGCCTAGAATCAAAGTCCTTTTCCGTTTTTTTCAGTAATTTAACGGCTCTTTCAACGTCAGAACTGGAATCATGGCGGATCTTCATGCGGGCAATTACTTCATTGGATGGAGAAAGAATTGCCATCTCACTAAAGAATTTACCTACATCGATTCCTGCCATAGGTCTGAAATTCATAAAAAATGCCTCCTTTACAAGATGAATGGACTTAAAAGTCTCCATTCCTTCCCATGTAAGCAAACAACCTTGCATGTGACACGAGGAACCAGCTTTAAGCTGGCCTCAACCAGCCAAATCATGTAGACTTACCGTAATGGATAAATACTCTTTTTTACGGGTAATCGGCCCGCTAAGGTCCGTCCCAGGAGGTGAAACACACACCTTCCAAGTCCGGAAAATATTATACATGATTGTCAAAGTTCAGGCCAACAGATGCTGGCATAATGGCTAAGATGTGAAGCCGGATGATGTGCTTGATGTTTGGAAAAGTATGAAGCTTAAAATGTTATGTTAACTATAAAAATTGATGGGTCAAACAGTGGCTTTGGTCACTGATTTAATACAATATTAATTGTACAAGGGGGATAAATTATGAAGGCATCGAAAGTTGGGCAGAAGGTTATCTTGTTTTTAGTGTCTTTTTCATTGTTCATCTCATGTATCACAATTTCAGCAACCGCTGCCAATGGCGGAAAATTGGGAGACATAAACAGCGACGGATCCATCAATTCCACCGATGTGACTTTATTAAAAAGACATCTTCTCAGAGAAAACATACTTACAGGGACGGCATACTCCAATGCTGATACCGACGGAGACGGAAAAATAACCTCCATCGACTTAAGCTATTTGAAAAGATATGTATTGCGCCTTATATCTTCTTTTCCGGGCGAAACGTCAAATAATCTTAACATACCCTGGGATTGGGTCGGAATCATAGGAACGGGACAAAGTCTCTCCGTAGGAACTACTCCAATTTTATCTACAACCCAGCCTTACAACAATCTTAAGCTGGATTTGGGCAACCTGAGGGTTCCTTCCCTACGATGCCAACAGCAGTGAACTGAAACTGGTTCCCCTTACCGAACCTATTCGCAGCCTTGCAACAGGTTTCCCGTCTGCCTACCCAAGGAACCTATATGGTGAGACCCCCCATAGTGCAATGGCGAACCAAATAACTGCAATGGTAAAAGCTGCAGGCGGAAACGACTATATTTCAGTACATACGGTAGTAGGTGAATCCGGTCAGGGTATGTCTGTAATCAAAAAAGGTGCCACCGATACTGGAAATACCGGCCGTGCCTATGCGGCATCAATATTTGAAGTCACAGCAATTAACCGCTTGGCAAAAGCCGCGGGAAAAACCTATGGGGTGGGAGGAATCATCCTAACCCATGGCGAAACCGATTGCGGTAATCCCAATTATGAAAATGAGCTACGCCAATTGTGGTCGGATTATAACAAGGACATAAAGGCTATAACCGGACAAACCCAAAATATCCCGATGTTTGTTGTGCAGCAGCACTCCTATCCAAGTACGGGAACTTCCGCTTCCACCTTGGCTCAGTGGAAAGCAGGTGTTGATTATCCCGGTGATATAATCTGCATAGGTCCAAATTATCAGCGAACTTACGGAGGAGATAACGTCCATTTGACTTCTGCCGGATATCAACATTTGGGTGAAAAGTACGCTCAGGTATATTATGAAAAGGTTATCCTCGGTAAGGACTGGAAACCTCTTCAGCCTATAAAAGCCACCAAAAACGGCAGAACCATCATAGTAGACTTCCATGTACCGGTACCGCCCCTTGTTTGGGACAATACGCTTCCGGCACCAAACCAGAACACCTTGACCGAATGGAGAAACGGCAAAGGGTTTGAGGTTACTGCCAACGGTTCAAGAGTCACAATAAATTCGGTTGAAATCTCGGGAAATTCGGTAATAATAACCTGTGCCAGTGAACTGCCCGCTTGGGGTGTAAAAGTCGGCTATGCCTTTACCGGCGGAAAAGCAAGACCTAACGGAACCTACCGCTGGGGTTTGCTGCGCGACTCAGATCCCTTCATAGGAAGGTCCGGTGTGGCACAGCCCAATTTCTGTGTATCTTTTGAAATGCCCGTTAATTAAGTATTAATAAAATAAACTTAAACACAAAGGCATCAGATTAATTCATTTTTGGTAGTTTCACTTAGAGCCTGTAAATACTTTGTCAGGCCGGGCAAAATCCACCTTATAAGGATAGTGCCTCACCCTGTCTCAATGTATTAACAGGCTCTGCATCTATATCCGGATTCCACTCCACAGTAGCACCGAATGCTTCACTTTTACTTTAATATCAATTTTTTGTATTGGGAAATAAGTCCTAAGCCTTCATCTTCTTAAGTATCATCCGTATTTTCCGTATCGAAGTTGCCTTCTGTCTCTCCATTCCCGGGCTTCATCTTTGAAGAATATAAATCCTCCGGCTTTTTTATGTGCAAAACAAAATTTGAAAAAGTATAGTATTTATTAAACTCCTTTTCGGTTAACAGTAATCTGCCTTTTAAAGAATCTCCGACAACAAAATGGTCTCCTTCTTTGCCTAAAATCGTTATAAAGTGGCCTATCCTGCCGTTAATATAAGTTCCGATTATTGACGGTACCGGTACATCGTTCAAACTGTTTTTGTATGAAACTTCAGTTTCGAGTCCGTTCTTTTCCGCATACCTGATTAAATACCAATTCTCCGTACCGCTTGAACTGGAAAAGGCTGCCCTTGCAATCTCTTCTTCACTTTTTGATATTCCATAATAATTAAAAATTGTCGCTAATGCTGCAGGACCGCAAGTTGAACCTGTAGATTGCAAACACACCCCATCTTTCCATCGGTCTTGAAACTGAGAATTCCGGCTTACAGGTCTTATAATCGGTTTAATAAAAGGTACTATAATTAAAAGCATGCAGATAACGAATATATATTTATTAAAAACTTTTAACTTAATTTTCCCAAAGCTTTCATCTTTGAAAGTTACAAATCCAAAGAAAAGACCTGTCAGGGATGATAACAACTCAATATTGTCAATCGCCCTAAATTTAATATACCATACAGGTTCATTTATAAAATGCATGTAATATGCCCCAAACAGAAAGTTTGGAATACAAAGGAGGATGAACACAAAACCCAAAAGAATCCTGCCGGGTTTTCCGCTCACCGCCCTTGAGGTTCTTTGCCCTATAATAAAAAGTATAATGC
>JAAYXD010000228.1 GCA_012516065.1 Clostridiaceae bacterium
ATTAATAATAATATTTTTTACTGCCTTTGTTATTATTCAATATATAAAACAACCCGCTCAAGCTAATTCTTTAAATGATATTATAATCGGTACTCCTCCTGAGGATGCTGGGGAATATATAGCAACTGTTGGTGGGTGGAACCTTATTGAGTTCTGGCATTACTCCGGCGGTTATTGGAAAGCAACTACAAGGACAAGCACAGGTTTGAAGGAAATAATAATACATGATTATGAAGCATAAGATATGAATTGGACAAAATCAAGTTTCCTTATGAATAAAATATACGAAAACGGTTTTGTTCTTGAATATACAATAGATAACCCAGAGGATGTAATTGACGCAATTAAAAACGGAAAAACAATAATTCCGGTATTAAATATCGACAATGAAACAATAAGACACGGTGGAAGTGATATGATCCCTGAATACTTTTTTAATTACGATCCGCTGCCGGAAGGATTACCCCCAGATTTACCTGCTACGCCTAAATATATACTAAATGATGAAAACATAACCATTCGTGCATTGCCAAAGTTAAATACTTTACTAAATAATAGCTTCAAGAAAGAATTATCTTTTGCATATCCACCCGAAATCCCGCTTGTGCGCCCTGGCTTTGACAGCCTTTCATACTCGCTGTTTCAACGTGAAAGCGGTGTTAATCGCGGTGTCGGTTATCCTCCCGATCCGTTTTATTATGACAGGCGTACAATTGATTACGATCAAATAGAGAATATTGAAGGCATGCTAAAACCAGGTTTTCTCGTTACCGTGACTGAGCCTGAAACAACGGATGAGCCAAGCGAAAAAATCCAAATCGGCTACGGGACTTTTGCCAATGCCGGGGCCATTTCAATCAGGTTCTGGTACCCGATCCGTATAGACTATTATGCTACGGGTGGGATAACACCGTCTCCATCCGTAACACCGACACCTACACCGCCTGTCCCAACAGTATCAAACGGAACATCACAACAAACCGATTTTTTTATGGAACCTGATGCAGAATGTGTTATCAAAGCTGATGAACGCGGAGATGAAAAGTTTGACGTTGAGCAGGGTATTCCTGTCCGCGAAAGCTTATATGTGAATGCACAGGTGCGCGAATACCTTTTTGATGTTTCATATACCGAACACACTCATTCCGAAACAGAATACGTAAAAGTGAAAAAGACATAGCATCTGAAATGGCAGGAAGATCACGGCCATTCTAAAACCGAATACTGCGGTTTCGGTATGTTTTACCACAGTTCGGGATATTACTGCGCAGATTCTGACGGCGACGGCGTAAAAGACAATTGCCCGGGACATACTTATAACGGATGCAGAGACACGAACGGAGACGGTATAAATGATTCTTGCCCCGGACATAATGTCTGGATTCCAAATTGGGTCGATAAAACAGATACTGTTGTCATATATTCAGATCTTTACGAGGTGACAAGGAGCTATTCATATTGGACTATTGATCATTTCGAGGCATTCGTACCCGAAAGCTTAACGGTATCAAACAACGCGCTGCCCGGAGGTAGTATTAATATTGCCGCATCGGGGATAAATGTCCCGAATATATCGCTGTTACAAAGCACTAGCATAAATGATCATGTTATGAATGACCCATTCGGCGATGCGAAGTCGGACGGAACGCTGAAATATGATTCAAATGCTGCCTGTTATGTCGTGGAAGTCAGTGACGGATATCTTGACGGAGGGAAAGTAAAACCTTCGGTCCCCGTAATTTCAAACCACGGAGCAATAATAGAAAGCAGAATACCGCAGTACCGCGTTAAAAATGATTTACTCAAATTTAACGAATCAACAATACTTGATGATACGGTTACGAATACGGGAGATGCAAAAGCCCCGGCAAAAATTCCGAAAGCCCCTGTATGCGGGAATAACGTTTTTTTCAAAAACAAAAATACAATACCTGATAATGTTTTAAACGGAATTCATACAAGCAGCGGCTCAATATGCTATAAACGCGTATCCGGAACTGTAAATCCCGTATATGAAAGCGAGATATATTATTCAATACCTTCGATAAACAGCGTTACCGTACATACGCCTGTCATTTGTAATGCATATATTTATGATGATAAAGAAAACGATCAGTCGCTGGTTCCTGATGAAAGCAGAACAACTGTTGTTTTAGGAAGACCGTCGAAAATTGCGCTTTATACAACAGGGACACATCTCGATATACCGGGCTATAACAACACACCCGGAGGCAGTATGGACTGCAGGAAATACACATCTGAAAGGCAGGTCCTTTTCCCGTTTGATATTTATGCCGGGACCGATAAACCCGATCCTTCCTGTTATGTCAAGAAGAATACATGGCATACGGTCCCGGTTGACGCACCGGATGAAATCGATATTTACGTACCGACATGGGTACCTGAGGGAAATTATACCGTCAAATTCCGCGAGATTTCAGTCAATGCTCCCAGTCCGGACCGGGAACAGCAGTATGCCAATACCGATATATCAAACTATGCTGCGTTTTGCGAGATCCCGGTAAAAGTAACAGGAAGAATATACGGTTTCAGGATAGCGGACGTGTCCGATTTGCTTTGGTGGGATGTTTTCAGGGTAAGTAAAAATTCCGCCGAGCATACCGGAAACTATTACTATGTCGGAACAAAAGACGAAGAAGGCAATGACAGGGGAATATCACCCATATTCACGCTTCCGCTTATCGAAGGAAGCCATCCGGTATATGAGAACAAGGGCGTATTGAAGACGGGCTATGCATTCAAGTTCGAACTAAACACAATAGGGGAATACTACGGAAATAGCGACTATATCAGCATAACACCGGAGTTCTGGTACGTGAAAAAAGACGGCACAGGCTGCAGGAAGGTTGATCTGTGGTATCATGACAGCTTTGGCGGCAAGATGAACTATTTTGTAAAAATATCACCCGATGATCCGAGAAACGTTAACAATACGAAATATATGAAGCTCGGAGATTTATACAGGAACGTTCCTGATAATGAAATAAAGGACACATCACGGATACTTGGAATAGACGAATACACATTCAGAAACAGCAGCGTTGAAATCGGAAGTTTTGACCATATAACCCTTTCCGAAGGACAGCGTACATTTATCGGAACAAAGCAAAGCCTTCCTAACGGAATTGAAGCTGATGACTCAATAAAATCTGTACAGAAATGGTACGGTGAATACTACCTGCCTAATGACCTGTTCGCTGTCGACCAGAACTTTGATGTCATAGAATACGGCAGGACACATAACGGCCTTAACGGCAGAGAAAGCTTCTGGCTGAAGGACGGGTATATCATAATTAATTTCCGCATCGAAACAGTGAAAAACGGGGATTTCAACAATCCTGTGCTAAGCTATTGGAGCGCTCCAAGGTGCAATATGTTTTTGCGTGAAGGCTTCATATATGAAAAAACCGATTATCACGGTATTACATTCACTTTCAAAGATGGCGATATTGTGTTCTACGACACGGACAAACGCTCAAGCGACGATTACCGCACAGGAGGAACGCATTAAACCGCGATTGATGACAAATATGACTGCTAGCCGTTTCAATCTTTACCACCTGGGAAAGGTTTAGCATGGTTCCGGTTGGAAATAAAACAGATATATAACCCGGAAAGCCGTAATACGGCACTGCATAAAATTAAAGCATATAAAATAATTTGAAAAGATAACAGCGCCCTGTTAAAATATATGTGAAACGGGTAACACGCAAAGCGCGCTTACGCGCTGATATTACGATGGTTATTTTCGTTTTTTTCAAAGGATGAGTTTTTATGTGCGGCCGGTTTTATGTCCCGGAAAAGGAAATGGATGATTTTACGAAACTTGTAGCGGAAGTTGAAAGGTCCTTGCTGAAAAAATACGGCGAAATCTTTCCCGGAGATACCGTTCCCGTCATTACGCCGGGTAAGGGAAAAAGGGAAGTCCATGCCGTTAAATGGGGGTTTCCGTCCTGGAAAGGCCGCGGGCTGAGCATTAACGCAAGAAGTGAGACCGCTCCTGTTAAACCGCTGTTCAGAGAGCCGTTCAGAAAAAGAAGATGCGTTATACCCGCATCAGGTTTCTATGAATGGAAAAAAGAAGAGTCCGGCGATAAGACAAGAAAAATAAAGCACATTGTAACGGTTGGCAATAAATTGTTTTATATGGCAGGTTTATACTGGTTTTTTAAAGAGAATGAAACTAATTCCGTGTTATATCCGGCCTTTACGATCCTAACAACCGAAGCGAACAATAAAATGCGGAGCATACATAACAGGATGCCTGTTATAATAGATGATGAAAATATTGAAAAATGGCTTTTTTCAGATAATCCGGAAGAAGTTATCTCTCTTCTTCGTCCTATAGAGGATGAACAAATAGAGATTAAAGAAGCGGTTTAGAATACCTGGCATTTCTAATATATATCAAATTTAATTAAAGCTGTTTTTCCTGCTTAAAATATGTCTCCATACGGACGTTTTATTGCCCTGCATAGCAAAAAGGAATATTGCAAAAGATAGTAACGTCTTATTCAGCGAATAGTATTCGCATTAATTTGTTTTACGGCATGCCGCACTGGGGAGAGAATAAATGCATATTGCAGGGATACTCGAAAATGATCGTACGCAAGAGATTATTGATACGATTAAATACTTTCTTAATGCTGTAAATAAAAAGGTCAGCTTTTCCGAGTATGCATACCGTTTCAAGAACAAACAATTGTGGAATGATTATTTATCTGCGCTTATCCAGATAGAAACCGAAATTCTCGTTATCAGAATCAAGCCGCGTGATGTCGATGAAGCAATTCGCACACTTCCTCTCAATACGCTGATAGTCAATGATTATTCCGATTGGAACGCAATTTGTTCAAAAAATGAACGTGATTTGGGACATTTATTATGTCAAATGGTAGTTATTTTGAACTGTGATATAATAAAAC
>JAAYXD010000229.1 GCA_012516065.1 Clostridiaceae bacterium
CGCATATATTATATAACGAATAATTTGAAGGGATACAATAAAAATAAGCGGGGTGTGTAAATGAAAGTTTTTGAAACTGATAAGTTGGGAAAAACATTTATTTTAGAATCGGAACGCGGTGACAAAATTTAGAAAGCATATGTATATAAGTTTTTCAGCAAATCATAACCAATCATATCAGAAATATACGGTTTGTGATGCAAATCACGAAGTAATCGGCTGCCTGTTGTAAAGGTCCCGTTGAATATAAAATTGCAAGCAACCGGGGGGATTGCACCCGTAATAAATAGAGCCGGAAAACTTCAGGATTGAAAAATAATACTGGAATTGGAGTGTGAAATATGAAAGCTTTACGAAAACAAAAACCTATGCCCGGAGCCGATTTGGTGGATATACAAATACCGGAGCCGGGAGAGCACGAACTTCTGATTAAGGTAAAAGCGACCGCTATCTGTAAATCTGATGTTGAAGTCATTGAATGGACTCCTTTGGTTGCGTCAGCGAATTACGATCTACCGTTTACGATGGGGCATGAGTTCTCCGGTGAAGTAGAAGCCGTAGGGAAATTTGTTAAGAATTTTAAGAAAGGCGATCGGGTAGCCGGAGAGACACATATTCCATGCGGTTACTGCCGTGAGTGCAGGACGGATAACCAGCATATCTGCACTAACCATATGGGCGTATTAGGCAGGACTGTTGACGGGAGCTTTGCCGAATACATAAAGATTCCGGAAATTTCAGCGATAAAGCTTGCAGATGATGCCAACTTTGAGCATATGTCCCTGCTGGAACCGATGGGAACCGCGCTGCACGCACTTCAAAAAGCCGAACCGTCCGGAAAAATAGTAGCGGTGCTCGGTGTAGGCACGATTGGACTGATGGCCTGTGAGCTTGCAAAACTGCTTGGCGCTTTCAAAGTAATAGCGATGGATGTGAATGAAAAAAGACTGGCACACAGCCTTTCTTTAGGTGCTGATATAGCAATAAACGGTTTAAATACCGATCTGGTAAAAGCCGTAATGAATGAAACGAACGGGCAGGGCGTTGATTGTGTGCTCGATTTCACAGGAAACGTAAAGGTAATAAATCAAGCCATTGATATTTTGGCTCCCACGGGAATACTCGTTCATATCGGTATGGTTCCCGAAAGCCTTACAATTTCAAACTACATGTACAGGGTTGTGTACCGTGAACTGAAAATAACGGGCTTGTACGGCAGGCATATGTTTAAAACGTGGGAGACATTGATGCGGCTCGTAAACAGCGGAAAAATCAATATGGACGCATACGTCGGAATGGTGCTGCCAATGGATGAATACGAAAAAGCTCTTGAACAGTTCAATACGATTAACGGAAGAGCGATACTTATCCCATAGCACTACAGCTATGGTCTTTTTTTTGAACCTTATACTCTGACTTAAACTTTTTTAGTATTAGTAAAGGAAGGTGTTTAATATGGACAAGTCCAAATTTCCCAAAAAGGTATCTATTTTCGAGGTGGGACCAAGGGACGGACTTCAGCCTGAGCCGGAATTCATTCCAACCGAAAAGAAAATAGAGTTAATAAACCGGTTGACTGATGCCGGATGCCAGCGTATTGAAATTACATCGTTCGTTCATCCGAAATGGGTACCGCAGATGGCGGATGCCAAACAAGTGGCCGCAGGCATCAGATATAAGGAAGGAGTCACGTACAGCGCGCTGATCCCGAACATGAAAGGACTTGAACTGGCAATTGAATCCGGTTTAAAGGAAGTTGTCACTATAATAAGCGCCAGTGAAAGCCATAACAAAAAGAATCTGAACATGAGCAGGGAAGATTCGCTCAAACAAATCGAACAGATTAATAAGGTCGCAAAAGAAAATGGAATCAAAGTGCGCTCTTACATAGCCACGGTATTCGGATGTCCGATAGAAGGTTATGTTGATCCGAAGGTTGTTCTTGATATCGCGCTTGCATTGGAGAGCTTCGGTTCTTATGAGGTTTCTCTCGGTGACACGACGGGTATGGCCAATCCCATATCAGCTTATGAAATACCGAAAATGATCAAAGAAAAACTCACAAAAGCGGAAGTGGCAGTTCATTATCACAAATTCAACGGGCTTGAATTTGCAAACAATCTTGCCTCGCTGCAAGCCGGGATAACTATTTTCGACGGTGCCGCAGGAGGTCTTGGCGGATGCCCGTATGCGCCCGGAGCCAAAGGAAACTGCCAGACGGAGATACTGGTTGAGATGTTCCACAGAATGGGAATTGAAACCGGCATAGACCTTGAAAAAATAATTGAAGCGGGCAAATATGCCCAGTCACTCAGCACACTGCTGTTTCAATGCGACGGAAGGAGTGAACATTAATGGATCTTAATGAAATAAAAGCAAAATACATGTCAGGTGAAATAAAAAGCCGTGATTTGGAATCAGTCATTTTTACCGAAGTATACGGAAGCGATGCGTCCAAGGTAAGGGATGCATGCAATGACGCCGCGATAATCCGCTGCGAAGAAGTTGAAAAGTTCTCCGGCGTTTCTCTTGATCTTATTAAGAAAACCAGAATCGATAACTGTACATTAGTTGACGGGAAAAGAATCCTGACCGGTATAGAAGGTAAAATCGGCGGCGCAATAATCCCGATGGGGGTTGCCGGTCCGATACAGATTAACGGCCAGTACGTCAAAGGAAAAGTCTATATTCCGCTCGCTACAAACGAAGCGGCACTTATTGCAGGCGTTCAGCGCGGTATTAAGGCAATTAACATGGCCGGCGGTCTTAACACGCTTGTGCACTTTGACGGCATGACAAGAGCTCCGCTGATTGAAGCTCCGAACATCACGGAAGCTCGTGAATTCTGTAACCGCATCCAAACCGATAAGGAATTTATAAATGAACTTGGCAAATTATCAAAGGATCCGTTTGTACGCCTTGAAAAAATCGATCCATACCAACTTGGGACGAAAGTTTTCCTGCGCATGATATTCAAAACGGGCGACGCTATGGGAATGAACGGCGTAACAAAGGCTTCCGCAGACATTACGCGCTATATATTATCAAAAATGCCGGGATGGAAACTTATCACGATCAGCAGTAATTTCTGCACAGACAAAAAATCCGCTCATATAAACGTGCTGACAGGACGCGGAAAATCTGTCCAGACTGAAGTTTTCATTCCAAAAGAAGTACTCAGCGCAGTGTTCAAAAAGGGTGTCACACCGTTGAGCGTGGAAAAAACCGTATTCCATAAATGCTACCTCGGCTCCTGCCTGAGCGGAACGATATCAGGCTTTAACGTAAATGCAGCAAACGCCATAGCCGCGTTCTTTGCCGCCACAGGCCAGGACCTTGCCCAGGTTATTACTTCAGCAAGCTGTTTTGTACAGGCTGATGCTACGGAAGACGGCTTACACTTTATGGTCAGCCTGCCTTGTATGGAACTCGCAACAATCGGCGGAGGCACAATGTTCGGAACGGCAAGGGAAGCATTGAATATGATTGGCTGTGGAGGATTCGGCAAGAGTGTTGATGATAACGTTAATGTCCTGCGTCTTGCTGAAATTGCTGCTGCCGCAGTAACGGCGCTTGATTTGAACACGGCCTGCGCTCAGGCCGCCGGGTACGAAATGGCCGACTCCCATGTAAAACTCGCACGCGGTGAAGAAAATTAACCTTTCGTATCATAAAATATACAGCCTTCATTAGTGACAGCACAATATAGAAAAATGCCTGGAATTTCAGTTCCAGGCATTTTTCGGTTCTATAATAAATGTTGGGGTGTCGAAGTTATAACAACCTTCAGTACTCCAACATTTTTTTGCAAATAAAGAGAGCATGGAGTCGAAATCTCAAGTAAAACGGAGTTGCCCCCATCCCATTTTGAAAGGTTCAGAAACAGAATACTGCATGTTATGGCTTAAATCTATACATAATACCTTTGATTGCCCATACTGTTTTCGCTATCTCAAAATGTCAGTAAGCTGACGGTATTGCCAGTCCAGAGATTGATGGATATAATGTCCATATCATAATCATAAAGAAAGGAAAGCGCTTCTGTTTTGATGTACCTTTGTTCGCTGCAAGGGTACCAGA
>JAAYXD010000230.1 GCA_012516065.1 Clostridiaceae bacterium
CCGTAGGATTATATACATAATATCCGGCATAATAATAGTTCTGTTCCTGTTGTTCTTGAGCGTTCAGTTAGTTGTTTATGCCGTCAACGTGATGTCAAGCGGAGAAGTTTCACCGACTGCGAAGATGCCTTTTTACCCGTTTATATTCATGTCAGCTCTGGGTCTATTTGTTTTGTCCTTAATTGAACTAATTAAAATAATAAAGGGGGCCGGGCAGGAATGTCAGCAGAAATAATCGGAATTATCGGAGTTTTGGTATTGCTTGTACTGATAGCGCTGCGCGTGCCGATTGCATATTCAATGCTACTGGTAGGTTTTTTGGGTTTCTCCTTCCTGGTTAGCCCCAAAGCGGCAATAAATATGGTTTCAGCCGAGTTGTTTTCCAGTTTTTCTTCATATACTTTAAGCGTAATACCGATGTTTGTTTGGATGGGTTTTATCGCGTATTATTCGGGAGTAGGCACGGGACTCTATACGCTCGTTTACCGTTTTACCGGACACAGACCTGGCGGACTTGCGATTGCAACACAGGGCGCGTGCGCAATATTCGGAGCGATATGCGGTTCAAACACGGCTACCGCCGCTACGATGGGAGCAATAGCCCTGCCCGAGATGAGAAAATACAAGTATGACGATTCGATTTCAACAGCAAGCGTAGCCGCTGCCGGTGCATTGGGGATACTGATCCCTCCGAGCGTCATATTTATTGTTTACGGAGCGGCAACGGAGCAGTCAATCGGAAAATTGTTCATTTCAGGCATTATTCCCGGCATTCTGCTTATGGCTATGTATATGATTACAATAGCGATCCTTGTTAAGAGAAATCCTGAAATAGCGCCCGCGGGTCAAAAATTTACTTTTACGGAAAAAATACAGGCGCTTAAGGGCGGACTTTTTGAGATAATTATTACATTTATAATCTCCCTCGGGGGTTTGTTTGCCGGGTATTTTTCAGCTACCGAAGCGGGTGCTATCGGAGCCGGAAGCATCCTGTTGATCACGGCATTAAGAAAGCAGCTGAAATGGGACGGTTTTATCAAATCACTAAAAGACACTACGCGTACCTCGGCAATGATTATGCTCCTGGTTGCGGGTGCAATGGTTTTCGGGCGTTTTATCGCCGTAAGCAGGCTTCCGTTTGAAATGGCGGGCTGGGCATCAAATTTAAACCTGCCGCCGTTTATGATAATGGCTGTTATATTGATAATATACCTGGTTCTTGGTTGTTTTATCGATGCGCTCGCATTGATTCTACTCACGGTTCCGATTTTTTATCCCGTGGTTGTTGACGTTTTGGGATACGATCCAATCTGGTTCGGAGTAATTGTCGTTATGGTGGTCGCTCTCGGTGTCATTACGCCTCCTGTCGGAATGAACGTGTTTATTATAAAAGGCGTCGCAAAGGATATTCCCCTTGAAACAATATTTAAAGGGGTATGGCCGTTTGTCATTGCTATTTTCGTATGTATTGCACTTCTGATAATTTTTCCGCAGATTGCGACATTTTTACCAAACCTGCTGTCATAAATGAGGTCAGGGGGAATCAGTATCCCCCTGACATTTTATAATCTCTGTACAGGTTTTCAATTGACCTGTCGTATGTTTTTTCTCCGGATTTTGAAAAGAAACATCCGGGGATTTCACCGCTTCTCCTGTGGTAAGCCACGCATTCACAGCATTTACCGCGTCGTGAGCATGGATATGTGCACGTACAAACCGCTCTTGATTCGCAAGCCATTTCAAAGACCTCCAAAATACTATATAGATGGATTTGACATATTCATTATAACAGTGGAACTTTAGAAGTCAAGAAAAGCCGCAGGATCGGTTTGAGCAGCTTATATGCCTTTATAAACCGCTCCTTTGGCTTAAATGTTTCTCAGGCTGATAATTGACCGCTCATAAACCCGAAAAGATTGCATATATAAGAATAGGAAGCCAAAACGGGGTTGTATGAAATGATTGTCATAAGAAAAAGGGTATTGTTATTTGTTTTTTGCGCTGCGGCAGTACTTTTGCTTGTTTTGCCCGTGATCGTCAGCAGGGATATTGCGGTGAATGCGAAAGTCAGGGAAATACCGATATACAGTGTTGAAAAAAATGAAAATAAAGTGTCGATAACATTTGACTGCGCATGGGGTGCCGACGATATACCGATAATATTAAATACATTAAAAGAAAAAAATGTGAAAGCGACTTTCTTTCTTGTAGGAAGCTGGATTGAAAAGAATGAGGAAGAAACAAGGATGATAGCGGAACAGGGTCATGATGTTGCGAATCATTCGAAAAACCATTTTAAAATGGGCGTTCTTGGAAAAGAGAAAGTACGCAGCGAAATAATCGACTGCGGGAAACTTATCGAAGAAATTACCGGAAAGAAAACCGATCTGTTCCGCGCTCCGTACGGCGACTACAACGATACGGTATTGACGGTAGCGAGGCAGGAAGGGTATTATAATATACAATGGAGTCTGGATTCGCTTGACTGGAAACCAGGTATCACTGAGGAGGGAATATTAAGCCGAATTGAAAATGCAAAAAGCGGTGATATTTTATTGTTCCACAATGATACGGCGAATACCGCGAAAATTCTCGGAAGGGTGATTGACATACTTAAAGAGAAGGGTTTGAATCCTGTTCCGGTTTCCGAATTGATAATCAGGGAAAATTTTGATATAAGGCACGACGGAAGGCAGTATAAAAAATAAATCTCAGGTTTTATTTATTGCGTCGAAACATATTTACAGTTTACAAAAATTAATTCTAGTGATACTATAACGAGGAACAAAAACAAATGAATGAACACGACATTTTGCAGAGTGAGGAACGGAGGAAAAGAATGTCGAAATATTTGGTTGTTGTTGAGTCACCGGCTAAGGCAAAGACAATCAAGAAGTTTCTGGGAAAGAATTATAAAATCAAAGCTTCCATGGGTCATATACGCGACCTTCCCAAAAGCAGTTTAGGAGTCGATATAGAAAATAATTTCGAACCGAAGTATATAAATATAAGGGGAAAAGGCAGCATAATTTCCGAATTGAAAAAAGAAGCAAAGGAAGCCGATAAAATTTTTCTCGCAACCGACCCTGATCGTGAAGGCGAAGCAATATCTTGGCACCTGTCGGATATTTTTAATTTACCCGCAGATGAAAAATGCAGGATAACGTTTAACGAAATAACAAAAAACGCGGTCACGAAAGCTGTAAAATCCCCAAGGCCGATTGATATGAATCTTGTAGATGCCCAGCAGGCGAGGCGTGTGCTTGACCGCATAGTGGGATATGAAATAAGCCCGATTCTGTGGCGGAATGTTCGTAAAGGCTTGAGTGCCGGCAGGGTGCAATCCGCTGCTATGAAAATGATATGCGACAGGGAAAGGGAAATAGATCAATTTGTTCCCGAGGAATACTGGCATATTGACGGGCTGTTCCAAAAAGAGAACGGGAAAACTTTTAAAGCCCGTTTTTACGGGCTTAAGGACAAGAAAATAGAGCTAAGCAGCGAAGAAGAAGTAAAAATCATACTGCAGGAGCTTGAAGGCGTAGGATATGTAATCGGGAAAGTAAAGCATGGCGAAAAGAAACGCGCGCCGCTTCCGCCTTTCACTACGAGTACATTACAGCAGGAGGCTTCAAGGAAGCTTGGCTTCAGCACGAAGAAAACAATGATGCTCGCGCAGCAGCTTTATGAAGGCGTAGAAATAGAAGGAGAGGGATCGGTAGGCCTGATTACTTACATGCGTACCGACTCCACGCGTATTTCCGACGAAGCTTTATCGGAAGCAAGGAAATATATTCTCGATAAATACGGACAGGAATACCTTCCCGGAAAACCGAGAATTTATAAGACTAAATCAACTTCACAGGACGCGCATGAAGCAATCCGGCCAACAACTCTTGATATTCCCCTTGAAACGGTTAAAAGTTCGCTGCCGAGGGATCTTTTCAGGCTTTATAAGCTAATATGGGAACGGTTCATTTCATCGCAGATGGAATCGGCTTTATATGATACTATGGCTGTTGACATTGAAGCAGGCAGGTATTTGTTTAAAGCAAAAGGTTCAAGAATTAAATTCAACGGTTATTTGGTTCTTTATGAGGAAAGCTCAGATGAATCAACAGAATCAAATCCGGAAGAAGAGGAAAGCCTGCTCCCTGAACTGATTGAAGGCGAGAACGTTAAGGTTTTGGAAATTATACATTCCCAGCACTTTACGCAGCCTCCTTCAAGATATACCGAAGCAATGCTCGTAAAGGCAATGGAGGAAAAAGGGATTGGAAGGCCGAGCACGTACGCCCCGATAATCAGCACAATATTGACAAGGGGATATGTCGTAAAGGATAAGAAGTTTCTCGTGCCGACGGAGCTTGGGAAGATAGTTAACGATTTGCTCGAAAACCATTTCAAAGACATTGTCAATATCAATTTTACGGCAGAGATGGAAGCAAAGCTTGACTCGATAGAAGAAGGCAAGCTTGGCTGGAGAGAACTGATGAACGAATTTTATAAGGATTTCAGCAATACGGTTAAGGAAGCTGAAAAGAAAATAGAGAAAGTCCGGCTGCCCGTTGAAGAGTCGGATGAAGTATGCGAAAAATGCGGCAGGAAGATGGTCATAAAAACGGGCAAATACGGTAAGTTTCTTGCTTGTCCCGGATTTCCCGAATGTAGGAACGCAAAACCGATTTTTGAAGATGCGGGGGTTACCTGCCCGAAATGCGGCGGAAAGGTTTTAATTAAAAAGACTCGAAAAGGCAAGAATTATCTGGGCTGTGAAAATTATCCCGAATGCGATTATTCATCGTGGGATATGCACTCGGACAAAAAATGCCCGAAATGCGGGAATTTTATGACCAAAAAATACAGGGGCGGCAAGGTAGTATACACATGCAGTCTTGAAAGCTGCTCGCATACTATTGAGGAAACAAGAAAAAAGCAGGAAGACTTAAATTAAGGATAATCCTTCACAAGTTCCATTGTTCTGGAATATGAATTCTTAAGTTTTTGTACAAGGGCTTCGTCAAGGCTGTTTAAACTCTCATGGTCAGGTGACGGAACGGGATATATTTTATATTTGTATATCCCGTTTTCGGTATATCTGTAAACCCATGTCGGGATATGCTTTACTGAAATAATTGATGTCTTTCCCGTTTCCAGGTCTTTTTCTATTTTTATATTTATCATCATACCGTCTTCGGTTAAATCATTGTTGTATTTGTTCGGGTTATTACCGCCGATTTGGTTTGATAAATAGTTTCCCATACCGTATATCACATATTTTATGTCACCGTCTATTTCAACTGTTTCGGACGGTTCAACAACATGCGGATGCGAGCCGAGAATAATGTCTGCTCCCCATGAAAGCATGCTTTCGGCGAGTTTTTTCTGCTCTTCGGTCGGTTCACGGCGGTACTCAACGCCCCAATGAATCAAAACAATTATAATATCGCTTTTCCTTTCGAGAGCCTTGATTTCGCTTTCCATTCTGTCCCTGTTAATTAGGCTGAGGTGCGTGTTTCGTTCCTCCTCGGTGAGCTTGTTTTCGTTCATATTGCATCCGTATGTATATGAAAGGAAACCAACATTAATCCCGTTTATATCCTGAATTTTATATCTCGGTTCGGCGGCGTCCTGAAATGTCCCTATAACCTGAAGGTTTTTCTGTTTAATTATGCTTCTTGTTTCCAGAAGTCCGTGAAGACCGCGGTCGAGGCAGTGGTTGTTACCGTTGTTCACCATATCAAACCCAGCATACGCAAAAGCGGAGATAATTGCAGGAGGTGCGTTGAAAAGAGGATAGCCCGTATAATTCTTATCGGAATCCATGACTACGCCTTCATAGCTTATTATCGAATAATCGGCTTTTTCCACATACGGTTTTACAAATTCAAATATCCCGGTATAGTCATAGATGCCCGATTCAGTTTTTCCTGAACGAATAACGGCGTCGTGCATAATTACGTCTCCGGCTGACAAAATAGTTGCCTCCGCTTTTTTTACCGGTTCCGGTGTCGGCGTCGGTGTCGGCAGCGTATCATCAGTTGATGCCGCTTTAATTACCGTATTATTTACAG
>JAAYXD010000263.1 GCA_012516065.1 Clostridiaceae bacterium
AGGAGCAGAAAGCGGAGTTCGGAACCATTTATATTGACAGGAACGGAGTTCCGGATGAATACGAAGGAAATGTCATTATTACTGATGAGATGGCCTCACTTGGAGATGACCAGGCGTCAGCAGAGTACCGTTTTGAGATAACAGAAGCGGGATATTACGATATTGCAGTACAGCTTTGCTTTCCTTACTGGGACAAAACTCCCAAACAGACATGGTATTATTGCAGTTGTATGTAAATCACTTTACAACCTACTCAAGAAGGGGACCTTACACATCCATACCATCTTCTGTACTATGCAGAAAATCGAGATGATGGATGGCTATGAATCATGCCTGTCCGGAATTTGTTATCCTGGTGTACAATTTATGAATCCCGAGTTTCCAGCACAGCAGCATGCCAACGATTGCGCCGACCACAGCCTGAAGTATCTGGAAAGGCAATTTCAGCAAAGCATATTCCGGTGTGCTGTAAATGAAAGCCCTTCCCAGCGAATACCCGACAACCATGATGACAGCGCCGACGGAAACTCCTATTCCTGATGCAAGGCGCGGGTTGTTCTTCAAAAATCTATGCGAGAACAATGAAATTACAACAGCCTGAAGGCCATGAGTAACAAGGGAAACAAACATCGGTGCAGGGTAGAACAGAAAATCGCCGATAAACGCTCCTATACCGCCTACTGCAAATGCCGGCAACGGATCCAGCAGTATTGCTGCCAGGCAGATAACTATGTCATTCAGATACAGGCGCCCGCCTGGAACCGGTATGCCGAATGAACTGAGCGCAATATTCATTGCCATAAACATGGCGGTTACTGTCAGCTTAACAATAGTAGTATGGCTTTTGTTCATGTTTGCGTATCCCCTTTACTGACTTATCCATTTTTTTCTTTAGGTGAATGTCTTCTTTTCAAATTCGCGAAATAAGAATACAATAAAACTGATATTATAAAAATAACCAGAACGGAGGAATTTTATATAACCAGATGAACTATCATATTGATTCCAGGTCACCGGTACCTGCTTATATGCAACTGTATAAATCAATCGTGCAGGATATCATATCCGAAGTTTATCCTTACGGAAGCCGTCTTCCTTCAAAGCGGACCATTGCTGAGGAAACCGGTGTAAGCGTTGTAACTGTTGAACACGCGATTGCGCTGCTGAATGAAGAAGGTTATATTGAAACTCGCCAGCGCAGCGGCTGTTTTGTCATTTACCATAAATCTGATTTTCATGGAACCCCGGTATTGCAGAGCGGCAGGTTTTCTGAAGTCCAGCCGCAATCCAGCAATGTGGGGGATTTTCCGTTTTCGGTATTTGCCAGAACCATGAGAAAAGTATTGGCTAATTACGGGAACCGGCTTTTTATAAAATCTCCCAACAGCGGATGCGACGAGCTTAGAACGGAAATATGCTCATACCTGGCAAGAAGCCGTGGAATACTCGTAAAGCCGTCACAGATTATCGTGGGATCCGGCGCGGAATACCTTTATGGCCTGATTGCCCAGCTTTTCAGAAGCAGGAAAAAATTTGCTCTTGAACAGCCGTCATACGACAAGATCAGGAAAGTCTATGAGGCGATGGGCTTAGAATGCGATATGCTTTCGCTGACCCTGGACGGCATATCCTCAAAAGAGTTGGAGCGGACAGATGCAACCATATTGCATGTCACTCCGTTTAACAGTTTTCCAAGCGGCGTTACCGCCAGTATATCAAAGAAACATGAATACCTTCGCTGGGCGAAGCAAAGAGACGGCTTTATTATTGAAGATAATTATGACTCTGAACTTACGGTTTCCAAAAAGCCGGAGGATTCTCTCTTTTCCATAACATCCGATTCCAATGTGGTTTATGTCAATACATTTTCAAAAACCATTGCCCCATCCATGCGCATCGGTTACATGATTCTGCCCGAAAAACTGCTGGAGGACTTTCAGCGCCGGCTTGGCTTCTATTCCTGTACGGTACCTGTATTTGAGCAGCTTGTCCTTGCCGAGTTGCTGCGCAATGGTGATTTTGAACGGCATATAAACCGGGTCCGGAGAAAAAGGCGGAAAGCTCTTAATGATATTGGCAATTACAATCCGGATTCCGTAAAATCCATCTGACATATTCCTTCTGAACGTCAACATGGGGTGCGTTGGATCAGACCAGGGGGACGGTTCCTGCGGTTCAGACCAAAGGGACGGTTCCTGCGGTCAATATCAGCACACAGTTTATATAGAGATAAACATCTGCAGAAGGGGTTTTCAGGCTTTCGGAAAACATCGAAAGCTGAAAACCTTTTTTGTCTCTCGAAGATATTGACAAAAATCCGGTAAACAAGCATAATATATAGGAGCGATATATCAGAATGATATATTATCAATTTTATTGGCTCTGTTAACTTAGTATGAAAGAAATGAGACCTGAAAGACCTCTGGTAGGTTTAAAAAAGAAAAAACCTACAAATGGAAACGACTTAAGTGTAAAATAACACGAAAAAAAGTGGTGTGCAAGCCTTGGGAAAATAAA
>JAAYXD010000022.1 GCA_012516065.1 Clostridiaceae bacterium
TTATAAAATATTTCTATTTTATAATGATTATAATTTTATAATTATCATATATTTATTATAAATATAATTTAAATCATGTCAAGAGAAAAATCAATAATCACAGAAAAAAAATAAAATTTTTTGTCCGGCTTTTTCCGAATATTGTGATCCGATTTTCGCAGACGCAAGGCGTGCCGGCGTCAGAAGAAGCGGGGCATCTATTTTTTATTATTTAAAACCGGTGTAATATGGGTATAAATAAAAATAATAAAAATTAACACTGAAAAGGGAGGATAGAATATGGCAAGTTTTGCAAATCCATTCGCAGGTAATGTTCCGAGAAAAATGACAAAGGAAGAACTGATACAGGCAATTAGGCTTAACATAGCCGGAGAGCTTGAGGCTATTTTCGTATATGACGCCCATGTGCAGGCAACCGATGATCCCCTGGCAAAAAAAGTGATTGCAGATATAAGGGATGAGGAAAAAGCACATGTAGGAGAACTTATGACCCTGCTTCGCTGGCTCGATCCCGAGGAGGCGGACCATTTCGCCGAAGGTGAGCAGGAAGTCAAAGAAATGCTTGATCAGTTGAACATTGTTGAAAAACCGCTTTCGGAAAAACCTGAAAGCACTGTAGGTAGCTTAATTGGCAAGTAAGGAGGGAGAATATGGATTACTTATATAGGGAAGGTTCTCCAATTTCAGCCGAACTTTGGGAGAAAATAGACGATGCCGTTGTATCAACCGCAAAAAAAATTCTCACAGGAAGAAGATTTATAAGTATTTATGGACCCGTAGGCGCGGGTGTTCAAAGCATCAATGTCGACAACTTATCGGAATTGGATGAAACCGAAGGAAATATTTCGGTCATCAGAGGAAGAACATATCAGCATATCCCTCTGATCAACGAAGACTTTTCTCTTCTGTGGAGAGATCTCGAATTCAGCGAGCAGACAGGATTGCCTGTCGACCTGTCACCGGCCATGAGGGCCGCTACGCAATGCGCTTTGAAAGAAGATGAACTGATTTTCCTGGGCAGCGAAGAGCTTGGATACAAGGGCCTGCTGACCGAGGAAGGGGTTATAAAACTGCCTGTATCGGACTGGAGCGATGGAGAAAATCCATTCAAAGACATATCGGCAGGATTGGCCAAATTCGTTGAGAATGGAATTGCAGGCAGAAAGGCTCTTGTTGTCAGTCCCGATCTCTTTGTCAAGCTGCAGAGAATACAGCCGGGCACGGGAATAACGGAATATGACAGAATAAGCAGGCTCCTGGACGGTAATATTTTCAGCACACCGGTATTAAAGAATAACAAAGCCGTTCTGGTCTGCGCAGAACCTCAGAATATTGATTTGGTTATCGGGCAGGATATGATTACATCTTATCTTGAAACGAAGAACCTGAACCATTATTTCAGGATTATTGAAACCATTCTCTTAAGGATTAAGAACAAGGAAGCAGTCATCGTTTTCGGATGATACCCGTGGCACCGGAATATTATAAATGAATGATGGAGCGGTTTTTAGAGCCGCTCCGTTATTTTTTCGGTTCGAAATATTTCGCCTGTAATATGCCGCAGGCTGCTTACTCTTTTAATAAATTGCGGCGGTATCGGCGCGGAATCAATAAGCATATTACCGGCAAGCTTATTAGTTAACTATCCTGTATGGTTCCTTTAACGTACCTTTACCATCCATGCTCCAACCCGAACGAAGATAAATGCACGGAACAATCCCAATGTCCTCCGTAATGGCATCTTTCATATAAATGTACCCATCTTTCTCAACTATGCGCAGCATTGAATCGTTGCTGTAATAAGGCGTATCCAGCCAATAGGGCATTGCTTTTTTAATTTTAATTCCATTCCGGCTCATATCGGCTATCTGTCTCAAATTAGGGAGAGTAACGATATCACGGACAAGCACTGCATAGGAATTATCATAATCCCTGTCGGAAAGCACCGGAACATGTGACCAGAAAATTTCCTGCTCCCCCGTCTCTTTCAGAAAAAGATTACCTGCTGACAGCAGCACTCTGTGATTCACCGTTTCCAAAAGCGCCAGTTCCTCATCGGAGAAACATTTTATGAAATCCTCGTTGAGGAAGTCTCTGATTCTGCTGTTCAACCAGATATTGCTCCCGTATTTCTCAAGGCTGGCATTCGACGGAACGGATTCGGAAAAATTGCCTTTTGTCACAGGCTCGGCGGCCATAAGTGTATATACGCCATTCCTATGATTTATAATCTGCCAGGTCATTTTTTTGCCATTATACTCGCCGAGTTCAATAAAAGCTCCTATCATGCCTGTTTTTCGTGAGGAAGTAAGTACCGCCAAACCGCATATAACAAGAATTACACATAACACGCCCGCAGCGGCCGGGATAAACCTGCGATTATGCTTCAGCGCGTGTACGGATATCGGTCCAATACGGGATACTCCGTCCAATAACAGGTATATAAGAAGTATTACGATAAAATCGGCGCTTTGCACGTAAGCAAACATGTGTTTCGCAATATCCCCTTCTCCATTCGCAATGTACGGAACGCAGAAGTTGTACAAGGCACAGCCCGCGGCGGCAAATGCAGCCCCAAGGAACAAAAAAGCTTTCACTCTGTTGTTTTCCCTGTAAACTATTACACCTTTATAGAAAAGATAAGCAAATGCCGTAAGAATAATCAGAAAATTGAATATCAGGTTATCAAACGGCAGTGCTTTGCGCAAATTTCCCCAAAACTCAAAGGTAGTGCAAAAGGTCAATCTGGGTTCCTGCGGTCCGTAATTCGATAAATACACAGGCCTTATGATACCGCTGTTCAGCGCGGTAATATTAAGCTTCTCAAGAAAATATCCGGGATGCTTAAGATAAAATACGGCAATCTTAAACTTATTTATTTTTGAAAAATCCTTTTTGAACTGCTCATGGTTTATTGCCTCTTTAATCGACGTCATATAGTAATTTGTGTTTTTAAATTTCTCCATATAACGCGGCATACCGAGAGCTTCGACATATTCCTGCGTCTGCTGCTCGTCCGTATTTCTAAGAATCCCGAAGAAAACCGAATTATAACTGGTTTGAACTTCCATCCATTTCGGAATTGATATATAGAGAATAACAAGGGATACGAGCACCACAGTCGTCGATAGAACAGCAAAAAGCCTGTTTTTTTTGCCAAAAAGCATAAGAGTACCTGGCAAAAGGAATATCAACACAAGAAAGACCACCGGTATATTCGCAAATTTTGTCCAGCCGCAGCCCAGCAGCGAAAGCACAAACAGCAAATAGTTTCTTTTTACCGGCTTCTCATCGAAAAGCCTGATTCCGAAGGCAACCGAAAAGACAAGGAAAATATTCTGCAGCGCTTCGCCGTAAAGGGAATTAAAATAAAGCACATAGCCGACATCACAGAACATAACAATAATAATCAATTTCAAGGTTATGTCAAGCCATTGCCGCTTGATACGAATGCTCGAAAAGAGCGCAAACAGCGCCAACCCGTAAAGAAACGTATAAATCAGTCCAAGCGCTTCAATCCTGTAAATGCGGCTGTCGGCCCCGGTAACATAATTTATAAGAATATTCACGCCAATGGACAATTTTACAAAGAAATGCTGCAGCGACGGATAATTCCTGAAATTTTCTATATGAAAAAGCGCGTTGCACAATTCTTCGAGCCTTGTTTCACCTTTATATGATATGTAGTAATTATTGTGATAAATGAACCTGCGAAGTTCTGTCGGGACTCGGTATTCCAGGCCATTTGAGTGCATGATCCTGTCAAAATCCCCATTGTCCGAAAGGCCGACAGGCGGTCCGGAGAACAGCACATAAATAATTATGATCACTGCCAGCAAAGAAAGGGCGGTATTTTTTATTAAATTACCTTTTGCCTGATCCATTAATGCAAAATCCTTATCATTCAAACCCATAAGAAACACACATGAAGGAA
>JAAYXD010000023.1 GCA_012516065.1 Clostridiaceae bacterium
CCCTCCTTATGTTTTTTATTTGTTGGTTAAAATAATTTTAACACAGGAGGTTGATCTCTGTTTCTTTTTCTTCAAAAATTCCACAATTATTTTACACTATCGTAATCACTTGAAGCCAAACGCTGCCGCATTCTCTGTCAGCACTCGTAAAGCGGCAAAAAACCTCCGTAATCGGTTATTCTTTCTTCCGAAAGGTTAATCCAGCTAACCCCGTGCTTTTCCAGGAAACGGACGATATCTTCCTTGCTCTCGAGATGCTCGATATTACCCGCAAAAACCAGTTTTCCGTTATCGATAAAACCGGCGGCGCCTCCAATAAAGCCGTAATCAAAACCCGGCAATTGTATCGATTTTTGAGCGGGTATTAACAAAACATCATACCCCGTGTCCACTGCGGCTTTGGCTATTGTATAATCGGCAGTTATAATGCTTTCCGGCGTTACCGGCAAAACCGAACACTTTGAATAGCCCTGATTCACATGATTTAACCGTATTGAATGCCGTTCAAGCAGTTTTTTAATTACCGGATCGGTATATTTTGCGTTATGGAAAGCTTCTTTGCCTATTATCGCAATATTATACGCTATATCAAACGGATATTGATCACTAAGAGCCGTATCCCCGAAATAAACTTCAAAACCGCGTTTTTTAAGGAAATTCACAAGAACCCCGGGAAAATCAGGATTGCAGACCAGTATATTTTCAACTATATGCACAAGCTGCATGTCCGGGTGACTTGAAACCGCCGGGTTAAGCTTTTCACATTCCGGTATTTCAATAAGCTCAACACCTGATTCGATAAGTTTATATTTCATATCCGCTTTGATGCGTTCATTAACCGCCATCAATGTCACATGAGCAGCCGGGAAATGGGACCGGACCAAAAATCCCAATATGCACACCTTCTTCACTTTCAGCATATGATGTTTACAGCCGGAGGTTTCCGTGTACGGGACCTTCAGGCTTTTCACATAGAGAGCCGCATCCTTCGGGGTGCGGCAATCATATTTTAATGTTTATAAGGATTGCGCAATACGATCAGGATTCATCAACTTTAAGCAGAATTTCCTTAAACTCGGGAAGCAAATCCATTTGTATTGCCACTCCTTTCTGGCTCGGCTTAAAACAGTCATCATTAGCGTCATACCAGAAAGTCCTTATATCCAAATAATCCCTGTTGTTCTTTGTCACTTTCTTTATATGGATCTCTTCCCTGCTGTTTTTTACTAATTTGCCCAGCAATTCTTCTTTATCCCAAAAACCGGACATAATAAACCACCTCATTCATAAGCTTTCATCTTCCGTTATAAAAAATTTACTTTTTTATTGTAAATCAAGTGAAGCTTTGATACAAGATTGGCAGCAATTTTAAAAATAACGCTTTTTTCAACAGAAAGCTTGAAAACTTAAACTGTATTTTTCAAATATAATTGGTCATACTAATGGCAGAATCCTGTATTATTGATTTTTGTATGTGTGCATTTTGCAAACCTTATGTACAGGATCCGATAAGAGCTTCTGTTTTTATAAAAACAGAAGCTGCGGACTCTATGGTTAAAGGAGTTGTCGGTATGAGAACACCTATTGACAGGCTGGCAATCCTGCTTATGATTGTAGGAGCAATTAACTGGCTGACCGTCGGTCTTTTCGGGTTTGATTTTGTGGCCGGCATATTCGGCGGCGTGGACGCGCTGGGCAGCCGGATAATTTACTCCATTGTGGGGATTGCCGGAATCTACAGCATCAGTCTTCTTTTCAGAGAGGCTCCGGCTGCAGAGTAACACAATATCCAAAACCTGAGTCAACAGGAAACGGAGTATAACTCCTGGTAAAAAAGGCGCATGTCAAACAGAATATGCGCCTTTTACCATCTTCGTCAATAAATTGTTTTATCACATTTTCCGCGTAATATCAATGCAGCCGGTTTATACAGCCTGTGAAATATCTTCAGATTCGGAACTTTTTATTGCTTCAAGGTTAATTGTCAGCAGGAGCTTTTCCAAAAATATAAATTCCATTTTGCCAACCTGCAGTTCCATCGGTTTTAATACTTCATTTATTTCCTTTTCAAGCCTGTTTCTCATAACTTCAACAACCAACGTATCCATCGACCGACCCCTTTCCGTATAAATGCCAGCAAAAATTAAAAGCCTTTGAAAAAGGCTTGCTTTTATATAATATATTATTTC
>JAAYXD010000024.1 GCA_012516065.1 Clostridiaceae bacterium
AAAATAACTCCTATGTTAATAATATATACCTTTTTTTAACGTTTTGTCAATACAAAACATTAATATTCGTTAATTATAAGTGATATTTTGAGTCTATACGTTAATAATCGTTAATTATAGGTAATGCAATAAAAATTTAAATGAAAATATTCTCGATAACATCCGGAATGCCAACTTGAAATCTCATTTTTGGTCAAGTCCAGGGGTGATGAATATATGAACGGCATAAAAATTATAATGATTTTGAAGGGAATTTAAATACTATTATTAATATAAGATTCTGCTTACATATTCACTTTTTTTATTTGGGTATAATACCTATATATTTTTGTTTTAGAGGATGATGTTCATGTCAAATTCCGAAAGAGTACCAAATAGACTAATAAACGAAAAATCACCATATTTACTCCAGCATGCATACAATCCTGTAGACTGGTTTCCCTGGGGTGAAGAAGCCTTTGCCAGGGCGAAGTCAGAGGACAAGCCTGTTTTTCTCTCCATCGGCTATTCCACCTGCCACTGGTGTCATGTAATGGAGCGGGAAAGTTTTGAGGATAAAGAAGTTGCAGAGTTTCTTAACAGGCATTTTATCGCAATCAAGGTGGACCGCGAGGAACGGCCGGACATCGATCATGTTTATATGTCCGTCTGCCAGGCTATGACAGGACACGGCGGCTGGCCGCTGACGATAATTATGACCCCGGACAAAAAGCCGTTTTTCGCCGGAACATATTTCCCGAAAAATGATCGATACGGAATCCCGGGTCTTATGAGCATACTGCGCAGCATTACAAAAGCGTGGAAGGAAAAACGCGACAACCTCGAGAATGCCGGAAACCGGATAATAGAAGCCGTTTATAATGATAACCATTATGATCCAAAAACCTTAAGCAGAACAATAATTGACGAAACATACCGGCAGCTTGAACGTTCTTTTGACCCTGAATACGGTGGGTTCGGAAATGCGCCAAAATTTCCGGTTCCGCATAACCTGCTGTTCCTATTAAGGTACTGGTTCGCAACCGGAGAAATGAAAGCCCTGGAGATGGTTGAAAAAACTCTTGATTCGATGTACAAAGGCGGGATTTACGATCATATAGGCTTTGGCTTCTGCCGGTATTCCACCGACAGGAAATGGCTTGTTCCGCACTTTGAAAAAATGCTGTACGACAACGCGCTGCTTTCCATTGCTTTTGCCGAAGCGTACCAGGCGACAAAGAACAAAAAGTACGCGCAGGCTGCATACGAAATTTATGAATATATAAAAAGGGATATGACATCCCCGGAAGGCGCGTTCTACTCCGCAGAAGACGCAGACTCCGAAGGAGTCGAAGGGCTTTTTTACACCTGGCTGCCTGAGGAAATAACATCCGTATTGGGTGAAGAAGACGGAAAGCGTTTCTGTGATATGTTCGATATTACCTCTTCGGGCAATTTTGAAGGTAGAAATATACCAAACCTTATCAGAGCGGAAGAGATTGATTATAATTTCATTGAAAAGTGCAGAAGCAAGCTGTTAAGCGTCAGGGAAAAAAGAGTGCATCCGTTTAAGGACGATAAAATTTTAACTTCCTGGAACGCGTTAATGGCGGCTTCCTGTGCGATAGGCGGCCGTATTCTTAATGATAAATCCCTTGTAAACATGGCTGAAAAGGCGGTATCGTTTATAAATACAAGACTAAAAAGGGAAGACGGCCGGCTTTACGCCCGTTTCAGGGACGGGGACGCGGACATCCCCGCGTTTCTTGACGACTATGCCTTCCTGCTTTGGGCTTATATTGAATTGTACGAGTCGACTTACAAACCAATGTTTCTGAAAGATGCCGTTTCAATATACAACGAAATTGAAAGGCTTTTTTCGGATACTGAAAACGGCGGATTTTTCTTTTACGGCAATGACGCTGAAAAACTTATATCAAGGCCGAAAGACGCTTATGACGGCGCCATGCCGTCGGGAAACTCGGTTATGGCGATGAACCTGCTACGGCTGTTCCGGATGACAGGAAATATTATGTATGTTGAAAACTATGAAAAGCAGCTCAAAGCCTTCAGCGGGCAGGTTTCATTGTCGCCTTCGGCGTATGTCCATATGCTTACCTCGTACCTTGTTTACATGCAGCCCCCGCAGGAAATAATCGTTGTTTCAAACGAGCCGGAAAATACGCTGATGCAGTATGTTGATATTGTGCGGAACAATTTCCGCCCGTTTACGTCTCTTCTGATATACGGCAGCAAGTACAAAGAACTGGAAGACGTAATACCGTATATTTCCGGATATACGGCTCCGGACGGAAAGACTCACGCTTATGTGTGTAAAAACTTTGCCTGTGAAATGCCCGTTTCGGATTTGGATGATTTACGGCGGCTTTTGTCCTGATCCCAAAAACATTTATGCATTCATCAATTAAATATGTTATTATGGGTGAAGAAGAAGCGAAAGAGAGATTCTTTATGGATAAAATTGTGAAAAGGATAATTATTTTCGTTTTTACGGTTTTTGTCGTATTGACACTCTTAATATTTGTATTAAGTGACAGCATTACCGCATCGAAATTATTAATAATTGCGGCAATTGCCGCCGTGATTGTTCTTTACGCCAGATTTCCCGTTATATCCGAATGGAAAATAAACAGAACGCGGCCGCTTCTTCTGGCAGCCGCCGCCTCATCGTTATTCCTTCGCATTGTATGGGTATATTTCGTTAAAGCGATACCGGTTTCGGATTTTTATACATATCACTCCCTTGCGGGCGCATTGGTTAATGGTGAAATACTTTACCCGAAGTTTATATCCCTATTCCCTCACGTATTTGGGTATTCAAAAGTTCTATCGGTTGTATACTCGATTTTCGGCCCGCGCCCTGACAGCGCCGTCGCGTTCAATATTGCATTGAATATCGGGATTCTTTTATTAATATACCTCATCGGAAAAATCCTGCATGATGAAAAGACCGGGCTTGTTTCAGCGGTTATATACGCTTTCTGGCCTTCTCAGATATTTTATAACTCGCTCGTATTAACCGAACCGTTTTTCACTTTCGGGCTCCTCTTTCTTATCGCTGTTTACCTATACGCAGTAAAGCATATCAATAATATAATCCGGAGATTTGCCGTTTTCTTATTCATAGGGATTACGGCAGGTTTCCTGAATTACATACGTCCGGCAGTTGTCATCCTTGTCATAAGCTTATTGATACATTACCTTTTAATGGAATACAAATATAATTTACGTGACAAGGACGGAAAAACGGAACTGCTTATAAGAGCCGGCATTTGCGTATTAATGATTGTTTCGTATACCGCAGTTTCCTCTTTTGTGTCAGGCAGAATCGGGAACAGGATCGGGATTGAAGTGGCGAAAAAGCCTTCGGGCTTTTACATACTCGCCGGGCTTAATATTGAATCCGAGGGCAGATGGAGCGAAAAAGATTCGGTCTTTCTTGATTCTTTAATCAGTGAAGGTCTGACTTCCGATCAAATTCACGAACAACTTGCAGAAACAGGCTTAAAGCGGCTTAAAGAAATGGATTTGTTCTCATTTATCAAGCTTCAGGTAAATAAAAACAAGCATATGTGGGGAAATGACCATAAAAGCATTACATATATCCAGAATTCGGTTTCGCCGGCATCGCGCGTAAATATATCTAAACATGCGGTCTGGCTGACCTTCGCCGCTGACGCGTATTATTTTCTTTTTCTGGCATTGTCCTTCGCGGCTCTTTTCTTTGTAAAAAACAATGATAAAGAAAAAATAAACAGCGGATCATATGTTTTTTATTTATACATCCTTGGAACGGTTGCCGCCCATATGCTCGCGGAAGTCCACAGCAGGTACCACTACCCTGTTATACCCCTTCTTTGTCTGGCTGCCGGAATATTTTTCTCAAGGCTGAATATGACGGGATTTTTGATAAGAAACAAGCAGAAGGGAACTGTTCCTGCTTCCCCTGCGGAAAAACAGGAACAGTCGGGCTTTTAGATAAAAGTGTAGTTCATTCCGCTGTTGTTGTCCCAGTTGTTGGCACTGTCCTTGAAAGCAATATTGACATTTTTGCCATGCATTGTGGGAATATCGGCATGGAATGAGTTCCCGGACCTGCTCATCCGTATTGTCTGGACATTTTCCCAGTTTGTATTGCTTCCGAAACCGATAACGGTATACACGTCATCAGCGCCGCACTTTGCAAGAAGGCCTTCATATTTTAATGTCGCTGTATTATCGGAAACCTTTGTGAAGAATACCCCGTTTTGCTGATACCTTTGATAATCATTCATATCAAGATTTTCGGAGAATTCTTCCTTGAATTTATTACCTGCCTGCTTGCTTACGTGAAAGCCCGTCGAACGCTTATTCCCTTTATTCTTTTTCGCATCATGTTCCAAAACGTTGTCCAAGATGCTCATGTTTTTGTTTCCCTCCTGTCTTGTTCTTAATCATATCTAGTATGCGTTTTTATAATGCCGTTTATGATAGGATATTTCGCCAAATCAATTCCGCAGATAAACCTGAAGTCAGGTTCGGTTTAAGTTTTATTTTTACCTGTTTTAACGTAAAAAATTCGATAAATTTCGGCACGTACCCAGTTTTCGGAATGGAATGAAAAATTATCTGCCTGTTATTTCGGTTTGCTTTATTATTCCCCAGGAGTTATAATTGTATAATAATTGACAAAATATGCGCTTTTTTATTGCGTTAATATATGGAACAACGGACTTGATACAATGAAAAAACTAAAATCGCACAGGCCGGCAAACTATGAAATCGACATGCTGAACGGCCCTTTATTATTTAAAATAATAAGATTTTACATCCCGCTCATGCTGTCGGGAATACTTCAGCTATTATACAATGCTGCGGATATTATCGTAGTAGGTCGTTTCACCGGCAGTACCGCGCTCGCTGCAGTGGGATCCACAGCTTCGATGACAAACCTTATTGTCAGTTTATTCATAGGCCTGTCTGTAGGAACAAGTGTTTTGGTAGCGCAGTACCACGGCGCGGGTGATCATGGAAATGTGAGCCGTGTCGTACATACATCGATTGCCTCAAGCGTAATATGCGGTATTTTTATTGGCACTGTAGGAATAATTATGGCAAGAAACATCCTAATTGCAATGGGTTCGCCCGAGGATGTAATTGATCTGTCAACATTATATCTCAGAATATATTTTGCAGGTATGCCTGTTCAAATGGTCTACAATTTCGGAAGCGCAATATTAAGAGCGGTAGGCGATACAAGAAGGCCTCTTTTTTATTTGACTGTTTCAGGGCTTATTAATGTTACCCTTAATTTTATATTTGTTGTGTTTTTTCATATGGGGGTTGCCGGAGTTGCCATTGCAACCGTCATTTCCCAGATTATTTCGGCTGCTCTTGTATTGATATGCCTTATACAGTACAACGGCGCATGCAGACTGGTGTTGAAGGATATCAGGATTCATAACGATAAACTGGTTGAAATTCTAAAAATAGGCGTTCCGGCCGGACTTCAGGGCGCAGTTTTCTCACTGTCAAACGTAATAATCCAATCGTCAGTAAACTCCTTCGGTTCGGCTGTTATGGCGGGAAATTCCGCAGCCTCAAATATTGAAGGGTTTATATATGTTTCAATGAATTCATTCCACCATGCGGCATTGGCTTTTACCGGCCAGAACTACGGCGCCGGAAATTACAAACGTATAAATCGTATATTCCTGATTTGTTCGCTTCTTGTCTGCATAACCGGGTTCGGATTAGGCACATTTGCGGTATTGTTCGGCGAACAGCTTTTAGGTATCTATGCGCCCGGTAATACGGAAGTGATAGGTTACGGCATGATACGGCTTTCCATATATGCAAGAACTTATTTCACATGCGGTCTTATGGATGTTGTGGTCGGAATGCTGAGAGGCCTCGGAACATCGCTGATACCGATGATTGTGTCCGTGATCGGCGTTTGCGGAATCAGGATCACGTGGGTATATACCGTGTTCGCAAAAAACAGGGATTTGAGAACTTTGTATTTGTCATACCCTGTTTCGTGGGCTATAACAGCGATAATCCATATAATATCCTTTTTTATTCTTTTTTCAAAACGGAAAAAGAAAGCTAATCTTCAGACTGAATAAATGCTTTCAGCAATTTAACCACATTTTTTACGTCACCGGCATCGACCATTTCACATGGGCTGTGCATGTACCTGCATGGTATCGACACTCCTCCCGACGGTATCCCGCCCGCTGTTGTATGGATTGAGCCCGCGTCATTTCCGCCCTTTTCGATTACCTCCAGCTGGTATTGAATATCAAATCTTTTTGCCAGGTCAATAAGTTTATTCTTTACAAGCGGATGTGATATTGTTCTTCCGTCCTTGATCATAACCGCGGCGCCTTTGCCAAGTTCAATCGACAACGGGTTGCATCCGGGGGTGTCGCCGGTATTTGTAACGTCCACCGCAACTGCGAGATCCGGTTTTATCGCATATGCGGCGGTTCCCGCTCCGCGAAGTCCGACTTCTTCCTGAACCGTAAATACGAATGCGATTTCGTTTTTTACTTCATTTAACTGCCCGATAAGCTCTATTAACACCGCGCAGCCTATCCTGTCGTCAAGAGCCTTTGAAATGTATCTCCCGTTCTGTTCAATTGTGCCGGCTTCAAAAACCGCGATATCGCCGGGAGAAACATACTCCATTGTCCTTTCCCTGCTGTTTGTTCCTATATCTATAAACATTTTTGAAAAATTCAGATCTTTCGGTTCTTTAAGCTTCTCTTCGTAGCATACACAGCCGCATACGCCGTTGGCAAACCTTACCCTCTGCCCGAGTGAGAAAACCGGGCTGACACCGCCTATATTCGAAAAACGTATAAAACCGTTTTCTTCGATATATGTTGCGACAACGCCTATTTCATCCATGTGTGCCGCAAGCATTATGCGTTTGCCGTTCCCCTTTTTCACGGCGATAAGGTTCCCAAGCGTGTCGGTATACAATTCGTCTACCTTTCCCGATATCTTTTTGCGTATAACACCGCGTATTTCATCCTCACGGCCTGAAGGCCCGTAAGTACCGGCAAGTTCCCTGACAAGTTCAATCATTTTTTTGCCTCCCATCAAACACCAAAGGCAGCGTAAGCAAAGCCTTTTTAACCAATTCCTTCGTGTTTTCGAGATCATATATATCAAGCACCGAAACAGGCGAATGAATGTACCGGCATGGAACCGAAACCGCAATCACTCGCACGCCTGAACCAGAAACCTGTATTTTCCCCGCGTCATTGCCGCCTGACACGGTTTGCTTCCACTGGAACGGTATCGATTCTTTTTTGGCCGTTGATTCAAAGTGCCTTAAGAGTATGCTGTCCGCTATCGCTGTCCTGTCAATAAACGTCAATGCAGGCCCTTTGCCTATTTCTGTCGATATTTCATGCCCGCTGACTTCCGGGACATCTGCACAGGTTGTGCCTTCAATAACGACAGCGATATCGGGAGCCACCCTCTTTGCGGCAACTGTCGCTCCCCTCAGCCCGACTTCCTCCTGTACAGTGAAACACGCATACAGTTCAAAGGGCCATTTCTCCTTTACAAGTTCAAGAAGCACGGCACATCCGGCCCGATCATCCAACGCTTTCGCTTTCAGCCTGTTCTTGCCGAAAAATACGGGTTCACTCGAAAAGGCGGCGAAATCGCCTAACTTAATATATTTCTCCGCGTCTTCCCTGTCCTTCGCGCCGATGTCAATATAAAGGTCCTTCAACTTCACTGCGCTTTCGCGCTCTTTTTTCTCCTGAAGATGTATCGATTTATAACCGATAACACCGGGTATTTTCGAATCCCCGATCCTGACGTGCTGTCCTGTGAGAATCCTTGTGTCAAAACCACCGACAGCGGCAAATTTCAGTTTTCCGTCGTCGGTAATGTGATTGATTATCAAACCTACTTCGTCCATATGGGCCGCAAGCATCACCTTCAGGTTTCCGCTATTTTCCCCGGCCCTTACGATAAGGTTACCGATAGTGTCGGTCATGTGTTCCAGCCCGTATTTTTCAACGCGTTCCTCTATATACTTCCTGACCTGTTCTTCGTCTCCGGAAACCCCGTCAATTTTCGTAAGCTCAATCAGTGTCCGTATCATCGGCATCCTCCTTTGACAGCCTAACGGTTCTTCCGGCAGCGAACTTTGATACAAGAGCGGCCGCTGTATCCACATCCTCCAGGTTGACAAGCTCCGCTCCCGTATGCATATACCTTAACGGAATACAAACTTCAACGACGGCTATCCCCATCCCGGACACCTGTATCGCCCATGCTTCGGTTCCGGGATCTCCCGCTTCGACGCAAAGCTGCGTCGGGATACCTTCCTGATCAGCAAGTTTGAGCAACTGCTGCGTAACATTTTTGTTAAACGCGGGACCTACGCCGACCGGTACGCCTTTTCCGAGGGTAAACGTACTCGCTTTATCCGCTTCAGGCATATCGCCGTGGCAGACATCTATTACAACGGCTATATCGGGTTCAATATTATATGAAGACGAAATCGCGCCGATAAGCCCTGCCTCTTCCTGGACTGTAGCTATTACATAAACATCGTTTTCGTGTTCAATGTTTTTCAGTTTTTCGAGTGCAAGCACACAAGCCGCAACGCCGCATCTGTTGTCAAGGTTTCTCCCGGCGGCGCAGCCGTTTACCATCCTGACAAACTGAGAATTTATAGATACCGGATCTCCGACTGCGACCGTTTCTTTTAATTCTTCATCGGGCAATCCGGTATCTATGAACAGATCCGTGAGTTTAACGTTTTTTTTCATTTCGTCGCCTGAAAGAAGATGCGGAGGTTTTGCGCCAATAACGCCGAAAACGTCCTTTTTCCCGTGAACCGTGACTTCACGCGCAAGAAGCGCTTTAGTATCAACACCGCCGAGGTTTGACACGCGCAAAAAGCCGTTTTTTTCGTAGCCGGTGACGATCAGCCCTATTTGGTCATAATGGGCCGTTATCATTATTTTCTTTCCGTTTTTTGAGCTTCCTTTTTTATAACCTATAACGTTGTAAAACGTATCAACCCATACTTTGTCGCAGTATCGGCCGAAAATTTCCTTTATTTCGTTTGATGCTGAAGCTTCAAATCCGGCTATCGCGTTTATTTTACACAGCTGTTCAAGCAAAGTATCCGTCCGCATTGCAAAAGGCACTCCTGTTATGACATCGTTCCAAACCTGTTATGCTGCCGGAGCTCATCTTCAGCCCAGCACGCCGGAACACCGGCTGCACAAATCGGGATGTTTCGGATCTTCCCCGACCGATTCGCTATACATCCAGCATCTTTCGCATTTTTTGCCCGGCGCCCTGTCAACATCAACTTCTATTTCCTTTGCCGCGTCATTCCTTTCAACGCTAACATCGGATACAATGAATATCATCGGCAGTATCGCAAGGTTTTCGTCAAGGAATTCAAGTTCCGCTCCGGAAGCTTTCAACGTGACCGATGCTTCAAGCGAAGAACCGATGATTTTTTCGTTCCTTGCGTTTTCAAGCGCTTTAAGCACCTTATCACGAACCTCTATCAGGTGATCCCATTTTTCCTTCAACTGCTCGTTATCGTAAGTATCGTCCGCCTCAGGCCAGCTATTCAGTTGCACGCTTTCCGGGTTGTCATTTTTCCTGTGCGGAATATATTTCCATATTTCTTCGCTCGTAAACGATATAACCGGCGCAAGCATCCTGACGAGCGCGTCAAGGATTATATACATAGCGCTTTGGGCCGATCTTCTTTTCTTATCATCTGCAGAATAAGTGTATATCCTGTCTTTTATAACATCAAGGTAGAAATTGCTCATGTCTATTACGCAGAAATTATGGACGTTATGGATAAAGCCGTGGAACTCATATTTGCTGAATGCATCCTCGACCTTCCTGATCAGGCTGTTCAGCCTCATTAGCGCCCATTTGTCGATCTCTTCCATTTCATCGTACGGCACCATCATCGTTTCCGGGTCAAAATCGCTTATGTTGCCGAGGATGAAGCGGGCTGTGTTTCTTATCTTTCGGTAGTTTTCTGAAAGCTGCTTAATGATGTCGTGCGAAATCCTTATATCTGTCTTGTAATCCGAAGAAGCCACCCAAAGCCTTAAGATATCCGCGCCGTACTGGTTTACGACATCCATAGGATCTATTCCGTTTCCGAGGGACTTTGACATTTTTCTGCCCTGGCCGTCCACAACATATCCGTGAGTTAATACTTCCCTGTATGGAGCTCTTCCCTTTGTCACAACGGATGTCAACAGGGATGACTGGAACCAGCCGCGGTGCTGGTCGCTTCCTTCAAGGTACATGTCCGCAGGCCATGAAAGCATCGGATTTGTTTCAAGAACCGCCGCATGCGAGGACCCTGAATCAAACCAGACATCCATTATATCTGTTTCCTTCCTGAATGTGTTGTGACCGCATGAGCACTTGACATCTTCAGGCAGGATCTCGGATGCATCCTTTTCAAACCACGCGGTTGAACCTTCTCTTGCAAACAGGTCCCTTACCGCTTCTATTGTTCTTTCATTTATCAATTCCTTGCCGCATTTATCGCAGTAGAAAATAGGTATCGGAACGCCCCAGAACCTCTGACGCGATATGCACCAGTCATTTCTTTCCGCGACCATCTTCGATATACGCTCTTCGCCCCACTCCGGAATCCACTTCACTGCCTTAATCGCTTCAAGGGCTTCCTTTTTAAAGCTCTCAACCGAAATGAACCACTGCTCCGTTGCCCTGAACAATATCGGGTTTTTGCATCTCCAGCAGTGCGGGTACTGATGATCAACGTCGGTGTCGGCAAGCAGCGCGCCCGTTTCTTTCAGGTGCTTCAGTATCGCCTTGTTTGCTTCTTCGTAAGTAAGTCCCGCAAAAGGACCTGCCTCCTTCGTCATTACCCCCTTTCCGTCAACGGGGACTACAACCTCGAGGCTGTCGTATTTTCTGCACACGTCAAAGTCTTCGACACCGTGACCCGGAGCGGTATGGACGCATCCCGTTCCGGCATCAAGAGTAACATGATCTCCCGTTATAACAAGCGAATCCCTGTCCAGGAACGGGTGGTAAGTTACCATGTATTCCATTTCTGCACCGAGAATTTCGCCAAGCACGGTATATTCACTGATTTGCGCAACCTTCATAACATTTTCCAGCAGTTCTTTTGCAACAATATACTTTTCGCTGCCGACTCTGACAATTGAATAGACAAAGTCCGGGTTGACCGAAATCGCGACATTACCGGGGAGTGTCCATATTGTTGTTGTCCATATCAAAATATAAGTGTTTTCGGGGTCGATACCCATTTTCGAAAGCTTGCCCTTATCGTCTTTAAGCAGGAACTTCACATAAACCGACCTGCTGCGCTTATCCATATAATCAATCTCGGCTTCTGCCAGCGCCGTTTCGCAGTCAGGGCACCAATATACCGGTTTTAATCCTTTATATATGCAGCCGCACTGCGCCATTTTGCCGAAAACCTCTATCTGTTTCGCTTCGTATTCAGGCTTCAGCGTAATGTACGGGTTATCCCAGTCACCAACAACTCCAAGGCGCTTGAATGACTCGCGCTGGATATCAAGATATTTTAGCGCGAATTCCTCACAGGCTTTTCTGAACTTTACCGGCCCGACTTCATGACGGTTCAGCCCCAGTTCATTTATAGCGCGGTTTTCTATAGGCAGCCCGTGAGTATCCCAGCCCGGTACATATGGGGTATAATACCCTTTCATATCATAGTACCTGATAACAATATCCTTAAGCACCTTATTAAGCGCGGTACCCATATGAATGTCCCCGTTAGCGTATGGCGGACCGTCATGCAGAATGAATTTTTTTCCGCCTTTGTTTCTTTCAAGGCGCTTATGGTATATATCTTTTTCCTTCCATTCCTTAAGGATTTCAGGTTCTTTCTGCGGTAAATTCCCCCTCATCGGAAAATCCGTCTTAGGAAGATTAAGCGTTTTTCCATAATCCATTTCCTTACAGCCTCCGTTTTATTTTAGTTGTTTATATTGTTTCCAAAATTAATAAAGCCTTTCGTCACTCATGGGACGAAAGGCATACTTACGCGGTACCACCCAAATTGCGGACAATAAGCCCGCCACTCTCACGGGATATAACGGTCCCACCCGGCTTCCTTACTCCTTTCGTTTCGGGTTGCGGCTTCCGGAGGATTTTCAGCAAGCTTACCTGCGAAGCTCTCACCTAACCTTCGCTCTCTTTGAGGATACACTTTGCTTACTCGTTCCGATCACAGCCGTTAAAATGTTTAAACTTAATTATCTTCGACAAAACAGGCCCCTGTCAAGAATACAAAGCAAAGACGGCGTAATATTTCTAAATTGCAAGTTTAAATGCCCACCATTTTGTACCAGTTATGTCTATGTTGATAATATCTGTCTCTCCCCCTAGGGGGAGAGAGGAAATTTTTTACATATGCCTATACTGCCATCATCTCGTTTGCTGTCTTATATC